>NZ_JBNYXY010000005.1:0-457026 GCF_051380895.1 Janthinobacterium breve | reverse complement strand
AATTAGGCGCCTCTTGGTGTTCTGTCAAAAAATGCATCGCGTCATCAAGCATGTATCGCAGGTTAACAGGCTCTTCTGACGTTTACAAGCCGGAAAATAAAAATGCCGTTCAGTCTTGACTGAACGGCATTAGACCCGAGGGTCGGCTTTTTGCTTTCCTAATCGTAGGGATTAGTCGCGGCTGCCGCCGGCGAAGCCCAGCAAAGAGAGCAGGCTGGTGAAGATGTTGTACACGTCCAGGTAGATGCGCAAGGTGGCCGAGATGTAGTTGGTCTCGCCGCCGTTGATGATTTGCTGCACGTCATACAGGATGTAGGCCGAGAAGATGGCGATGGCGACCATGGAGATCACGATCGACAGTGCCGACAGGCCCAGGAAAATGTTTGCCACCGATGCCAGGATCAGCACGATCACGCCGGCGAACAGCCATTTGCCCATGGCCGAGAAGTCGCGCTTCGACACCGTGGCGATGGTCGCCATCACGGCCAGGATGGTGGCCGTGCCGCCGAATGCCGTCATGATCAGCATGCCGCCGTTCGAGTAACCGAGCGTGCGCGTCAGGATAGGCGTGAGCATCAGGCCCATGAAGAAGGTAAAGCCCAGCAGGACGGCGACGCCGAGGCCCGAATTCTTGGTTTTTTCAATCGCGTACATGAAGCCGAAAGCGACGGCCATGAAGATGATGAAGCCCATGCCGCCGGTCAGCATCGGCAAATGCATTTGCACGCCGATGAAGGCGCCCAGCACGGTCGGTATCATGGACAGTGCCAGCAGCCAGTAAGTGTTGCGCAAGACCTGGTGGCGGACTTGCTGCATGCCCCCCGACAGGTCAAAGGTGCGTTGCATGTTCTGATTCATAGTGCCTCCGTGTTGTCAATTCAAATTACTACTTTGCCCAAGGATAGCATGGACCCCGGTTTTTGCAAAAAAACCAGCTTAAGATTTAATTAAACTCAGGCAGGGGCAGAAGAGTCCACCTGCCTGCCTGGGTGATATGGGGTGGAGTATGGTAAAATCAAAGGTTGATTGAGTTATCAATTTACCGTTTTAAACCTTACTTTTTATTGGAGTTTTCACACATGGCAATCGAACGCACCCTGTCGATCATCAAACCAGACGCAGTTGCAAAAAACGTAATCGGTCAAATCTACACCCGTTTTGAAAACGCTGGCCTGAAAATCGTTGCAGCACGCATGACCCAACTGTCGCGCGAACAAGCTGAAGGCTTCTACGCAGCGCACAAAGAACGCGGCTTCTTCAAGGATCTGGTCGACTTCATGGTTTCCGGTCCAGTCATGATCCAAGCCCTGGAAGGCGAAAACGCCGTTCTGGCCCACCGTGACCTGATGGGCGCAACCGATCCGAAGAAAGCAGAAAAAGGCACGATCCGCGCCGATTTCGCCGATTCGATCGACGCTAACGCCGTACACGGTTCCGACGCTGTCGAAGCTGCTAAAGTGGAAATCGCTTACTTCTTCCCAGAACTGAAGGCTTAATTGCCTTAGATAACGTTATTTCCTGGCGTTATCTGTGAAATAACTTATCACCCCCTGTTCCCGCTGCGCTGTGGTGGCTTTGAGCTCCTGATGCGCGCGGGGACGGATTTTTAGAATAGACATGATCATGAATACGACGACCCTCACCAACTTGCTGGACCTCGATCCCGCGCAACTCATCGCCTACTGCGCCGAGTTGGGAGAGAAACCGTTTCGTGCGAAACAATTGCAACGCTGGATACATCAGTTCGGAGCCTCCGACTTCGACGCCATGACGGACCTGGCCAAGTCGCTGCGCGACAAGCTGGCCACGCGCGCCGAAGTGCGCGCCCCGGCCATCATCAGCGACCACACGTCCACGGATGGCACGCGCAAGTGGCTGGTCGACGTGGGCAATGGCAATGCCGTGGAAACCGTGTTCATTCCGGAAGAAAACCGCGGCACCCTGTGCATCTCGACCCAGGCCGGTTGCGCGGTGAACTGCCGTTTCTGCTCGACGGGCAAGCAAGGCTTCAACCGCAACTTGTCCGTGGGCGAGATCATTGGCCAGCTGTGGATGGCCGAATTTGAATTGCGCCGCACCAAGGGCATCGAGCCGGGCCCGAAAGGCGAGCGCCAGATCACCAATGTGGTGATGATGGGCATGGGCGAGCCCCTGCTGAACTTTGAACCGACCGTCACGGCACTGAAACTGATGCTCGACGACAATGCCTACGGCCTGTCGCGCCGCCGCGTGACGCTGTCGACCTCGGGCGTGGTGCCGATGATGGACAAGCTGTCGCAGGAAGTGCCGGTGGCCCTGGCCGTCTCGCTGCACGCCTCGAACGACGCGCTGCGCGATGGTTTGATTCCACTGAACAAGAAATACCCGCTGAAGGAATTGATGGCGGCCTGCAAACGCTACCTGGAATTCGCCCCGCGCGATTTCATTACGTTTGAATACTGCATGCTCGATGGCGTCAATGACAGCGACGAGCACGCGCGTGAACTGCTGGCGCTGGTGCAAGACCGCGAGTTCGGCGTGAACTGCAAGTTCAACCTGATCCCGTTCAATCCTTTCCCCGAGTCGGGCCTGTTCCGCTCGAAAAACCCGCGCATCAAGGCGTTTGCCCAGGTATTGATGGACGGCGGCATCATCACCACCGTGCGCAAGACGCGCGGCGACGATATCGATGCGGCTTGCGGCCAGCTGGCCGGCGAAGTCAAGGACCGCACGCGGGTGCAGGAACGCATGGAAAAGATGACTGAGTATCAACAGAAATTTGGCGCCAATTTCGGCAAGATCGTGGAGATCCGCTCCTGATGAGGGAAGGCATGGCTTACCAACGCTCGCTCGCTGTGGCCGCTGTCTGCCTGGCTGTGCTGCTGGTCGGCTGTGCTTCTGCTTCTTCCGCAAGCCGCGTCGCGGCCCCTGGCCAGGACAAGCAGGCAAGCGCCGATGAGCGCGCCGCGCTGCGCCTGCAGCTGGCCAGCGCGTATTATGCGCAAGGCCAGCTCGACGTGGCCCTGGCGGAAGCTGAGCAAGCCGTGCAGCTGGCGCCGAACGATGCGCAAGCCTACGGCGTGCGCGCCCTGATCCTTGCAGCCCGGCGGCAAACTGCGCCTGCCGAGAAAGATTTCCTTTACGCTTTGCGCCTTGCGCCCCACAATCCTGAGTTGAGCAATAATTACGGCCTGTTTTTGTGCCAGACGGGACGCGCCGCGCAATCGCTGGCGTATTTCGATGCGGCGCTGGCAGATGCGGCGTATGTGTCGCCGGAAAAAGCGCTCAACAATGGGGGCGCTTGCAGCCTGGCCCTGCATGATTACCCGCGTGCCGGCGCGTATTTGATGCGCGCGGTACGGATCGCACCGGATGTGGCAGTAACGAATGCCGGCCTGGTGCGCGTGTATTACCAACAGCAAGACTACCGGCAGGCGGCTTATTATTGGCAGCGGCTCGGTAAGATAGCAACAATGGAGAGCCAGACGGCCGATGTGCTGTGGCTCGGGATCAAGGTGCAGCATAAGCTCGGGGATGCGGGTGCGGAAGCTGGCCTGGGGGCGCATTTGCGCAACCACCATTCCGGCTCCCCCGAATATGCTGCTTATCAAAATGGGGCGTTTGATGAGTGAGACAGGGATACCAATGAATTCAGAGTGGGCAGAAACGCCTCAGCAGCAGCCCCAGGGCAATCTTGCGTTGGCAGGCGCACAGTTGAAGGCGCAGCGCGAAGCGCTGGGTTGGCCGGTGGAACAGGTGGCAGACCAGCTCAAGCTGGCGCCACGCCAGGTGATCGCGCTGGAGGAGGGTGACATGGCGGCTTTGCCGAACCTGGCCGTGGTGCGCGGTTTCGTGCGCGCCTATGCCAAGGTGGTCAAGCTCGACGCGGCGCCGCTGGTGGCCATGATCGAAGTGCATCCGGCGCCGGCGCAAGACCCGGCTGTCGCGCCCGTGCGACGCGAGATTTCCGCCACCTTCTCCGAATCGCGCTTCCCGTCGATGACGCAGCGTTCGTCGAACCAGACGCCCCTCTGGATCGCCGGTGCCGTGGCCGTGGTCGTGGCTGCCGCCTTTGGCGCATACAAGCTGGGCTATGTGCCGGCCAGCCTGCTATCCTCGCGCACCGAAAAAGAAGCCGCGCATCCTGACGTGGGCCCCGTGGAAACGACCCTGATCAAGCCGGGCCAGGACTTGACACCCGTGCAGACGCCGTCCGTGCCCCTGATCTCCGTGCCGCCGCCGCCAGGCAACGACACGCAGACGGGTGCGCCGTCCGCATCCGCGCCGATAGCCGCGCCAGTCGCGACGCCGGCAGCGGCGGCTGTCACGCCACCGGCAGCGGCCGTGGTTTCGAATGCGCTGGTGTTGAAGGTGGAGCAGGATTCCTGGATCGAGATTCGCCGTCCTGGCGCCGCGCCGCTGATTTCGCGCATGGTCAAGGCGGGTAGCACGGAAACGTTCGATATCACGGGCCCGGCTACCCTGGTGGTGGGCAAGCCGGGTGTCGTGCAGGCAACCTTGCGCGGCGCCAAGCTGGATTTGCCGACCGTTGCGGGCGGCACGATTTCGCGCGTCAGCATCAAGTAACGTTTAAACCAGAAGTTTAAGTAAGCAAACTCACAAGATAATATTATGGCTACCTCGAAAACAGCGATCGGCTCCGGTCCATCCGGCCGGCGCGACAGCCGCAAGGTGCTGATCGCGCACGGCCAGCGCCAGATCTGGGTGGGCGGCGACGCCCCCGTGGTGGTGCAGTCGATGACGAACACGGATACGGCCGACGCCATCGGCACGGCGATCCAGATCAAGGAACTGGCGCGTGCCGGTTCGGAACTGGTGCGCCTGACGGTGGACCGTCCGGAAGCGGCTGCTGCCGTGCCCTACATTCGCGAGCAGCTCGACAAGATGGGCATCGACGTGCCGCTGGTGGGCGACTTCCATTACAACGGCCATACCCTGCTCAACGACTACCCCGATTGCGCGCGCGCGCTGTCGAAGTACCGCATCAATCCGGGCAATGTGGGCAAGGGCGCCAAGCGCGACACGCAATTTGCGCAAATGATCGAAGCGGCTTGCAAGTACGACAAGCCGGTGCGCATCGGCGTGAACTGGGGCAGCCTGGATCAGGCCTTGCTGGCGCGCATCATGGATGAAAATGCGGGCCGCAGCGATCCGTGGCCGGCGCAAGCCGTCATGTACGAAGCGCTGGTGACGTCGGCGATTGAAAACGCCGTGCGCGCCGAAGAGCTGGGCCTGGCCCGCGACAAGATCATCCTGTCGTGCAAAGTGTCTGGCGTGCAAGATTTGATCGCCGTGTACCGCGAACTGGCCCAGCGCTGCGACTATCCGCTGCACCTGGGCCTGACGGAAGCGGGCATGGGCAGCAAGGGCATCGTGGCGTCCACCGCGGCGCTGTCCGTGCTGCTGCAAGAGGGCATCGGCGACACCATCCGCATTTCGCTCACGCCCGAGCCGGGCGGCGACCGCACGCGCGAAGTCATCGTCGGCCAGGAAATTTTGCAAACCATGGGCTTGCGCAAGTTCGCGCCCATGGTGATCGCCTGCCCCGGCTGTGGCCGCACGACGTCGACCACCTTCCAGGAACTGGCCGACAACATCCAGACGTATCTGCGCGAGCAGATGCCTGAATGGAAGAAATCATATCCGGGCGTGGAAGCGATGAACGTGGCCGTCATGGGCTGCATCGTCAACGGTCCCGGTGAATCGAAGCATGCGAACATCGGCATCAGCCTGCCCGGCACGGGTGAGTCGCCGGCCGCGCCTGTTTTTGTGGACGGCGAGAAAGTCGTCACCCTGCGCGGCGAACGCATCGTCGAGGAATTCCAGGACATCGTCTTGAAGTATGTACAGAGTCACTACGGAAATGCGGTTGCCGTCTGAGCCTGATCCGATAAAAAAGTAAAGAAGAACACTATGTCCGAAAATAAAAAGCTCGACAAGATTACTGCAGTCAAAGGCATGAACGATATCCTGCCGGTCGACGCCCCGCTGTGGGAATTGTTTGAAAATACGGCGCAATCCGTGCTGCAAAGCTACGGCTTCCAGCAAATCCGCACGCCAATCGTGGAAGAAACGAAATTGTTCGCGCGCGCCATCGGCGCCGTGACCGATATCGTGGAAAAGGAAATGTATTCGTTCACCGATTCGATGAACGGCGACAACCTGACCCTGCGCCCGGAAGGCACGGCCGGCGTGGTGCGCGCCGTGGTCGAGCACAACCTCGTCTACGAAGGTCCGAAACGCCTGTGGTACAAGGGCCAGATGTTTCGCCATGAGCGCCCGCAAAAAGGCCGCTACCGCCAGTTCCACCAGTTCGGCGTGGAAGCCATTGGATTTGCGGGCCCGGATATCGACGCCGAGATCATCATGCTGTCGCGCCGCCTGTGGGATGACCTGGGCCTGGAAGGCATCCGCCTGGAGCTGAACTCGATCGGCGACGCGGACGAGCGCCTGCGCCACCGCGCCGACCTGATCACCTATCTGGAAAGCCACAGCGAGCTGCTCGACGAGGAGGCCAAGCGCCGCCTGCACAGCAATCCGTTGCGCATCCTCGATACCAAGAATCCTGCCATGCAGGACCTGGTCAATGGCGCACCGAAATTGCTGGACTACCTGGGTGAGGAATCGCTGGCCCACTTCCACGGCGTGCAGAAGATCTTGAACCACAATAATATTCCGTTCACCATCAATCCACGCCTGGTGCGCGGCCTTGATTACTACAACCGCACGGTGTTCGAGTGGGTTAGCGACAAGCTGGGTGCGCAAGGCACGGTCTGCGCCGGTGGCCGCTATGATGGCATGGTGGAAATGTTCGGTGGCAAATCGACGCCAGCCGTCGGTTTCGGCATGGGCGTCGAGCGCCTGGTGCTGCTGATGAAGGATGCGGCTGAACCGGAAGCGCCGGCCCAGTGCGACGTGTACCTGGTGCACCAGGGCGAGCAGGCCGGCTTGCAAGCCTTCGTGCTGGCCGAGCGGATTCGCGATGCTGGCCTCGACGTTGTGCTACATTGCGCAGCGAGCAACGGTGGCGGCAGCTTCAAGACACAAATGAAAAAGGCCGATGCCAGCGGCGCGGCGTTTGCCGTGATCATGGGCGACGATGAAATCGCCAACAATGTCGCTACGGTGAAAGCCATGCGCGAAGCCGATGCTGGCGCGCAGCAGAACACGGTACCGTTCGACGATGTCGTCGATTACGTGGTGGACCAGATCATCGGTGACCACGATTGCGGCCACGACCACGGTCCTGGTGGTCACGTGCATCACCACCATTGATTTGAAGCAAGACCGTACTACCCTCGATCAACTACTCATTAAAACTGACGACCCATGGCATACGATCACGAAGAACAAGAACAACTGGCAACCCTCAAGGCCTGGTGGCAGCGCAATGGCAATCTGACCTCCTGGGTCCTGATCGTGGCGCTGGCAGGCTATAGCGGCTGGGCTGGCTGGCAATACTACCAGCGCACGCAGGCTGCGCAAGCGGGCCAGCTGTATGACGAACTGCAAAACGCCATCACCGCCAAGGACACCGCCAAGGTGATGCGCGCGGCCGGCGACATGCAGTCGCGTTTCAGCGGCACTGCGTATGCGCAGATGAGCGCCCTGGCCGCGGCCAAGGTGGCGTTTGACGCGAATGACCTGAAAACGACCAAGACCCAGCTGCAATGGGTGGCCGAGCACGGCACGGAAGAGTACAAGGCCATCGCCAAGCTGCGCCTGGCTGGTGTCCTGCTGGACGAAAAAGCCTACGATGAAGCGTTGAAAGTGCTGGCGACGGCCAGCGTGGCGCAATTTGCCGGCGCCGTGGCCGACCGCAAGGGCGATATCCTGGTGGCGCAAAACAAGCTGGCCGATGCACGCACGGCCTACCTGGCCGCGCTGGCTGCGACGGACAAGAACAATCCAGGCCGTCAATTGATCCAGGTCAAACTGGAGGCGATTGGCGGTACGGTACCGGAAGACAAGGCCAAGGCTGACAAGGCCGCCGCCTGACAGGAACACTGATGGTGCGGCCATGCGGCGTTGTGCGCCGCCGGCCATGCCCTTACAAGTACAAGAAAAAGGTTGGATAACACTTATGCGTGTCACTGAAAAGCTGGTAGCTGCAAGTCTGTTGGCCCTGATGGCCGGTTGCTCGTCCTGGAACCCGTTTGCCTCGAAAGACCCGAAAGTCGAACCGGCCAAGCTGGTCGAGTTAAAATCGAGCATTGCCGTACGCGACGCCTGGAAGTATTCGATCGGCAAGGCCGGCGTGTACGCGTTTACGCCTGCGCTGGCCGGTAACAGCCTGTACGTGGTCAATGCCGATGGCGCGCTGGCGCGCCTGGATGCGGCCAGCGGCCGTGAAACGTGGCGCATCAAGGCCGGCAGCGACATCACTTCCAGCGCCGGTAGCGATGGCACGCTGGTGGCCGTGGGCGCTGCCAAGGGCGCCGTGCTGGCGTTTGATGCCGATGGCAAGCAATTGTGGAAGGCTCAGGCGTCCAGCGAAGTGCTGACCCCGCCTGTCGTGGGACAGGGCGTGGTCGTGGTGCGCAGCGTGGACAACCGCATCGTCGGCTTCGATGCCAAGACGGGCGAGCGCAAGTGGACGGTGCAGCGCGCCACGCCGGCGCTGACCCTGCGCAATGCGCCGGGCATGGTGCTGGGCGGCGCAAATGTCTACGTGGCCCAGCCGGGCGGCAAGCTGCTGGCACTGACGGCCGCCACCGGTGTGGTACGCTGGGAGATCGTCGTCAGCGAACCGCGCGGCGCCACTGAACTGGAGCGCGTCTCCGACATCGCCGGCACGCCGGTCGTGTTCGAAGGCGAAGTGTGCGCCGTCACGTACCAGGGCAAGGCGGGCTGCTTCGATGCCGCCACGGGCGTGCCGCGCTGGACCAAGCCGATCTCGTCCGATGTGGGCGTGGCCGTCGACCAGCGTTTCGTGTTTGCCGCCGACGCCCAGGGCGCCGTGCTGGCGTTCAGCCGCGAAGGCGGCCAGAGCGCCTGGAAGAATGAGGCGCTGGCGCGCCGCCGCCTGTCGACGCCGGCCTCCTTCGGCCGCAGCGTCGCCGTCGGTGACTATCAAGGTTATATCCACTTCCTGTCACGGGAAGATGGCGCATTAATAGGTCGGGTCAGCACCGACGGTAGTCCGATTGTTTCGGCTCCCGTTGTGGCAGGTTCGAATTTGATTTTTCAAACCCAATCAGGGACAGTGACCGCTCTCGCGGTCGAGTAATACAATGAAGCCGGTAATTGCACTAGTAGGTCGACCCAATGTTGGGAAATCGACTTTATTCAATCGTCTGACCCGCTCGCGCGATGCGCTGGTGGCGGATTTGCCTGGGTTGACGCGCGATCGTCACTATGGCGAAGGCCGTGTCGGCGAACGTCCCTTCCTGGTCATCGATACGGGTGGTTTCGAACCCGTCGCCAAGGAAGGCATCATGCACCAGATGGCACTGCAGACCAAGCAGGCCGTGGCCGAGGCCGACGTGGTGGTCTTCATCGTGGACGGCCGCCAAGGCCTGACCCCGCATGACAAGACCATCGTTGACTTCCTGCGCAAGAGCGGTCGCCCGGTCTTGTTGGTGGTCAATAAAAGCGAAGGCATGCGCTATACGGCCGTCGTGTCCGAATTCTATGAATTGGGCATGGGCGATCCGTATGCGATCTCGTCGGCGCACGGCGACGGCGTCAACGACCTCGTCGAAGTGATGCTGGACCTGGCCTTCGCGCAGCGTCCGGATGAGCCTGAAGAGCTGGAAAAGACCGACCGCGGTATCAAGATTGCCCTCGTCGGCCGTCCGAACGTGGGCAAGTCGACGCTCATCAACACCCTGCTGGGCGAAGAGCGCGTGATCGCCTTCGACATGCCGGGCACGACGCGCGACTCGATCGAAATTCCGTTCGAGCGCGATGGCCAGCAATACACGCTGATCGACACGGCCGGTATCCGCCGCCGCGGCAAGGTATTTGAAGCGATCGAGAAATTCTCGGTGGTGAAAACCCTGCAATCGATTTCCGAAGCCAACGTGGTGGTGCTGATGCTTGACGCGCAGCAGGATATTTCCGAACAGGACGCGCATATCGCCGGCTTCATCCTGGAATCGGGCCGCGCGCTGGTGGTGGCCGTGAATAAATGGGATGGCTTGCAATCGCACGAACGCGACGAGATCAAGATCGATATCGACCGCAAGCTCGATTTCCTGTCGTTCGCGCAAATGCATTTCATTTCGGCGCTGAAGGGCACCAACATCGCTCCACTGATGAAGTCGCTCAACGCCGCATATGCGGCCGCCATGTGCGACCTGTCGACGCCGAAACTGACGCGCGCCCTGATCGAGGCCGTGGAGAAGCAGGAGCCACGCCGCAAGGGCTCGATCCGTCCGAAGCTGCGCTATGCTCACCAGGGCGGCATGAACCCGCCTGTGATCGTCATTCACGGCAATGCGCTCGACGCCGTTGGCGATCCATACAAGCGTTATCTGGAAAAGCATTTCCGCGATACGTTTGCCCTGGTCGGCACGCCACTGCGCATCGAACTGCGCACGGGTAAAAACCCGTTTGCACGCACGCCAAGCAAGTAATGATTTAACAGCTGGATTAAGTGCATATTAAGGCGCCGCAGAGATAATGCGGCGCCGACAGCCAATTCGACGGCTCTTGCACGAAATGAAAGTGTTAATGCGCCATGCGCGACAGCGATCGTGAAAACAGGTTACAGTAGCTATGACGCATCTTTCTCTCCTTGAAAGGTGTGAGAGCACTTGAAATCAAGCGAGTCGCCTCCAATTCTTACACAACAACATAAACAACGGAGCTGTTATGAGCAACAAAGGGCAACTGTTACAAGACCCATTCCTCAATGCATTACGCAAAGAGCATGTTCCTGTCTCGATCTACCTGGTCAATGGCATTAAATTGCAGGGCCATATCGAATCGTTCGATCAATATGTCGTATTGCTGCGCAATACGGTGACACAGATGGTGTACAAGCATGCCATCTCGACAGTGGTGCCGGCCCGTGCCGTCAATCTCAATATTGAATCTGAAGCGGAGTAAAGAGTTGAGCTTGAAGGCCCAGCGCCTTTCACCCTCCATCGACCCCGTCCGCGCCAGCGGCGCTGATGCGTTTGCATCGGCGTCGGCGTCCGCCGCAACTTATCTGATGCCATCATGCGCGCCGTACTAGTCGGGGTTGACTTCGGTCACAGCGACTTCGCCGCCAGCATGGAGGAACTCATGCTGTTGTCGCGTTCGGCTGGTGCGGACCCGATTTCCACCATCACGGCCAAGCGTTCCAGTCCCGATTCCGCGTATTTCGTCGGTAGCGGCAAGGCCGATGAAATTGGCGACATCGTCGTCAACGATGGCCTGGAAATCGTCATCTTCAATCACGCCCTGTCACCTGCGCAGCAGCGCAATCTGGAAAAGCGCCTGAATGTGCGGGTGCTCGACCGTACCAGCCTGATCCTCGATATCTTCGCGCAGCGCGCCAAGAGCCACGAGGGCAAGCTGCAAGTCGAGCTGGCCCAGTTGCAGCATCTGGCCACGCGCCTGATCCGCGGCTGGACCCACCTTGAGCGGCAAAAGGGCGGTATCGGCTTGCGCGGCCCCGGCGAGACGCAGCTCGAGACCGACCGCCGGCTGATCGGTGACCGCGTCAAGGCCTTGCGCGCCCGCCTGGAAAAGCTGCACAAGCAGCGCGAAACGCAGCGCCGCGCGCGCGGCCGCAATCACACATTTTCGGTGTCCCTGGTCGGCTATACCAATGCCGGCAAGTCGACCCTGTTCAATGCCGTGACCAAGGCCGGCGTGTATGTTGCCGACCAGTTGTTCGCCACCCTGGACACCACCTCGCGCCGGGTTTACCTGGGTCAGGAAGTGGGCAATGTGGTGATCTCCGACACGGTCGGCTTCGTGCGCGAATTGCCGCATCAACTGGTGGCCGCTTTCCGCGCCACGCTCGAAGAAACCATTCATGCCGATTTGCTGCTGCACGTCGTCGACGCTGCGTCGCCGGTGCGCATGGAGCAGATCGAGCAGGTCAACCTGGTCTTGAAAGAGATCGGCGCCGATCACATTCCGCAGATTCTCGTGTGGAACAAGATCGATGCGGCCGGGCTGGAGCCATCGGTGGAGCGCGATGAATATGCTACGATCAGTCGCGTCTTCGTCAGTGCGCAGAAGGGCAGCGGTCTCGACCTGCTGCGCGATGCGATTGTCGAGATGGCCAGGAAGGCGCCCCGTTCGGCCCACCTGTATCAGAACGACGCAGCACCGCAGGAAGATCAGTTGGACGGTCAGTACGACCAGCACGATGGCGCCGCCCCGGACCAGGACGAAGAGCCTGGCGAGGACGATAGGATTTCCACCCACTCCCAAGTCGGAACACGATAGTTATGCTTGTCTCCCTACTCAAAAAAACAGGCTTGAAGTTGTCCCTGAACGATCCCCGCTGGGGCAATCGCAAGGACGACGGCAAGAAAGCCCAAGAAGGCAAAAAGCCCGGCGAAGGTCCGCCGGACCTCGATCAGTTGTGGCGCGATTTCAATCAGCGCCTGAACGCCTTTTTCGGACAGAAGAACCGTCCCGACAACGGCGGTAACAACAATGGCGGCGGCAACGGCCCGCGTCCCGACATGAAGGGTGCAGGCATCACCGCCGGCGTGGTCGGCGTGATCGCCGTCTTCATCTGGCTCGCCAGCGGCGCCTTCATCGTGCAAGAGGGGCAGAGCGGCGTGGTGCTGACGTTTGGCCAATACACGCGCACGGCGCCGGCCGGTCTCAACTGGCGCTGGCCGTATCCGTTCCAGACCGATGAAACCGTCAATGTGTCGCAGGTGCGCACGGTGGAAGTCGGTTATCGCACTTCGCTGCGCAACAAGCAGGCCAGCGAGTCGCTGATGCTGACGGACGATGAAAACATCATCGACATCCAGTTCGCGGTGCAGTACACGCTGAAAGATCCGGTGGAATGGCTGTTCAGCGTGCGCGACCAGGAAGACACCTTGCGCCAAGTCGCCGAGACGGCGATCCGCGAAGTGGTCGGCCGCAGCAAGATGGACTTCGTGCTGTATGAAGGCCGCGAAAAAGTGGCTTTTGACACGCAAAAATTGATGCAGCAGATTCTTGAAGGTTACAAGGCTGGCGTGTTGATTAACAACGTGACGATGCAGGCCGTGCAGCCGCCGGAGCAGGTGCAAGCCGCCTTCGACGATGCCGTCAAGGCAGGCCAGGACCGTGAGCGCCAGAAGAATGAAGGCCAGGCCTACGCCAATGACGTCATTCCGAAAGCACGCGGCGCAGCATTCCGCCTGGTGCAGGAAGCCGAGGCCTACCGGGCCATGGTGACCGAGAACTCCGAAGGTAATGCGTCGCGCTTCAAGCAGGTGCTGGCCGAATACCAGAAGGCGCCGGCCGTCACGCGCGACCGCATGTACCTGGAAACGATGCAGCAAGTGTTCAGCAGTGCCAGCAAGGTCATGGTTGACGCCAAGACGGGCAGCAATCTGCTGTATCTGCCGCTCGACAAGTTGATCGCCCAGCAGGCGGCGTCGGACGCCTCGGCCGCAGCAGCGCGCGCCGCAGCGGCCGCACCCGCAGCCAACACCGTAATGCCACAGGAAGCCATGCAGACAGTAGAAGTCAACCAGCGTCGCGACAGCCGCTCTTCGCGTGAACGGGAGAGCCGCTAATGAACCGTATCGTTGCCGCCCTGATCGCGGGCTTTATCGCGATCATGCTCCTTTCCTCGACGGTGTTCGTGGTCGATCAGCGTAAATACGCCATCGTCTTCGCCCTCGGTGAAGTCAAGGACGAGATCAGCAAGCCAGGCTTGTACTTCAAGCTGCCGCCGCCGTTCCAGAACGTCATCTACCTGGATAAGCGCATCCTGACGCTCGACACGCCGGAGCCGGAGCGCTTCATCACGGCCGAGAAGAAGAACATCCTCGTTGACGCGTATGTGAAGTGGCGCATCGTCAATCCGAAGACCTATTTCCGCAGCTTCGGCGGCGATGAAAGCCGCGCCCGCAACCGCATGTCGCAAATCGTCAAGGCTGCCCTGAACGATGAAATCACCAAGCGCACGGTGCGCGAAGTGATCTCGGGCGAACGCGGCAAGGTAATGCAGGCGATCAAGACCAAGGTGGCGGCCGAGGCCGAGGCCATCGGGGTGGGCATCGTCGATGTGCGCCTGAAACGCGTCGATTACGTCGAGCAGATCAACAACTCGGTGTATGAGCGCATGAAGTCTGAGCGCGTGCGCGTGGCCAATGAGTTGCGTTCGACCGGTTCGGCCGATTCCGAGAAGATCCGCGCCGACGCCGACAAGCAGCGCACGGTGATCCTGGCCGAAGCGTACCGCGAAGCCGAGAAGATCCGCGGCGAGGGCGACGCCAAGGCATCGCAGATCTATGCGGAAGCGTTTGGCCGGAATCCGGAGTTCTACAAGTTTTACCGTAGCCTGGAAGCCTACCGCGCCACCTTCAAGGACAAGGGCGACGTGATGTTGGTCGATCCGAGTTCGGAATTCTTCAAGTACTTCAAGGGTAACGGCACGGCCGCTCCGTCCAAGAAGTAAGGCGGCATCGAGACTGCACCTGGCCGCAAGGACGGGGGCAGCAGCAGCGGGGCCGGCATCGACGCCGGCCCCGTTTTTTTGTGCCCGCGAAGCTGTTGCGGGAAGGCGTAAAATGCGGTGTTTTTAGGGCTGTGTGGCAGCTATTCGGAGAACTTGTCCCTAAAGGCCCGTGTTTTCGCGTAAAATATCAGGTTCGGCCTCTTGCCTGGCGCGCTCGCCGCTGCCTCGCATGATGCATTTTTTCAACTTTCTTCCGTATCTCGCTCCCTCATGCCGAATTGGCTTTTGCCCGAAAATATTGCCGATGTTCTGCCGTCGGAAGCGCGCAAGATCGAAGAGCTGCGCCGCCTCATGCTGGATAATTTCCGTCTGTACGGATATGAACTGGTGATGCCGCCGCTGCTCGAGTATCTGGAATCGCTGATGACCGGCGCTGGCAAGGATACCGACCTGCGCACGTTTAAACTGGTCGACCAGCTGTCGGGCCGCATGCTCGGCCTGCGTGCCGACATGACGACGCAAGTGGCGCGCATCGACGCGCATTTGCTGAACCGTGCCACCGTGACCCGCCTGTGCTATGCCGGCAGCGTGCTGCATACCCGTCCATCGGGTCTGCACGCCACCCGCGAACCGCTGCAGATCGGCGCCGAAATCTATGGCCACGCCGGCCTGGAAGCGGACGCCGAAATCCAGGAACTGGCGCTCGCTTC
Source organism: Janthinobacterium breve (assembly GCF_051380895.1). Taxonomy (NCBI): domain Bacteria; kingdom Pseudomonadati; phylum Pseudomonadota; class Betaproteobacteria; order Burkholderiales; family Oxalobacteraceae; genus Janthinobacterium; species Janthinobacterium breve. The sequence continues at coordinate 441,738 of NZ_JBNYXY010000005.1, read as the reverse complement.
GCTGGCACTGGCCGGTTTCGATAGCGTGCGCCTGGATTTGTCGCACGTTGGCCTGTTGCGCGCTATCATTGCGCAAGACGCCGCTGCCGTGCGCGACGAGGCTGCGCTGTACGCCTTGCTGCGCGCGAAAGATGCGCCGGGCCTGCGTGCGCTGACCGCCGCCTACGATCCCGTCACGCGCGATGCGCTGCTGGCCTTGCCGAACCTGTACGGCGACATCGACGTGCTGGCGCGTGCGCGCCAAGTGCTGCCGCCGTTGCCGGGCGTGCTGAAGGCGCTGGCCGAACTGGCCGCGCTGGCCGGATCCGCTTTGGGCCGCGCCGAAGTGGCGATTGACCTGGCCGACCTGCGCGGCTACCAATATGAAAGTGGCGCGATGTTCGCGCTGTATGTACCTGGCTTGCCGAACGCGGTTGCGCGCGGCGGCCGTTATGACCACGTCGGCGAAGCGTTCGGCCGGGCTCGTCCCGCGACCGGCTTCTCGCTCGATTTGCGCGAACTGGCGCGTCTGTTGCCGACCGCGGAACGGAAGCATTCGATCCGCGCGCCGTGGGGCAGCGCGCCAGAATTGAAGGAAAAAATCGCCGAGTTGCGCAAGGCGGGCGAGGTCGTGATCCAGAGTATGCCGGGTCACAGTAATGAACAAGACGAGTTCGAGTGCGATCGCGTGCTGGTACTTGCCGATAATGGTAGTAGCTGGATTCTTAAAAACTTAGGTTGAGTGATGTCAAAGAAAATTATGGCAAAGAACGTCGTTGTCATCGGCACCCAATGGGGCGATGAGGGTAAAGGCAAGATCGTCGATTGGTTGACCGATCACGCCCAGGGTGTGGTGCGCTTCCAGGGCGGCCACAATGCAGGCCACACGCTGGTCATCGGCGGCGTCAAGACCGCGTTGCAACTGATCCCTTCGGGTATCATGCGCGCCGGCGTCGCCTGCTACATCGGTAACGGTGTGGTCGTTTCGGTACCGGACGTGCTGCGCGAAATCGACAAGCTCGAAGCTGTCGGTGTCGAAGTCGCTTCGCGCCTGAAAATCTCCGAAGCCTCGCCAGTCATCCTGCCTTACCACTCGGCACTTGACGCAGCCCGCGAAGCGGCACGCGGCGCGGCCAAGATCGGCACGACGGGCAAGGGCATCGGCCCGGCCTACGAAGATAAAGTGGCACGCCGCGCGATCCGTATCGCCGACCTGCTGAACGAGACGCGCTTCGCTGAAAAGCTGGCGGAAAATCTCGATTACCACAACTTCGTGCTGGAAAACTACCTGAAGGCGCCGAAAGTCGATTATCAGAAGACCCTCGACGACGCGCTGGCCTATGTGCCGCGCCTGCGTCCGATGGTCGCCGACGTGTCGAGCGCGCTGTATGCAGCGCACAAGGCCGGCGCCAACCTGCTGTTCGAAGGCGCGCAGGGTTCCCTGCTCGACGTCGACCACGGCACCTATCCGTTCGTTACCTCGTCGAACTGCGTGGCAGGCAATGCCTCCGCCGGTTCGGGCGTCGGTCCTGGCATGCTGCACTACATCCTGGGCATCACCAAGGCTTACACGACGCGCGTCGGCTCCGGCCCGTTCCCGTCGGAACTGCCTACGGACGCTGGCGTGGGTCTGCACCTGGCCAAAGTCGGCCATGAATTCGGCACCGTGACGGGCCGCGCCCGCCGCTGCGGCTGGTTCGACGCCGCCTTGCTGCGCCGCTCCGTGCAGATCAATGGCGTGTCGGGCATGTGCCTGACCAAGCTGGACGTGCTGGACGGCCTGGAAACCCTGAAGCTGTGCACCGGCTACAAGCTCGATGGCAAGATCGTCGACATCTTCCCGGTTGGCGCCGAAGACGCAGCCCGCTGCGAGCCGATCTACGAAGAAATGCCAGGCTGGACGGAAAGCACTGTCGGCGCGAAATCGCTGGCGGCCTTGCCTGCGACGGCGCGCGCTTACATCAAGCGCATCGAAGAACTCGTCGGCGTGCCGGTGGACATGGTTTCGACCGGTCCCGATCGTGAAGAAACGATCGTGCTGCGCCACCCATTCGAGTAAGCTGCTGGACACAATCCGCCGCAAGGCGGATTTTTTTAATCACGCTAATAATAAGATTTCACTATCATGACTACCCCACAATCGAACGATCAACATCTCTGGGTCAACTGGGAAGAGTACCACCGCCTGATCGAGCGCCTGGCGCTTAAGGTCTACGAATCGGGCTGGAAATTTGACCAGGTATTGTGCCTGGCGCGCGGCGGTGTGCGTCCCGGCGACGTGTTCTCGCGCATTTTTGATTTGCCATTGGCCATCCTGTCGACCAGCTCTTACCGCGAAGACGCGGGCACGGTGCGCGGCGACCTCGATATCGCCAAGTACATGACCATGACCAAGGGCCCGCTGGCCGGCCGCATCCTGCTGGTCGACGACCTGGCCGATTCGGGCGTCACGCTGGACAAGGTCACGCGTCACCTGAAGGAAAACTTCCCTGACGTGACCGAAGTCAAATCGGCCGTGATCTGGCTGAAAGGCTGCTCCGTCGTGCGTCCCGACTACTTCCTCGACGAATTGCCGCACAATCCGTGGATCCACCAGCCGTTCGAAGACTATGACGGCCTGCGTCCGCACCAGCTGGCGGCGTGGATCAAGAAGGGTGAAGCAGGCAAGTAATTGCGTGCGCTCTTGCAAAAAAAAGACGATCATGTATCGTCTTTTTTTTCATCTGAAGGAATCTGGCATGACCATTCTGCACACGGCGCGGCTGCGCCTCGAACCCGTCACCGATGAGCATTACGACGCCATGCACGCCATGAACTCGGATACCGAAGTGATGACCTACCTGAATGCGGGCCAGCCGGAGACGGAAGAGCACACGCGCGCCGCCGTTGCCCGCATCATAGGGCGCTGGGCCGAGTGGGGTTATTCGTGGTGGGCCTTGATCCGTACCGAAGATGAGGTGCTGGTGGGGCTGGCCTGCTTGCAGCATATCGGCGGCGACAAGGCGAAGCCGCACGAAATCGGCTGGCGCCTGGCGCGGGCTGGCTGGGGGCAGGGCTACGCCAGCGAAGCGGCGCAAGCCATCGTCGCGCATGCCTTCGAGGTCGTCGGCGCGCCCGAAGTGGTGGCCGTGGCGCACCCGGACAACGCCGCCTCGATCAAGGTCATGACGCGCCTGGGCATGCAATACGTGGGCATGGAGCGCCATTACGACCTCGACAGTGTCGTGTACCGCCTGGCGCGCGCATGACGGCAACGCAGAAGCCCCTGAAGCTGGGCTGCAGCTACGGCGTGCGCTTTTCACCCGATGGCACGCGCCTGGCCGTGCTGGGCCGCGATCTGGTCCTGTGGGACGTGGCGGCGCGGACCAAGCTGTGGCGCGGCAAATTCATCGCGCACATGTCGGGCATGGCCTTCTCGCCCGATGGCAGCCGGCTGGCCATCAAGAGCACGACGGGCCAGCTGGCCGTGGTGGATGCCGAGGCGGGCCAGTTGCTGCTGAACTTACAGAACAACAAGGATGGCGAAGGCTGCGGCCCCGTGTGGTCGCCGTGCGGGCAGTATCTGGCCGACGGCGGCTGGGATGGCCGTTTGCGGATGCGCGAGGCGCAAACGGGCGAGACGCTTTTCACGCAGGCGCATCGGGGCGAGATGCTGCGGGGTGTCTACGCCATCGATGGCGGGCGGCGTTTGCTGGTCCAGCATGGCGTCAAATCGGTGGACGAGGGGCAGGTGCAGCCGCCTGATTACTGCAGTGTATGGGACTGGCCCTTGCAAGACGGCGGCGGGCGCATGGTGCTGTCGCTGCCAGGCATGATGTCGTGCGCGCCGTCGCCCGACGGCGCGCACCTGGCAGTGCTGCACCACGCCGGTGGCCAGGAGTTCCTGTCCATGTACGCGCTGGCCGACGGCCGCTGTCTGGCCAAGGTACCCGTGGAGGCGGGTGGCGGCACGGGCAACGGCTTGCGCTGGCTGCCCGACGGCAGCGCACTGGGGCGCATCGGCAAGGGCAAGCTGCTGTTTTACGGCTGGCCCGGGCTCGGCGTGCTGGCGCAGGAAGATTTCATATATCCCTGCGCGCTGGACTTTTTGCCTGGCTCGCCACTGGCCGCCATCGGCTCCTGGGAGGCGGGCATGTTGATGGATCTGAACGTTCACAAGGAAACCGCATGATCACCTGTTATTTGCGCTACATCATCGACCCGTATAAATTGCAGGAATTCGAAGCCTACGGCAAGCTGTGGATACCGCTGGTCGAACGTTTCGGCGGCAAGCACCACGGCTACTTCCTGCCGTCCGAAGGCGCCAGCAACGTGGCGCTGGCCATGTTCTCGTTTCCCAGCCTGGCCCTGTACGAACAGTATCGCAGCGACTCGATGCAGGACGCGGAGTGCCAGGCGGCCTTCCGCTACGCCGAAGAGACGCGCTGTATCGTCAGCTACGAGCGCAGTTTTTTTCGCCCCGTGTTTGCCTGAACAGGGTCACCGAACAAGCTCAATCGCGCTGCCGCGCGCCCAGGGGAAAGAGGTGGCGGTACGGGCGTGCTTCTTCCACCGCGCGGGCGAACGATGGGCGGGCCAGCAGGCGCGCGCGGTAGGCGCGCAGCAGGGGCAGCGTTGCGGGAATTGGCTGCGTCCAGTCCGCATAGAACAGCGCGGGGGCGGCGGCGCAGTCGGCCAGGCTAAAGTGTTCGCCGGCAGCCCACGTCTTGCCGGTCAGGCGGGTTTCCAGCCAGGCGTAGGCGAGGTCCAGCTTTTCGCCGGCAAACGCGCGGCCTTCCCGGGCCTTTGCCGGGTCGCCTGTGAGGGCGGTACCCACCGCATGCTGCACTTGTGTCATGACGTGCAGGTCGAAGTAGCGGTCGAGAAAGCGCACTTCCAGCGTCTGCATCGGATCATCAGGCAGCAGGCGCAGCGGGCCGGGATGGGCCAGTTGCAGGTATTCGATGATGATGCTGGTCTCGGCGACGTTGTGCTCCCCGTCTACCAGCAGCGGAAACTTGCGCAGCGGCCAGCGCTCCAGCCACTGCTGCAAGTGCCGCGGCATGTCCGGCGCCAGGCAGCGGAAGTCGAACGGTATGGCGTTTTCGTACAGGGCAATGAGCACCTTTTGCGTGTACGAGGAAAAGGGATGACCGTAGAGTATGAGCGACACGGTGGAATCTCCTGTGCAAGGTTGGCAACACGCGCGTGCTGTAACGATAGTGCAATGACAGGATCAATGCAAGCGATCCGGGCCGTTCGTGCGCCTGCCGCTACGCACCATCACCCATCGTTAGAACCTGATGGGACAAGGCGCCGCAGTTCCTTCGCCAAAACCGGCGTAGCCGGATCTCGCGCTGAGGTTCAGCGTCATGTTGCCTTTGTCCGGCAAATAGATGCAGTATTCACCGGTCGCCGTGACGACGCGGTAGATACGCTTGGGGTCGTTTGGCGCGCTCCACAGTTCGATACGTGCCGCTTCGAACCATTTCGGCTTGACCGCCGCATGCGCTTCCGCAAAGCCTTTCGCCAGCCGCATCTGCGCCGTATCGGGCGGCGCCACGAACTCCTGTGGATGCTCTGCGCGCAGCTGGCGGTCGATGGCGCCAGCTGCCTGCAAGGCCTGTTGCGCCAGAGTGAGGGCGCCGGCCCTGGATGCCGCCGGCGCCAGTTCGGCCGGCAGGGCGTCGTCTTGTAGCCTGGCCGGCGGCGTAGTGGCAAGTGCGGCCTTGGGTGGTGAGGCCATGATTGCCGGATCGACAGGAAGTGCCGGCAAGGGCGGGGGGGCAGGATCGGGCTCAGACTCGACGGGCGGAACGACTCCCCATGGTGTTGACAGTGGCGGCATCAGTTGCAACCAGGCCCGATCATCGCGCTCCATACTCTTGTGCACGGGGCGCGTGACCGCCCAGAACAGCACCAGGTGCAAGGCGGCGACAGCTGCGATGGCCCAGCCTTGACGGTGTTGGTGGAAAGCAAAGCGGTGCTGCGCAGGGCCGGTGCTCATGTGTTCACGTTTCCCACAAGTAAGGTAGCACTAGTATGCAAATTTGCAACAGCGCTGTATACAGCTTTCTCACAGTATGCGGATGGCGCCCCCCGAGGTAGCGGAAAATGCGCCTATGCGGTGATTTTGTTAAGCTGCCATTCTGGCTCCCTCCATACACGACAGGAATTGCATGAGCGATGATCGCTATTTTTATGAGCCCGCTCAGGGCCACGGCTTGCCGCACGATCCCTTCAACGCCATCGTGGGGCCGCGGCCCATCGGCTGGATCGCCTCGCGCAGCGGCGAGGGTGTGCTCAACCTGGCGCCGTACAGCTTTTTCAATGCCTTCAATTACCATCCGCCGCTGATCGGTTTTTCCAGCATCGGCCGCAAGGATACCTTGCGCAATATCGAGCAGACGGGCGAATTCGTGTGGAACCTGGCGACCCGTCCGCTGGCCGATGCCATGAATGCCAGCTGCGCGCCGGCGCCGCCCGAAGTCGACGAATTCGCGCTGGCCCGCCTGACGCCGGCCCCCTCGCGCATCGTCAACGTGCCGCGCGTGGCCGAGAGTCCCGTGTCCTTCGAATGCCGGCGCACGCAGATCATCGAGCTGCAAGGCGTTAATGGCGACGGTGTCGGCAGCTGGCTGGTGCTGGGGGAAGTGGTGGGCGTGCACATCGCGCGCCACCTGCTGACCGATGGCGTGTACGACACGGCCGCCGCTGCGCCGATATTGCGCGGCGGCGGTCCGGCTGATTATTTCGAGATCGGACCGGACAGCCTGTTTCACATGCGACGGCCAAGCTACCCCTGAACGGGAGCAGGCTATTTCTGCATGATGGGATCGCGCCCCAGGGTGCGCGCCAATGCGCCGCCGTCGCCGCGCCAGAATTCGCGGTCGGCCAGGCGTACGCGTTCGGCCGCATGCTGCATGTGTTCCATGGCCGCCTGGCGTGCCCGCTGCGGGTCGCCGGCGGCGATCGCCTGCACGATTTTTTCATGTTCGCGCCGCACTTCGGTGGAAAAGTCCGTGCGCCGCGCTTCATTGGCGCGCGTCACCTTGACGGCAGAGCGGATCGGGTCTGCGAACATGGCGACGAATTTCGGCCAATAGGGGTTGCCCGTCGCCTCGGCGATGCACAGATGCAGGCGCACGTCTTCTTCCACGCCGTCGACACCGGCCGCCACGGCTTCCTCGATGCGCCGCAGCGCATGTTCGATATCGGCCAGCTGGCCCGGCGTGCGCCGCACGGCCGCCAGCGCGGCGATTTCAGCCTCCAGACCCTGCCGCACCTCGATCAGGTTCAGCAGCGATTGCACGGATTGCTCCGTCAGCTCATCGCCCCGTTCGCCCGTCTTCGCGCCATCCTGCGCGCACACGAACGTGCCGCTGCCCTTGCGCGTGGCGACGATGCCGTCCGCCTGCAGCAGGGCGATGGCTTCGCGCAGCACCGTGCGGCTCACGCCGAAGTGGCTGGCCATCGCCTGCTCGGATGGCAAACGCGTGCCGCCGGCCAGGCCATCGTGGTGGATCTGCTGGCGCAGCCGGGCCGCCACGCGCGCACCCAGGGTGCCGGTGGTGAAACTGCCCGCGGCGGGCTCCGGCGGGGGAAGGGTAAAGCTGAACGTGCGGTCCATCGGGTGCATCCTTGCGCTAGCGGTTCTCATGGGGCTTGCCTGCTTGCCATTATATGGAATATACAGCTTGACACACACAAAACACACACATAATATACATCCATACAAATTTTAGACAAGTTGCCAGCCACCTCCGGTGGACCATAAAAACCCGGCACGGTCGATCCCCCAGCGATCAGGAGACAAGCATGGAAGTATCACAAGCATTGCCCGGGCAGTCGGCCGGCGCCGCCGCAAGCCAGAAAACTATCGACGACGCCGTCTACCGCAAGGTGACCTGGCGCATCATTCCCTTCCTCATGCTGTGCTACATCGTCGCTTATCTCGACCGTGTGAACGTGGGCTTCGCCAAGCTGCAAATGCTGGCTGACCTGCAGTTTTCCGAAACCGTGTACGGCCTCGGTGCGGGCGTGTTCTTCCTTGGTTACTTCCTGTTCGAAGTGCCCAGCAACGTGATGCTGCACAAGATCGGCGCGCGCGTGTGGATCGCCCGCATCATGATCACCTGGGCCATCATCTCGGGCGCTTTCATGTTCGTCACCACGCCGACCCAGTTCTACGTCATGAGATTCCTGCTCGGCATCGCCGAAGCGGGCTTCTTCCCCGGCATCATCCTGTATCTGACCTACTGGTATCCATCCGAGCGCCGCGCGCGCATGGTGTGCACCTTCATGGCCGCCATTCCCGTGGCGGGCCTGATTGGCGGCCCGCTGTCGGGCTGGATCATGGAAACCTTCGCCGGCTGGCACGGCTATGCGGGCTGGCAGTGGATGTTCGTGCTTGAAGCGATTCCCGCCGCGCTGATGGGCGTGGCTGTGCTGCTGTATCTCGATAACAGCATCCGCGCCGCGAAGTGGCTGACGGAAGATGAAAAAGTCATCCTCGAGCAGCGCATCGCCACGGAAGCACAGGGCAAGGTCTCACACCCGTCGATCCGTGCCATCTTCGCCGATCCGCGCATCTGGGTCATGGCCCTGATTTATTTCTGCTGCGTGATGGGCCAGTATTCGCTGACCTTCTGGCTACCCAGCCTGATCAAGGCGGCCGGCGTGACGGGCGTGCTCAATATCGGCCTGTTCACGGCGATCCCGTACTCGGTGGCCGTGGCGTCGATGATCCTGCTGGGCCGCAGCTCGGACAAGTACCGCGAACGGCGTTGGCACATGGCCATCCCGCTGGTGGTGGGCGCCGCCGCCATCGTCTGCAGCGCGCTGGCCGGTGCCCACAACACGGGCTGGGCCATCTTCTTCCTGACGATCGCCGCTGGCGGCATCCTCGCCGCCTCGCCCATGTTCTGGAGCTTGCCGACGGCCTTTTTAGGCGGCGTCTCGGCCGCTGCCGGCATCGCCGCCATCAATTCGGTGGGCAACTTGGCCGGCTTCGCAGCGCCGTACATGATCGGCTCCATCAAGGACTTGACCCAGTCGACCGATATCGCCATCTACCTGTTGGCCGGCATCCTCGTGTTTGGCGCCTTCATCATCATGCGGGTGCCGGCCAAACTCGTAAATAAATAAGTGGAGTAAACAATGACCGCAACAATCGAAAAAGTGGGCGTGATCGGCCTGGGCGCCATGGGCATGGGCATCGCGCTATCCCTGCTGCGCGCCGGTTTTGAAGTGCATGCCTGCGATGTGCGGCCCGAGACCGTGCAAAAGCTGGTGGAGCTGGGCGCCCGGGCTGCCGCGTCGCCTGTCGCGCTGGCGGCGCAGGTGCAGGCGCTGCTGATCGTCGTCGTCAATGCGCAGCAGACGGAAGCCGTGCTGTTTGGCGAGCACGGTGCGGCCAGCGCCTTGGCGCCGGGCAGCGTGGTCATCGCCTGTGCCACCGTGGCGCCGGAGTTTGCCGAAGCGCTCGGTGCGCGCCTGGCGGCCATGGGACTGCGCTTCATCGACGCGCCCATTTCCGGCGGCGCGGCCAAGGCGGCGTCCGGCGAGATGTCGGTGATGGCGGCCGGCGCACCCGATTCTTTTGACGCCTGCGCCGGTATTTTTGACGCCATCTGCGCCAGGCTGTACCGTCTGGGCGAGCAGCCGGGGCAGGGCTCGAAAGTCAAGATGATCAACCAGCTGCTGGCCGGCGTGCACATCGCCGCCGCCGCCGAAGCGATGGCGCTGGGCCTGCGTGCCGGCTGCGATCCGGATGCGCTGTACGAAGTCATTTCGAACAGCGCCGGCAGTTCCTGGATGTTCCAGAACAGGGTGCCGCATATCCTGAAGGGCGACTACACGCCGCTGTCGGCCGTGAATATTTTTGTGAAAGACCTGGGCATCGTGCTCGATTACGCGAAAAAAAGCGTGTTTCCATTGCCGCTGTCGGCCACGGCGCACCAGATGTTCATGCAGGCGTCAGCCGCCGGTTTTGGCGGCGAGGACGACTCCGCCGTCATCAAGCTTTTCCCTGGAATTACATTGCCAGCGAAAGCGTAACTGAATCAAGAAGGAACAATCATGACCGTACTACTGGGATGTATCGCCGACGACTTCACGGGTGGCACCGACCTGGCCGGCATGCTGGTTAAGGCCGGCATGCGCACGGTGCAATTGATCGGTGTGCCGCAAGGGCCGCCACCTGGCGACGTCGATGCCGTCGTCATCGCCCTCAAGTCGCGCACGAATGCACCTGAAGACGCGGTGGCCGAGTCGCTGGCCGCACTGGCCTGGCTGCAGCAGGCCGGAAGCCGCCAGTTCTACTTCAAGTACTGCTCCACGTTCGACTCCACGCCGCGCGGCAATATCGGTCCCGTGGCCGAGGCGTTGATGCGGGCGCTCGACACGGACTTCACGATTGCCTGTCCCGCGTTTCCCGCGAATGGCCGCACCATCTACAAGGGCAATCTGTTCGTCGGCGACGTGCCGCTGGCCGAGTCAGGCATGCGCGAGCATCCCTTGACGCCGATGACGGATTCCAACCTGGTGCGCGTGCTGCAGCAGCAGGTGCAAGCCAAGGTGGGCTTGGCCGATTTCTCCGTGGTGGAGAAGGGCGCCGCCGCCATCGCCCAGCGCTTTGCGGACTTGCGCGGCCAGGGTTGCCATTTTGCGGTCGTCGATGCCGTCTCTAACCGCGACCTGGAAGCCATCGGCGCCGCCTGCGCCGACCTGAAACTGATTACGGGCGGCTCCGGCATCGCGCTGGGACTGCCGCAGAATTTCCGCCAGCGGGGCCAGTTGTCGCCATCGCCTGCGGGACAGGCAGGGCGCTTGCCGCCGGCCTCCGGATTTCGCGCCGTGATTTCGGGCAGCTGCTCGGTGGCCACGCAGCAGCAGGTGGCGCACCTGCGCGAGAGCGCCCCGTCATTCCACGTCGACCCGCTGCAGCTTGCTGCGGGAGGCGAGGTGGTGGACGCCGTGGTGGAGCAGGCACTGGAATGGGCTGGCGCGCATCTGGCGCAAGGCCCCGTTTTGATCTATGCCACGGCCACGCCGGACGCTGTGCGCGCCGTGCAGGCGCAGCTGGGCGTGGAGCGGGCCGGTGCCCTCGTCGAGGAAGCCCTGGCCGCCATCGCGCAAGGGCTGGTGCGCCTCGGTGTGGGCCAGCTGATCGTCGCCGGCGGCGAAACCTCGGGCGCCGTCGTCAAGGCGCTGGGCGTGGCGGGTTTGCGCATCGGGCCAGAGATCGACCCCGGCGTACCCTGGACGCAAGCCTTGTCGGCGCCGGGCGACGATGGCATGGCGCCCTTGGCACTGGCCCTTAAGTCCGGTAATTTCGGCACGGTCGATTTCTTCAGCAAGGCCTGGCAGGTGCTGGCATGAGTACCGCTGCGTTTCACACTTCTCCGGAAGAGATGCGCCAGCGCGAGCAGATCGTCGATTTTGGCAAGTCCCTGTTCGAGCGGGGCTTGACGGCGGGCAGCAGCGGCAACCTGAGCGTGCGCCTGTCCGACGGCTGGCTGCTCACGCCCACGAATGCCAGCCTGGGGCGGCTCGATCCCGCCCAGCTGTCCAAGCTGGACTGGGACGGCAAGTTGCTCAGCGGTGCGCCGCCGTCAAAAGAGGCGTTTTTGCACCGCGCCATGTACCAGGAACGGGGCAGCGCCGGCGCCATCGTGCATTTGCACTCGACGCATTCGGCGGCCGTGTCCTGCATGTGCGGCCTGAATCATGACGATTGCATCCCGCCGCTCACGCCATATTTTGTGATGAAGGTGGGGCGCTTGCCGCTCGTGCCATATCACCGTCCGGGCGACCCGGCGCTGGCCGGCGCCATTGGCGCCATGGCGCGCAAGCACTCGGCCGTGCTGCTGGCCAACCACGGTCCCGTGGTCTCGGGTGCCAGCCTGGAAGCGGCCGTGTACGCCGCCGAAGAACTGGAAGAGACGGCCAAGCTGTTCCTGCTGCTGCGCGATGTACCCACGCGCCCGCTCGATGCGGAACAGATCGCGGACCTGAAACACACATTCAAACTCGACATATAAGAAATCCAGGAGATACGCATGCCCCGCTTTGCCGCCAATCTGACCATGATGTTCAATGAAGTGCCTTTCCCGCAGCGCTTTGCCGCCGCCGCGCAAGCGGGCTTCCAGGGCGTCGAATTCCTGTTTCCTTACGATTACGCGCCGCAGGAGGTAGCTGGCTGGCTGCGCGAGCACGGCTTGCAGAATGTGCTGTTCAACCTGCCGCCGGGCGACTGGGCGGCCGGCGAACGGGGCACCGCCTCGCTGCCGGGCCGCGAAGCGGAGTTCCGCGCCGGCGTGACGCGTGGCATCGAGTATGCGCTGGCACTGGGCACGCCACGCGTACACATGATGGCGGGCCTGCTGCCCGTCGGCGCCGATATCGAACTGCACCGCGCCACCTACCTGGCTAATTTGAAGTACGCGGCGAAGGCCGTGGGCGAGAATGGCATTGAACTCTTGATCGAACCGATCAACGGACGCGACATGCCCGGCTACTTCCTCGTCACGCAGGCGCAGGGCCACGTGCTGCGGCTGGAATCGGGCGCGCCCAACGTCAAGGTGCAGATGGATTTTTATCACACGCAGATCGTCGAGGGCGATATCGCCATGACGTTCAGGAACAACTTCGACGGCATCGGCCACGTGCAGATCGCCAGCGTCCCTGCCCGCAATGAACCGGATGATGGCGAAGTCAATTACCCGTATTTATTCAGGCTGCTCGATGAGCTGGGCTACGAGGGCTGGATCGGCTGCGAATACCGTCCGCGCGGACGCACCGAGGATGGCCTGGGCTGGCTCGCCGCCTACAACAACAAGCAAGGAGAACTGAAATGAAAGTACTGATCACCGGCGGCGCCGGTTTCCTGGGACAGCGCCTGGCGCGCCAGTTGCTGGCGCAAGGCCAGTTGACGGACAGCCAGGGCCAATTGCAAACGATCAGCGAGTTGGTGCTGGTCGACGTGGTGGCCGCGCATGACTTCAATGATGCGCGCGTCAAGGTGGTCACGGGCGATATCGCTGATGGTGCCCTGATGCGCGCCACCCTCGATGCGCAGACGGCGTCCGTCTTTCACCTGGCCGCCATCGTCAGCGGTCATGCAGAAGCCGATTTTGAACTGGGCATGCGCATCAACCTCGATGCGTCGCGCCTGCTGCTCGATATCTGCCGCGAACTGGGGCACAAGCCGAAGGTCGTGTTTACCAGCTCCGTGGCCGTGTATGGTGGCAAGCTACCGGACGTGGTGCAGGATACGACGGCCCTGAATCCCCAGTCGTCGTACGGCGCGCAAAAGGCCATCGGTGAATTGCTGCTCAACGACTACAGCCGCCGCGGCTTCGTCGACGGGCGCGTGCTGCGCCTGCCGACCATCAGCGTGCGTCCCGGCAAACCGAACAAGGCGGCGTCCTCGTTCGCCAGCGGCATCATCCGCGAACCGTTGAATGGTGAAGCGGCCATCTGCCCCGTGGCCACCGATCTGCGTCTGTGGCTGCTGTCGCCGCGCGGAGCCATCGCCTCCCTGATCGCCGGCCACGAACTGGCGGGCGAGATGTTTGGCGCGAGCCGCACGGTGAACTTGCCGGGTTTGAGCGTCAGCGTTGGCGAGATGATCGCCGCGCTGGAGCAAGTTGCTGGCGCGGACGTTGTGGCCCGCATCAGCTACGCGCCGGACCCTGCCGTCGAGCGCATCGTGAAGAGCTGGCCCGGCGCCTGGGACACGGCCCGCGCCGAAGCGCTGGGCCTGACGGCGGATGCAGATTTCGCCAGCATCATCCGTGCCTACATGGACGACGTCAACGCGGCTGCTTAGGCTGACTTGGGCAGCTGCGAGCGGCGATAGTCGAGCGGTGTGCTGCCCACCAGTTCCGCAAACCTGCGGCTGAAATGGGCCTGGTCAAAAAAGCCCAGTTCATGCGCCAGGCTGGCCAGGTCGGGCGCATCGGGCTGCGCCAGGCGCCAGATCGCCTCTTGCAGGCGGTAGCGCTGGATGACCCATTTCGGCGGCACGCCCACGTAGTTGGCGAACAGGCGCTGCAGATGGCGTTCGCCGATGGCCATGTGTTCGCACAGTTGCTCCACGCTCGTGGGACCGTGGTGGGCCGCCGCCGCCGCAGTCAGGCGGGCGGCCAGCAGGGCCTTGTCGTCAACCTGCGGCAGCCTTGGCAGCAGCAGTGCCTGTGCCTGCGCCACCATGGCCAGATCGTCGGACTCGCCTAACACCCGCGCCTCGGCCTGCGCTGCCGGCATGCCCAGCAGCGCATCAGCGGCGATGGTGGTGTCGGTGAAGGTTGACAGTGGCTGCGTGATGAACGGGCGCAGGCCGCCTGGCGCGAAACGCACGCCCAATACTTTGCCTGCGCCGATCAAAGTCCTGTCAAAGGCGCCGCGCACCACGCCATGAATGGCGCTGCGTCCGGCATCGAAAACCAGGTGGGCGTTCGGGTAGGGCAGCACGCGCTGCGTCTCCGCTGCGCAGCCCCGCCTGTCCCATTCGACCACCCAGCAATACTCGACGAACGGCGCCAGCGCGGCGGCCGGCGGATAGGTCGCCAGGCGTATCCGGCGCGCCGCCGCCTGCGGATCGACGATGCCCTTCGGCGCTTGCCCGCGCGCGTCGAGCAGATTGGCCGGGCTGTCGGCTTTATCCAATATTTGTCTCCTGCACGGCCTTAAGCTGGCCCTCTCGCATTGATCGGAAGGGAATCATGAAATCACACAGTTTGTCGGGCCTGATGCTGGCCGCATGTTGTCTATTATCGGTAGCGCCAGCCGGCGCCGCCTCGTCTACAGAAGGAGATCATCGCATGCACGCGCACGCTACGGGAAGTTTTAGCATCACCATGGCGCCGGCCACGCCGCCGCAACGCGCGGGGCGCACGACCTTGGGAAGGGTGCTGCTTGACAAGGTGTATGCGGGCGACCTTGTCGCCACTGCCACGGGGCAGATGCTCAACGCCGTGACCGACACCAAAGGCGCGGCCGGCTATGTCGCCATGGAAGCCATCACGGGCGTCCTGCAGGGAAAAGAGGGCAGCTTCGTGGCCCAGCATTTCGGCACGATGGCCGACGGCAGGCAGGAGCTGAGCATCGTCATCGTGCCGTATTCCGGCACGGGGCAGTTGACGGGCATCAGCGGCACCCTGGCCATCCGCATTGAAAACGGCCAGCATTTCTACGACATCGACTATTCGTTGCCGGAGTAAGCTTCAAGACAGGGCGCCGGATGGCGCCCTGCCTGCGGCCTTGCCTTATTTTCCCAGCTTGTTTTCACAGTATCGACGCCACATTGTCCGTGCCCGGCGCGCCGAACAGCTGCTGCTTGAGGAGGTGCAACTGGTCGCGCACCTGCGCCGCCTTTTCGAACTCCAGATTCTTGGCGTGGTCGACCATCAGTTTTTCCAGGCGCTTGATTTCCTTGCTGACCTGTTTTTCGCTCATGGCTTCGAACTTCGCCGCTTCCTGCGCCACTTGCAGGTTGTCGCGCGCTTCCTGCGGGCTGTAGACGCCGTCGATCATTTCGCGGATCGATTTCTTGACGCCGATCGGGATGATGTTGTTGGCCGTATTGAAGGCGATCTGCTTGGCGCGGCGGCGTTCCGTCTCGTCGATGGCGCGGCGCATGGAGTCCGTGATGCGGTCGCCGTACAGGATCGCCGTGCCGTTCAGGTTACGTGCGGCGCGACCGATGGTCTGGATCAGGCTGCGCTCGGAGCGCAAGAAGCCTTCCTTGTCCGCGTCGAGGATGGCGACCAGCGACACTTCCGGCAAGTCCAGGCCCTCGCGCAGCAGGTTGATCCCCACCAAGACGTCGAAGGTGCCCAGGCGCAGGTCGCGCAGGATTTCCACGCGTTCCACCGTTTCGATATCGCTGTGCAGGTAGCGCACCTTGATGCCATGGTCGCCCAGATATTCCGTCAATTGCTCCGACATGCGCTTGGTGAGAGTGGTCACCAGCACGCGCTCGTCCTTCTTGATGCGGTCGACGATTTCCGACATCAGGTCGTCCACCTGGGTGCTGGCGGGGCGCACGATGATCTGCGGGTCGACCAGGCCCGTGGGGCGCACCACCTGTTCGACCACCTGGTCCGAATGGTTCCTTTCGTAGTCGCCCGGCGTGGCCGAGACGAACACGGTCTGGCGCATCTTCTGCTCGAATTCCTCGAATTTCAAGGGCCGGTTGTCGAGCGCCGACGGCAGGCGGAAGCCATAGTCGACCAGGTTCGTCTTGCGCGAGCGGTCGCCGTTGTACATGGCGCTGAGCTGGCCCGTCAGCACGTGTGATTCGTCGAGGAACATCAATGCGTCGGGCGGCAGGTAGTCGACCAGGGTGGGCGGCGGTTCGCCCGGCAGCGCACCGGACAGGTGGCGCGAATAGTTCTCGATGCCCTTGGTGAAGCCGATTTCGGCCATCATTTCCAGGTCGAAGCGCGTGCGCTGTTCCAGGCGCTGCTCTTCGATCAGCTTGTTTTCCTTGCGGAAGAAATCCAGGCGCTCGCGCAGTTCGTCCTTGATGGTTTCCACGGCGCGCAGCACGGTGGAGCGGGGCGTCACGTAGTGCGAACCCGGGTACACGGTGAAACGGGGGATTTTTTGCCGCACGCGGCCCGTCAGCGGGTCGAACAGCTGGATCGATTCGATCTCGTCGTCGAACATTTCCAGGCGCACGGCCAGTTCCGCATGTTCGGCGGGGAAGATGTCGATGGTATCGCCGCGCACGCGGAAAGTGCCGCGGCCGAAGTCGACTTCGTTGCGCGTGTACTGCATCTGGATCAGGCGCGCGATGACGTCGCGCTGGCTGACCCTGTCTTTTACGCGCAACGTCAAAATCATCTGGTGGTATTCGTTCGGGTTACCGATACCGTAGATGGCCGAGACGGTGGCGACGATGATGACATCTCGCCGTTCCATCAGCGACTTGGTGCACGACAGTCGCATCTGCTCGATATGCTCGTTGATCGACGAGTCCTTTTCGATGAACAGGTCGCGCTGCGGCACGTAGGCTTCCGGCTGGTAGTAATCGTAGTAGCTGACGAAGTATTCGACCGCATTTTGCGGGAAAAAGTCGCGGAACTCGCTGTACAGCTGCGCCGCCAGCGTCTTGTTGGGCGCGAAGACGATGGCGGGCCGGCCCATGCGCGCGATGACGTTGGCCATGGTGTAGGTCTTGCCGGAACCGGTCACGCCCAGCAGGGTCTGGAAGGCCAGACCATCGGCGATGCCCTCGGATAATTGGGCGATCGCCGCCGGCTGATCGCCGGCCGGAGAGAAGGGCTGGTGCAGCTTGAAGGGGGAGTCCGGGAAAGAGATAATTGCGCTTTCCGCCTCGCTGGCGGTAGATAATTCGGGCATGTGAATCAGACCTTTGTTAGAATAGTGCTCTGCTGGCGGCCCTGGCGTTGTATTCGGGGCGCTGTCTACAACTCCGCTGTGAACCTGCTTCCAATCGAATCCAATCTTATCATGACGAACCCAACTGTTTCTGCCAGTCTGTTTAGCGCCATCGAGATGGCCCCACGCGACCCGATCCTGGGCATCACCGAAGCATTTAACGCGGACCAGAATCCCGCCAAAATCAATCTGGGCGTTGGCGTCTATTATGACGACAACGGTAAAGTGCCTCTGTTAGCTTGCGTACGCAAGGCAGAAGCCATCCTGATCGAACAGGGCACGCCACGCACCTATCTGCCGATCGAAGGCCTGGCTGCCTACGACAAGGCGGTGCAAGAACTCGTATTTGGCGCCGATAGCGCCGTTATTCAAGAGCGCCGCGCCATCACCGTGCAAGCCATCGGCGGCACGGGCGCATTGAAGATCGGTGCCGACTTCCTGCAGCGCTTCGCGCCGGGCGCACAAGTCTACATCAGCGACCCGAGCTGGGAAAACCACCGCGCGCTGTTCGAGAACGCCGGTTTCGTCGTGAATAACTACACGTATTACGATGCTGCCACCCATGGCGTGAACTTCGACGGCATGCTGGCCAGCCTGAACGCCATGCCAGCCGGCTCCATCGTCGTGCTGCACGCCTGCTGCCACAACCCGACCGGCGCCGACCTGAGCGTGGTCCAGTGGGACCAGATCATCAGCGTGGTCACGTCGCGCGGCCTGGTGCCGTTCCTGGACATGGCTTACCAGGGCTTTGCCAACGGCATCACCGAAGATGGCGCCGTGGTGCGCCGCTTTGCCGACGCGGGCGGCCCGCTGCTGGTATCGAACTCGTTCTCGAAATCGTTCTCGCTGTACGGCGAGCGCGTGGGCGCCCTGAGCGTCGTCGCTGCCAGCGCCGATGAGGCGGCCCGTCTGCTGTCGCAGCTGAAGCGCGTCGTGCGCACCAACTACTCGAACCCGCCTACGCATGGCGGCAAAGTGGTCGCCACCGTGCTGGCCACGCCGGAACTGCGCCAGTTGTGGGAAGAGGAACTGGCCGGCATGCGCGTGCGCATCCGTGAAATGCGCAATGCCTTCGTGGAAAAACTGAAGGCCAAGGCGCCAGGTCACGACTTCGAATTCGTGCGCCAGCAAATCGGCATGTTCTCGTACTCGGGCCTGACCAAGGAGCAAGTGGCGACCCTGCGCGAGCAATCGATCTACGCCGTCGACACGGGCCGTATCTGCGTGGCAGCGTTGAATTCGCGCAATATCGACATCGTTATTGACGCGATCGCCAAAGTGCTTTAAGATATTGCTTCTTCGGCGCTGCATGCAAGTGTGGCGCTGATGGCAGTGGAAAGTCGGCGATGGTCGTGTTTGTCAAGATGTGGTTTGAGTCTTGCAAATGCGAAACAAGCGACATATAATATTGCCTCTTTTCCCTGATAGCTCAGTTGGTAGAGCGACGGACTGTTAATCCGCAGGTCCCTGGTTCGAGTCCAGGTCGGGGAGCCAGAATTCGAAAGGCCACGTTGAAAAACGTGGCCTTTTTTGTTTTTTGCCACAGGTGCGAATGGTGGAAAAAGTAGAATTTCCCTATGGGAATCTGGACATCTGAATACTTGCCCTATATAATACGGCCTCTTTTCCCTGATAGCTCAGTTGGTAGAGCGACGGACTGTTAATCCGCAGGTCCCTGGTTCGAGTCCAGGTCGGGGAGCCAGAATTCGAAAGGCCATGTTGAAAAACATGGCCTTTTTTGTTTTTCGCCGTAGCTAGCAGGGCTTGTGCCTGTGCGTAATCGCGTTTTGCGCTATCCTGAATGCATCACTTCAGGAGCACCTTCCCATGACTTGTACCTCCGCCTTGCGCCACATTGTCCTGTGCGACTTTCTCGATGGCATCACCTCCGCCAAGCATGCTGAACTCGTGTATGAGTTCTCCCAATTGAAACAGCGCATTCCCGGCGTGCGGCAATTTGAATGGGGGCCGAATGTCAGCCCGGAAGGACTCGATGATGGCTTTACCGATTGCTTTACCCTGACCTTCGACGATGCCGGCGCGCGCGACGTGTATCTGAGCCATCCGGCCCACCTGGCCTTCGTCGAGCAACTCAAGCCATGGCTGGGTCGCGTGCTGGTATTTGATTACTACCCGCAAGAGCAGCCCGGCTGACCATCGGGCCAGGTGCAGCAGGGAAAATACACCTTTTTCGGGGGGGGGGATCTGGACATCGCAAAATTTACCCTATAGAATGCGGCCTCTTTTCCCTGATAGCTCAGTTGGTAGAGCGACGGACTGTTAATCCGCAGGTCCCTGGTTCGAGTCCAGGTCGGGGAGCCAGAACACCAGTAGCAAAAAGCCCAGCCTTTAACGGTTGGGCTTTTTGCGTTTCTGGGCCGGTTCCTTGCCTAGGTTTGCTTACAACAGCGGGTTTTTGAAGTGCCGGGTGTTTCTACTTGCCTGATTGAATCGTTTCCAGGACCTTGATGATGGCATCTTGAAATTTTTCAGGTTCATCCTGGTGTATCTGATGTCCGGAATGCTCAAACAAGAAGAACCCCTTGCTTGGCGCTTGCAACTTGTCAAAATAATCTGTTGTGATGTTGGTGGCGGTTTGAATATCGTCTTTGCCTACGAAGAAATACACGGGGCAGTCAACTTTTTTCAAGGTCTTGGGCAAGTCTATATTCATTACCTGGTTCCACACAGGCGACCAGATTTTTGACCATTGAAGAAAGCCCGCCTTAAAACCATCGCTGGTCGCGAATGCCTTGCCATCCTTGTAAAAAAGCCACTTTCTCAAGTAGAACAGGTCTTCATCCCGTTGAAAAGGAATGTTGACCTTGTTCAGTTCCTGGCTGGCGACGGCATTGTCCTTGAAATGCAGTTTCAAGGTTTTCAGCAATTCTTTCTCGCTTTCCAGCTGGCTCACGACAGGATTGGAGGCGAAATAGGCATGCAGCAGTTCCGGGTGATTCTGGACGATATAAAAGCCCAGGACGTTGCCCCAGGAACTGCCCAGCAAGTATATTTTTTCCTGCTTTAACTCCTTGCGCAGAAATTGTATGACTTGATACGTGTCCTTCTCCATTTGCTCGACGGACGGCTGCGTGGGTGAAGGATTCAATTTCAATGTTTTTCCCGCGTCCCGCTGGTCCCATTGCACAATCGTAAATCTGCTTTTCAGGCTATTCGTGAAGGCATCCGCGCCTTTGATCATGGAGCTTCCCGGGCCGCCCGATAAAAACAGCAGGATGGGTTTGCTCGCGTCGTCTGTCTTGATTTCCACCACCTGCTGTATGCCGCCGATGTCGGGTGTCAGGGTGGTGGTGACTTCAGTCGAAACGGCTTGCGCTTCCGGCATGGTTTGCGCCTGGCATCCGTAGAAGGGAATCAGGGCTGTAAAGAATACTGCCAATGTCATTTTTTTTATCATGGTATGGGGGTCAGTTTCAGCTTGCTTGCAAGGGGCGTGCATTGCGCGCCGCAGTTGAACAGCTAATTGAACAGCTATCTATTGCATGGTCTCCATCGGGTACGTCGATATGCCTCCTTGTCAGAGTTTGGTTTCATGGAAATTGGCCTTGCCCGGCATGCAGTCGCAACGCTTCCAGTGCCTGATAGCCGGGCTGGATCTGCGCGGCGATGGCCGCCAGACCGCTTGCCGCGGCCACGGGCGGATCGCCGTGGAAGGCCGTGCCATATTTCGCATGCACGCCGCCGCGCGCGTGCATCGCTTGTAACTGCCCGGCCGTGGGGGCGATGCCGAAGCGGGGCAGCAAGTCGCTGAACAGGATGTCAGGCAATTGCTTGTAGTTGATTAACTGCAACTGGCCGGCAGCGGCGTGGGGTAGGGCTGCGTTGAACAGGCTGGCCAGCACCAGGCCCGCATAGCCGTCGAGATCGCCGGGTGCCAGCTGGTGCGTGGGCAGCGGCAGTTGGGCCGGGTGCAGCATGTCGGGCACCATTTGCGGGCCGCGCTGGCGCTGGTGCGAGGTCAGCACGGCCAGCGGTTCGCGGTAGACGAACAGGCAGGGCGTGCCGGGAAATGCTTGCCGCAGCAAATCCAGGCTGTGGATGTGCCAGCAGTCGAACTTGATGACAAAGTGCGTCTCCGCGCCGGAGCGGCGCTGGCCCAGGGCCAGGATGGCCTGGCGCAGCAGGGCGACGCTGGCGGCCCCGTCGCCGCTGTCGTGATGCAGGCGCAGCAGCGAGTCGATGACGGGCGGCTCGGACTGGACTATGCATTGCGGCAACGATGCCAGCAGTTGGCTCAGCAGGGTCGAGCCGCAGCGCGAGACGTGGAAGATGAAGGCGTCGGGCGTCAGGCCATCGGCAAGGCTCGCCAGTGCCGCCAGCGGCGTGCGGCAGACGCGGCGCAGCTCATGCGGCTGGCGCGCCAGCGTATTGACAAAGAAGGCGTCGCTGAAAGGCATTTTCCCCAGTTCGCGCCAGCACATGGCGGCGTCAGCCAGTGTGCCGCCGCGTTCCACGTACAGTGGATACCAGCCGCGCAAGTCCATGCCCTCGTGCCATGCCACCGTCTCGCCCCTGGCCAGCAAACGTTCTTGTTGGGCAATGCCTGGCGCGGCGCTCACGCTGCGCACCCATCGGCCAGTGCCGCCAGTTCGCTGGCCAGCGCCAGGCTGGCAGGCGAGGGGGACAGCCGCAGCTGGGCGATGACCTGGCGCACATTGCCATCGTTGATGCTGGGGTCCCCATACTTGTGGGGTGCTTTCGGCACGAAGCCGGCCTTGGCGAACAGCGCTTCGAGCCAGGCGTTGGTGACGCAGTCCAGCACGAGATGGATGCGCGGCGTCGTGCCCTGGTTGTGCACCGCGTGCAGGCAGCTGGCATCCATGTACCAGGCGTGGCCGGCCGTGAAATGCACAGTCTCGCCATCAATGCTGAACAGTACCTGCGGCGAGGTGTGGATGGGGATGTGGATGCGCGTCAAGCCATCCTGTAATGCCATTTTTGCATCGCGGTGTGCATGGATGAGGGCGCCGGGCGCCAGCGCCAGCAGGCGCGCGGCGCGGATTTCGCATTCGAAACTGGCGAGCGCCTCGCTCAGGCTGTGGCAGCGCGCCAGTTGCGGCGTGGCGGCGTAGGCGCCGTCGTCGATGGGCATGATGTGGCCCGCCTGGCCGCCGACCGAGCGCAGCGGCACGCAGCTCCAGCCATGGTCATAGGCGCCCGTATTGAAATGGCTGATCCACTCGTCAGCGGCGAACTGGTCGCTGTCGCGCTGCATGCGCGCCACGTCAAAGCGCAGTGGCAGCTGCAGCCAGGTGCTGGGCGCGTCGGGCGCCGGCACTATGGCGCGCTCCACGCCAGTTGCTCCTGCACCTCGTTTTCCCCGCGCAGGCGAAAGCCCAGCCGCTGGTACAGTGCGCGCGCGGCGGCGTTGCTTTTGTTGACGGCAAGGTGGATATGCCATTGCTGCGCGCCCGCTTGCGCCTGCAGGCCGCGCAGCACGGCGCTGCCGGCGCCCTGGCCTTGCGCCGACGGCAGGATGGCGATATCGACCAGGTGCAGCACCTTGTCCTGGCTGTCGAGGATCAGGCGGCCGATGGGGGTGTCGCCGTGCTGCAGCACCAGGTAGGCCGCGTGCGGATACGCCTGGCGATAGCCCTGGCTTTGCATGCGGCGCTGCATGGCGATCAGCTGTTCGATGACGGCGGGGTCGGCCGGCACCTGGCGCAAGTCGTCGCGTGTGGCGCTGTACAGCGCGGCGGCGAAGTCATCATCGTCGTCGCGCTGGACGCGCAACTGGTAGGGGACGGGCAGGCTGGCGAGGGCGGAAAGCGGCAAGGCGTGCATCGGTGCTCCGGTAGGTCGTTGCGGATGGTGGTGGATGGTGGCAAATGGGCAGGCGTCTGTTTGTTTGCTATGCTGCCAAGTTTTCCGCGTACTTGCAATCTTTTCAAGGAGGCCGCATGTATTCTGTCTTTATCGCCCTGCGCCAGCGGGGCTGTGCATGACGCCGGCACAAGCGGGACTGGCCGCCATTGCGGCCGCCCTGTGCGATCCGCAGCGCTCGCTGGCAAGCCTGGTTGGCGAAACGGTGCAGCTGCGCCAGCTCGTCGAACGCCATTCGCGCCTGTCCATGGATCGTCAGGATGGCTTGCGCGATGGCGAAAGCTTCCTGCCCAGCGGCTGGGCCATCTCGCCCGTGCAGGCGGGCCTGTGCGCGCGCGAACCGTACCGTAGCGCCGCCTTCATCCAGGGCCTGGCGCTGGCCGTGCGCGAGCAACTGGACGTGAGCGGCGGGCGGCCCGTGCGCGTGTTGTATGCGGGCTGCGGGCCGTTTGCCTTGCTGGCCTTGCCTGTGATGGCGGTGCTGAGCGCGACCCAGGTGCAGTTTGCCATCCTCGACGTACACGCCGAGACGCTGGCCTATGCGCGCGACCTGATCGCACGGCTGGGCCTGGACAGCCATGTGACGCAATACATTTGCGCCGACGCGGCCGCCTACCGCATTCCTGCCGCTGCCATGCCGGACGTGATCATCAGCGAAACCATGAATACGGCGCTGGGCAAGGAGCCGCAGGTGGCCATCCTGCGCAATCTGCACGCGCAGGCGCCTGCGGCGGCGCTGCTGCCGGCGGCCGTCACCGTGCACCTGGGCCTGGATCGGCGCGCGCCGGATGAGCCGTGCACCGACTGGGGCCGCGTGTTTGCCCTCGATGCGGACGCCTTGTGCGCCTGGCAGCATGAACAGGGTGATAGCCTGCCTGCCGCCAGCATCCGCCTGCCCGATGTGCTGGAGCAGGCGCCGCGATTGCTGACGCGCATCCGCGTGCATGGCGACATTGTCCTGGGCGACCATCATTGCAGCCTGAACTTGCCCCTGCCTCTGCCGGGCAAGCCTAGCCTGGCCGGCGGCAGCGTGCTCGATTTCCACTACCGCCTGGGCAACAAGCCGGGATTGGCGTTTTGCCTGCGCAAAACGCCTGAATCCATACAGGAATTGCACAAGGCAGATTCTCAGTAGTAATCTCAGTAGTAATACTCCATTGGCAAACAATTTATTTATGTAGGATAATGTGGAACCGGTTCCATTTATGCGCAAATGCAATGTAGCGCAATCATCGAAGTCAACAAAACAATAAGTCTTGCGGGAGTCTCGTCATGAATCATCCAGGCAGCGAACCATCTGCACCATCCGTTTCATCCCTTCCCCGCATCAGCCGCCGCCACGCCCTGATCGGTCTGGCCGCCTTGCTGGCGCAGGCCGGTTTCTGGAGCAATCCCCTGTCCGCCGCCATGCCGTCTCCGGCCAGCGCTGCAGCGACCGGCCTGGCACCGGCCACCATGCTGTTCTACAGCTTGTCGCAAACGATCACGGGCCACCGCGATTTGTCCGCCGCGACGGCGGCGCGCATCGAGCAAGCCATGCGCACCAACGTGCCTGGCTTTGCCGACCGCTTGCCACGGCTGGGGGCGCTGCTTGTCACGGGCCAGGAAGCGAAGGCCCTGCTGGCGGCCGCCACCGCTGCGGACGCCAGCTTGCGCGAGCTGGCGCTGGCCATCGTCGCCGCCTGGTACACGGGCACCGTCGCCGGCAATGCGGCGCAGGGCACGAAGTCCATCGTCGTCGCGTATGCGGAAGCCTTGATGTACCGCACAGTGGCCGATGGCCAGGTCGTGCCCACGTATTGCAACTACGGCCCCCTGTGGTGGCTGAAGGCGCCGCCGGCCGTGCGCGTTTCCGCACCGGTGGCGCCCAAGCCCGTACCTGCCCCGGCCACCACCGGCACTCCCGAACCGAAAGGCAAGCAAGCAAAATGAAATCACCCCAATTCAAGAGTAATGGCGACGTCGTCGCCGATGTCGTCATCGTCGGTACCGGCGTCGTGGGCGCCATGATGGCCGACCAGTTGGCCGCGCAGGGCCATTCCGTGATCATGCTGGAAGCGGGCTTGCGCATCGAGCGTGGCCAGGCCGTGGAAAACTGGCGCAACATGCCGTTCGAGAACCGTGTCGGCTCGGAC
The DNA here is from genome assembly GCF_051380895.1 of Janthinobacterium breve. Classification (NCBI taxonomy): domain Bacteria; kingdom Pseudomonadati; phylum Pseudomonadota; class Betaproteobacteria; order Burkholderiales; family Oxalobacteraceae; genus Janthinobacterium; species Janthinobacterium breve. Next base: position 416,389 of record NZ_JBNYXY010000005.1, on the reverse strand, counting down.
TTCCAGGGCCTGTATCCGCAGGCGGACAATGCGCCCGCACCCCTGTATTTTCCAAAAAATAACTATGTGGAATTGTCCGGCCCCAGCGGCAGCAGTTTTCAGCAAGGCTATTTGCGCACGGTGGGCGGCACCACCTGGCACTGGGCTGCGTCGTGCTGGCGCCATTTGCCGACTGACATGCGCATGAAAAGCGATTACGGGGTAGGGCGCGACTGGGCCATTTCCTACGCTGAACTGGAACCGTACTATTGCCGCGCCGAGCAGGAAATGGGCGTGGCCGGTCCCAACGATCCCGCCTTGCAGTCGCCCAGCGAGCGCAGCGCGCCGTATCCGATGGACATGGTGCCATGGGGCTATGGCGACAAGCGCTTCGCCGAAGTGGTCAACCCGCACGGCTACCGTTCCGTGCCGATTCCGCAAGGGCGCAGCACGCGCCCATGGCAGGGCCGTCCTACGTGCTGCGGCAATAACAATTGCCAGCCGATCTGCCCCATCGGCGCCATGTACAACGGCATCCACCATGTCGAGCGGGCCGAGCTGAAAGGCGCGGGCGTACTGGCCGAGGCCGTCGTCTATCGCATCGACACTGACCAGAACAACCGCGTGACGGCCGTGCACTGGTATGACGCCAAGAAACAGTCGCACATGGCGACGGGCAAGGCCTTCGTGATCGCCTGCAACGGCATCGAGACGCCCCGTTTGCTGCTGCTGGCGGCGAACCAGAACAATCCGAACGGCATCGCCAACAGTTCCGACCAAGTGGGCCGCAACATGATGGACCATTCGGGGTTTCACTGTACTTTCCTGGCCAATGAGCCGATCTGGACGGGCCGTGGCCCGGCGCAGAGCAGCTGTCTGGTGGGGCCGCGCGACGGCGCCTTCCGTGCGCAGTATTCGGCCAACAAGATGATCCTGAACAATATCACCCGCGTGGGACCTGCTACCCAGCAGTCGCTCAAGCTGGGCCTGGTGGGCAAGGACCTGGACGATGAAATCCGCCGCCGCGCCGCCTTTGGCGTGGACCTGTCGATCAGCCTGGAACCCTTGCCCGAGGCGCATAACCGTTTGACCCTGAGCAAGACGCGCAAGGACCCGCTGGGCCTGGCTTGCCCCGACATTTATTATGACGTGGGCGATTACGTGCGCAATGGCGCGAAGGCTGCGCATGCGCAGCTCGAGCACATCGGCAAGCTGTTCGGCGCCGTGGAATTCAATATCACCAGCAGCCTGAACGCCAATAACCATATCATGGGCGGCGTCATCATGGGATCGAACCGCGCCGATTCCGTGGTCGATGGCAATTGCCGCGCCCACGACCATGCCAATTTGTGGCTGCCGGGCGGCGGCGCCATGCCGTCGGCCAGCGTGGTCAACACCACCCTCAGCATGGCCGCGCTCGGCTTACGGGCGGCCGACGACATTGCCCGCACCCTGGCAAGGGAGGTCGCATGATGCGCCGCTTTTCCCTTGCCATGAGCGTGGCGTCCTTGCTGCTGGCAGGTATTGCCGTGGCTGCGCCCGCTCCGGCGGGCGCACCGCCCGTCACCCTGACGCCGGACCGTCCGGTCGCGCCTGCCGCCGCAGGTGCTTCGGGCGCCGATGCGCGCCTCGAGCGGGGCCGCTACCTGGCCATCGCGGCCGACTGCATGGCTTGCCATACGGCAGCCGGCGGCAAGCCGTATGCGGGCGGCTACGCCATCGACTCGCCGCTGGGCACGATTTATGCCACGAATATCACGCCGTCGAAAAAGGGTGGCATCGGCCACTACACGGAAGCCGACTTTGCGCGCGCGCTGCGCGAAGGCGTGCGCGCCGATGGCAGCCATCTGTATCCGGCCATGCCGTACACCAGTTATGCGCAGCTGACGGATGCGGACGTGGGCGACCTGTATTACTACTTCACGCAGGCCGTCAAACCCGTCGATGAGTCGGCGCGCCAGACGGTCCTGCCATTCCCGTTCAATGTGCGCCTGTCCATGCTGGGCTGGAATACCTTGTTCCTCGACAATAAACGCTTTGTGCCCGATCCTGCGAAGAGCGCGCAAATCAACCGCGGCGCCTATCTGGCCGAAGGCCTGGCGCATTGCAGCGCCTGCCACACGCCGCGCAATATGCTGATGGCCGAAATAGGCAGTCAGACCTTGGCGGGCGCCGCGCTCGGTTCCTGGCATGCGCCCAACATCACGTCCGACAAGGTCAGCGGTATCGGCGCCTGGACGGATGCAGAAATCGCCGCCTACCTGAAGACGGGCCACGTGGAAGGCAAGGGGCAGGCGGCGGGCGGCATGGCCGAAGCCATCCAGAACAGCCTGCAATTCCTGCGCGACGACGACGTGGCCGCCATCGTCGCTTGGCTGCGCACGCTGCCGCCCGTGCGCGCGCCGGGGCAGGCCAAGGCCGCCTTCAGTCATGGCAGCGCCGCCAGCGAAGAACCGGTGCTGCGCGGAATGGCCAGCTCCACCGAGCACCATTCGCTCAACAGCGGCGCCGTGCTGTTTTCCGGCTATTGCGCCAGCTGCCATTCGGCCAGCGGCGCGGGCAGCACGGGCCAGGCTTATCCTGCCCTGTTTAATAACACGGCGACGGGCGGCAGCACGCCGGCCAACCTGGTCTCGGCCATCCTGTTCGGCGTCGAGCGCAAGATCGAAGGGGAGGAGCACGAAGCGTTCATGCCCCGTTTCGACCAGCGTTCCTACGCGCAGCCATTGACGGACGAGCAGATCGCCGCTATCGCCAATTACGTATTGAAACAGTATGGCAACCCGGACGTGTCCGTCACGCCCGCCTACGTGACGCAGGCGCGCAGCGGCGGCGAGAAGCCCATGCTGGCGCGCATGCAGCCCTTCATGCTGCCGGGCGGCATCGTGGGAATCTTGCTGCTGATCGCGCTGCTGGTGTGGCTGCGCCGGCGCCGTCAGCGCAACGATTAAGAGTCGAAGCGATGGCGAACCGGCGGCGAATATGAACGTTGGGCGCAACTTGCAGTAAAATGCAGGCTGAAAAATGGTTACGAGCAATCGTAGCCATTTTTTATTCTGGCACTATCCTGCTTTCGCTTATTTGAAAATTGACAATGTCCCATTCCCTGCATCACCAATTTTTGCGTTTCGCCGCCGTCGGCGCTTCCGGCACGGCCGTGCAGTACAGCGTGCTGTGGGGCGGCGTGGAATGGGCCGGCATCAGTGCCGCCGCCGCTTCCGGCATCGGCTACATCCTCGGTTCCGTCGTCAACTACCTCCTCAATTATTTTTTCACGTTTAAAAGCGACAAGGGGCACGGCGAGGCGGCTTCCAAGTATTTCACCTTGCTGGGCATCGGCTGGTGCATCAATACCGGCTTGATGTGGCTGCTGGTACACCAGCTTGGCTGGTATTACTGGCTGGCGCAGGTGTTGGCCACCGGCATCGGGTTGGTCTGGAATTTTGCGGGCAGCCGCTGGTGGGCCTTCAAGCCGGCCAGGGCGCCGACCAAGTAAATAGTTGTTGTGCAAGAAAAAAATGCGCATAGTCCAAGACCAGGCGCGCGGCTCTACCAAAACAAGGGGTTAATCATGCAGTTCCTGGAACGCTATTTCAAACTGAAGGACAACGGGACCAATGTGCGCACGGAGCTGCTGGCCGGCCTGACCACATTCCTGACGATGGCCTACATCATCTTCGTCAATCCCTCCATCCTCGGCGACGCGGGCATGCCGAAAGACGCCGTCTTCGTCGCCACCTGTCTGGCGGCCGCCATCGGCACCCTGGTCATGGGCTTGTACGCGAACTATCCGATCGCGCTGGCGCCGGGCATGGGCTTGAACGCGTATTTCTCGTACACGGTGGTCAAGGGCATGGGCATGAGCTGGGAAGTGGCGCTGGGCGCCGTCTTCATTTCCGGCTGTCTGTTCATCCTAGTCAGCCTGTTCAAGGTGCGCGAGATGATCATCAACAGCATCCCGCCCGCGCTGCGCACGGCCATTACTGTCGGTATCGGCCTGTTCCTGGCCATCATTTCCCTGAAAAGCGCGGGCGTGGTGGTGTCGAACCCCGCCACCATCATCGCCCTGGGCGACTTGCACCAGGCGGCGCCCATCCTGGCCATCCTCGGTTTCTTCATCATCGTCGCGCTGGACCGCCTGAAAGTGCCGGGCGCCATCCTGATCGGCATTCTGACCATCACGATTGCCAGCTTCTTCTTTGGCGGCAACCAGTTCAACGGCATCGTCTCGGCGCCACCCGCCATCGAACCGACCCTGTTCAAGCTCGACATCATGGGCGCGCTGTCGATCGGCATCGTCAATGTGGTGCTGGTATTTTTCCTGGTGGAATTGTTTGATGCGACGGGCACCCTGATGGGCGTGGCCAACCGTGCCGGCTTGTTGAAAGATGGCAAGATGGAGCGCATGAACAAGGCCTTGCTGGCCGACAGCACGGCGATTGCCGCCGGCGCCTGCCTGGGCACGTCCAGCACCACGGCCTTCGTGGAAAGCGCGGCCGGCGTGCAAGCGGGTGGCCGCACGGGCTTGACGGCCGTGGCCGTGGCGCTGCTGTTCCTGGGCAGCCTGTTCTTCGCCCCGCTGGCGCACACGGTGCCGCCATACGCGACGGCGCCCGCGCTGCTGTACGTGGCTTGCTTGATGCTGCGCGAACTGACCTATATCGACTGGGATGACAGCACGGAAAGCATTCCGGCCGCCATCACGGCGCTGATGATGCCGTTTACCTATTCGGTGGCCAGCGGCGTGGCGTTCGGCTTCATCACCTATGCGGTATTGAAACTGTTGACGGGCAAGGGCAAGCAAGTGTCGGTGGTGGCCTACATTATCGCTGCCATCTTCCTGTTCAAGTTTATCTACCTGGGCGAATAGCGAGTTTGCCGGCAAGTAGTTGCCGTCGCAATGACAAGGCCGCCCGTGCATACGCATCGGCGGCCTTTTTTGATGGCGCAGCTTACATCAGCAGCGCCGCCACCAGGTCTTTCTTGTCGTCGCTGGCGCTGCCGTCGAAGCGCAAGGCCGCTTCCACATGCGCCAGGTGCTCGACCATCAGGCGCGCCGCCAGGTCGGCGTCGCCGCTGCGCGCCGCCTCAAGAAAGCGGCCGTGTTCGTCGTACGAGCAGGCGGCGGCATGGCCGGACTGGTACAGCATGGTGATCAGCGAACTGCGGCCCACCAGTTCGCGCACGATGTCGCGCAGCACGGCGTTGCCGGCGATGTCGGCCAGCAAGACGTGGAAGTCGCCCAGCAGTTGCGAGCGCAGCGGCGTCGCTTGCGCCAGCGCCAGGCGTTCCGCTTTCAGGTGCCGCTCCAGCATCCTGTAGTCGGCGGGCTTGGCCCGCGCGACGAATTCGCGCGCCAGGGCCGCCTCGATGATGCGTCGCGCGGCGAAGATGTCGCGCGCTTCCGCTTCGGTAGGCTGGCTGACGAAGGCGCCTTTGTCGGGCACCATGCGGATCAGCTTGTCTTTGGACAGGATCAGCAGGGCGGCGCGGATCTTGGTGCGGCTGACGCCATACAGCCGGCACAGCGCTTCTTCGCGCAGCCGCGTACCGGGCGGCAATTGGCGCGCCACGATGGCGGCCGCCATATGCTCGGCAATTTCCGCCGAGCTGTCGCCGCTGCCGTGCTTGTCCACCGGGGGTGCGCTTGATTCTGTCATGTCGGGCGAGAGCAGTAAACCAGGGGCAAGGTGAACCTTGCAAGCGCATGTCCGCGCGGCGGCGTGATTGACGCCCCGCTGCCGGCATGCCGTTGTGTGCCTTCCGTATCGGCAAGGCCTGGCTATTCTACTATCTTGCGTGGCGCCGCGCAGACGGACGCGGCTGCAGCCCGCAGGCTTGCTCCCCTTGGCGTCAGCGCCCCGCCTGGCCGATGCGCGTCATGCCACAGCAGCGCCCATGCAGCGCCTGTGCGCATGGCGAAGGCGCGCCGCCGTACTTGCCATGCGCTCGCATCCCAACGAGGCAAGCAGCGGCAGGCAGCCTGTTTTTGCTGGCCATGCAGCAACAACTGGACATGAGAAATTTTGACGTATATAATTCGGTCTCCTTTCCCTGATAGCTCAGTTGGTAGAGCGACGGACTGTTAATCCGCAGGTCCCTGGTTCGAGTCCAGGTCGGGGAGCCAGAACAAGCAGTAGCAAAGGGCCACGTGGCAACACGTGGCCCTTTTTGCTATGCGCGTACGGTTTCCCATCCACGCTTGCCATCCCTTCAGTGTCTTAGCGATGTGCGCGATGCTGGCCTGCTGGTGGCAGGGGCACGCGCAGTGTTTCCCGGATCAGGGATCGACAAACACGTCGAAACGGACCTTGAGCGGGCTGCCCCAGGAGATATCCACCCAGGCACGGAAGCCGCCGTTGTACGGTGCGATGTTGTACACGGCCATGCGGGCTGCACCGATAAAACGGTCCTGGGGAGTCGCACCATATTCGCTGATGTTGAGCAATACGCGCGAATTGGCTTTCACGTTGGCATTGGTGAAGTTGACCGAAGGATTCACGCCATTGGCGGTCCAGATGTAATAGGTGGTGAAGGCGGCGGCGCTCAGGTTCAAGTCCTGTGCGGCAGCGCCTTTTGCGCTTTTGCCTTCCTGTTCCATCGGCAGATCCGTGGTTTCCAGAGCCAGGTTGCTGCCGGTGCGATGTTCTACTTTCATTTCCATGATGTACTCCTGATCGATAGTTTGGACGCCGCGCCTGACGTCGTGCGGCAAGACGCCTTATCTGTTGCCGTGACGGCCAGTGTCACGTCCTGGCTGATAAGGTAGCCGCCTGCTCCATGCTGTTGGAGTAAGTCATTCTAGGCAAACGCACGGGAAAAAAGAGCGCAGGGCCACCGGAAAAACAGCGCTCATTTGTGCTGGCGCAAACACCTCGCAGACAAGTGGCAAGATCTTTTCCCGCAGGCTATTTTTATGGGGCGCCACGCATGCCGCGCAGGACAATGGCACAATAGGCCCAGCCGACCAGTCGATGCAGAACCCGTTGCGAGCCTAGCCCATGCCGATACTGAACCTGAGTGCCGAAACCGATATCTATTACGAACTGATCGAAGGTGACCCCGCCAAGCCCTGCCTGGTATTCCTGCACGAGGGGCTCGGCTGTTGTGCGATGTGGAAAGATTTTCCCGTGCAGCTATGTCAGGCGACGGGGTGCCGCGGCTTGCTGTATGACCGCCACGGCTATGGGCAGTCGTCGCCGCTGGCGGCGCGGCGCCAACTCCATTATTTGCACGACTACGCGCTGTGCGAGTTGCCGCAGGTGCTAGCCGCACTGCTGCCGGGGCAGGACCATTTTCTCATCGGCCACTCGGATGGCGGCAGCATCGCCCTCATTTATGCGGCGCAGCAGCCGCCGCGCTTGCGCGGCATCATCACCGAAGCGGCGCACGTGTTTGTCGAAGGCATCACGCTCGATGGCATACGCGTGGCGGACGCGGCGTTTGGCGCGGGCAAGCTGCGCGCGCTGGCGAAATACCATGGTGACAAGACGGAAGCCATCTTCAAGGCCTGGTCGGATACCTGGCTCAGCTATGGATTCCAGTTCTGGAACATCGAATACTTGCTGCCTTCCATCGAATGCCCGGCGCTGGTGCTGCAGGGCAGCGAGGACCAGTACGGCAGCGCGGCCCAGGTCGACACCATCGTGGCGCAGGCGCTCAACGCGGTGCCTGCCATGGTCGAGCAATGCGGCCATGCGCCGCACCAGGAGCAGCCGCAGGCCTTGCTGGCGCTGATGGAAGGCTTTTTGCAAGGCCGCATGGACGCGGCCACTCACCCGAGAAACACATGATAGACCACCTGGATCACTTGGTATTGACCACCCGCGACAAGCCGGCCTGCATCGATTTCTATACGCGCGTGCTGGGCATGCAGCTGGAAACGTTTGGCGCCGGCCGCCATGCCTTCAAGTTTGGCGTGCAAAAAATCAATCTGCATGAGGCAGGCAAGGAATTCCTGCCCAAGGCGGACTTGCCCACGCCCGGTTCGCTGGACCTGTGCTTCATCGCCGCCGTGCCGCTGGATGCGTTCATGGCCCACCTGGCGGCGCTGGGGATTGCCATCGAGGAAGGACCGGTAGCCCGCACGGGTGCCAACTGGCCCATCCGTTCCATCTACCTGCGCGACCCGGACCGCAACCTGATCGAAGTGTCCGAACGCGCCTGACGTTCCATCCGGCGCGTCGGCCTCAATGGCAGGCGGGATCGCTGTCCCAGCGGCCCGAACAGATGCGCGAGCGGCACAGCATGCCTTCGATCATGCCCAGCTGCTGGCAGCGCCGCAAGAGCTCCGCCGTCTCCTGTTCCTGCCTCTGTTCCTGCTCCAGCCGGCGCAGCACTACGTCGCGCACGGGCTTTGCCGTGCCTTCCTGCCGGTGCGCATGGGCCACCATCGCCGTCAGCAAGGCGACGTCGCTGTCGCCGGGCGCGGCAGCGGGCCTCGACTCCTGCGGGCGCGCTGCGGCCTGGCGCGCAGGCAGCGGCGCCTTGCGCGGCGCACCCGCACTACCCCCCGCGCTTGCTGTCGCGCTGGCCGCAGCAGGCAAGGGCGGCCCTGCCGTATTGACGATGGTGGCCGCTTGCGCCGCGTGCGGGGGCACAACTGGTGCGGATGGCGCCGGCAGTGCTGACGGGGCCATGATCACGGCCGTGGCGGGCGCCGGCGGCAGGGGCCGAGGCATGATGGTCGTGTCATAAGCGAGCATGGCCGCTATCACTACCGCCAGGCACAGCGCGCCAGCGGCCCAGTGGTGCCAGCCAGGGCGCCAGCGCAGGGCCGGGATGGCTGCGGGCGCGGCGGCGCCGTGTTCGAGCTGCGACAGGATGCCCTTGCTTTCGATGGGCACGTCAGCCGCGCCGGCCTTGCCGAGCAGGTTCGGACTGCGCGCCTGGCCATCTCCGTTTTTCAATAAAGACAAAATATCACCTCCGCAGTGGATCAAACTCGACTGACCTTGATGTAAACCGCGCTCATGCGGACCGCGGACGCCTACGATCTAGCGATACCGCCGGGAAATTGCCGTCCGGCCCAGACTATCCCTGTCACGGAGCGCCCCATGTTCGTCGCCCTGGTCCTGATGTATTTCCTGCTGGCCTGTTTTGCCTGCTGGTTGCTGCTGTTTCCCGGCGGCCGCGCCATCGTGCTGCACACCCTCGTCAACCTGGGCTGGCGCATGCAGCGGCGCGCGCAGCACCTGAAGGGCGGCAGCGGCGCGCAGTGGCAGCGCGTGCAGCGGCACGCGGACTCGGGCATGGCGCGCACCTGGCAGCTGCTGTCGCGACATCGTTGGCTTAGCCTGGCAGGAAGCGCGCTGGTCATTGTGCCGCCGCTGCTGGCCTGGCTGTCCAGCGACCACATTGCCCTGCGCGGCTATGCCGACCGGCAACACGTCATCAATGACCAGGTCAGCGACTTGCTGAAAGGCGAGCAACTGGTGCCGCCGCCAACCTTGCCGCCGCTGCTGTTTTCCACGGCGGAAGTGACGCAGCTGCGCCCGCTGCTGGGCGGCGCCAGCCGCAACTGGCAATTGCTCGACCACGACTACGCGCAGCGCCTGCTGCTGGTCTTCAAGATCATGAAGGACGTGCATGGTTACGACATGGTCTTGCTGGAAGGCTACCGCAGTCCCGCGCGCCAGGACCAACTGGCGGCGGCCGGCCCGAACGTGACCAACGCCCGGGCGTTTCAAAGCTATCACCAGTATGGCCTGGCGGCCGATTGCGCATTCATGCATGAAGGAAAGCTCATCATTTCTGAAAAAAATGCCTGGGCCATGCGCGGCTACCGTTTATATGGCGTGACGGCCGAGTCGGTGGGCCTGCGCTGGGGCGGGCGCTGGACCATGATGGATTTTGGCCACACGGAATTGCCGCAACCGCGCGTGCTGGGCAAGTAAGCCGCGCCAGCCATTCTAGCGCCGCGTCGCGGCCTGATTTTCATCGCTGCAAGCTTGCTTGCGCAGCGTCAATGGCATGCCAGCGCCTGGTACTTGTCATATGTCAACAAAGGCGCGCTGCATTGCTGTCAGGATGGACCGAATCCGCCTTGCTTTGCGACCTCACCCTGGGCTCATCATGCTGCGACGAATCTGGCATTTCCTCACCGACAGCCGCCATCTGACCATCCTCGGCTTCGTGGCGCTGGCCGTCTTCCTGTACCTGGGCGCCGAGGTGCTGGAAGTGGCGCTGATCTGGGCGCTGGCCTTGTTGCTGCTGGCCTTTTTCACCTGGCTGGGCCTGTGCCTGTGGCGCCGGCGGCGCGCGCGGCGCGACGCACAGGCGCTGGGCCACGCCATCCTCAACGAGGCAGAAATCGCCGCCGCGCAAGCGGCCTCGGCCTCGACGGCCAACAGTACCCAGCAGGGCGAACTCGACGCCGTGCGCACGGGCATGCTGGCCGCCATCGAGACCATCAAGACGTCCAAGCTGGGCCTCAAAGCAGGCGCCGCCGCCCTGTACGAATTGCCGTGGTACATGATCATCGGCAATCCTGCCGCCGGCAAGAGCAGCGCCATCCAGCACTCGGGCCTGCAATTCCCTTTCGCTGACGGCAAGATCGTGCAAGGCGTGGGCGGCACGCGCAACTGCGACTGGTTTTTCACCACGGACGGCATCGTGCTCGACACGGCGGGACGCTACTCCGTCGTCGACGAGCACCGCGGCGAGTGGTTCGGCTTTCTCGACCTGCTGAAAAAATACCGGCGCAAGGCGCCCATCAACGGCATCCTCATCGCCGTCAGCATCGACGAATTGAAAGGAGATCCCGATGTCGGCATGCAACTGGCGCGCAGCCTGCGCAAGCGCGTGCAGGACGTCATCGAACGCCTGGAAGTGTTCGCGCCCCTGTACATCGTGTATACCAAGGCGGACCTGATCGCCGGCTTCACGGAATTTTTTGCCGATGCCGAACGCAGCGAACGCGAGCGCGTCTGGGGCGCCACCATGCCTTACCAGCGCAAGCTGCCCACGGCGGACCTGCTGGCGTTCTTCGACCAGAGTTTCGATGAATTGCACGATGGCTTGACGGAGCTGAGCCTGGCCAACATGGCGCACCGGCAACGCAAGACGATGGCGCCGGGCGTGTTTACCTTTCCGCTGGAATTTGCCGCCATCAAGCCGGCCCTGCGCGCCTTCATCGCCACCCTGTTCGAGGAAAATCCGTTCCAGTTCCAGCCCGTGTTCCGCGGCTTTTATTTCACCAGCGCGCTGCAGGAGGGCGAGCCCGTCAGTGCCTCCTCGCAGCAGGTGGCGCGCCGCTTCGACCTGGCCTTTGCGCCGGTCCCGGCCGCAGCAGCGCCATCGGGTGCGCGCCAGCATGGCTATTTCTTGTTGGAACTGTTCCGCAAGGTGATTTTTGCCGACAAGCACCTGGTGGCCAACTATGCCAACCGCGCCAAGCTGCGCTTCAAGTACGCCGTGTTCTTTGCCGCCACGGTGTCGCTGGGCGCCTGCCTGGGCGGCTGGAGCTGGTCTTACCTGGGCAACCGGCAACTGGTGGCCAACGTGGAGGCCGATTTAAATAAAGTGGTGAAACTGCAGGAGCGCCGCCTGGACTTGCAGTCGCGCCTGGAAGCGCTGGAGATCTTGCAGGATCGCATCGAGCAGCTGGAAACGTACCGCACGCAACGGCCGTGGTCCTTGCGCCTGGGCCTGTACCAGGGTGAGTTACTTGAACGCAAGCTGCGCGAGGAATATTTTGCCGGCGCGCGCCAGGTCATGCTGGCCCCCGTGGCGGGCGCGCTGGAAGCTTTGTTGTTCGAGATGAACGCCAGCGCCGACCAGCTGCAGCCCACGGCGCGCACGCCGCAGACGCCAGGCGCGACATCCCCTGTCGTGCCGCGCAGCGTGCAGTACCAGGCGGCCAGCGCGACGAATGTGGAGGATGCCTACAACGCGCTGAAAACCTATCTGATGCTGGCCGACAAGACACATGCCGAGAGCAGCCATCTGAACGACCAGCTGACGCGCTTCTGGCGCGGCTGGCTGGAAGGCAACCGGGGTGCCATGCCGCGCGAGCAGATGATACGCAGCGCCGAACGGCTGCTGACGTTTTACCTGGCGCAGATCGGCGACCCGTCCTGGCCGCGCATCGAACAGAAGCTGGCGCTAGTCGACCAGGCGCGCGAAAACCTGCGCCGCGTGGTGCGCGGCATGCCGGCGCGCGAGCGCGTGTATGCCGACGTCAAGGCGCGCGCCTCGACGCGTTTTCCCGGCATGACGGTGGCGCGCATTGTCGGCGAACAGGATCAGGCGCTGCTGGCGGGCAGTTACGCCGTCTCCGGCGCCTTTACGCGCCAGGCCTGGGAAAAGTTCGTCGAAGGGGCGTTTCGCGATGCCGCCAACCGCGAGCTGCAAAGCGCCGACTGGGTACTGAAAAGCGCCTCTACCGACGACCTGACCCTGGAAGGCAGTCCGGAGCAGATCGAGAAAAACCTGGTGGCCATGTACAAGGCCGATTACGCGCGCGAGTGGCAAAAATTCGTGCAGGGCGTCGCCGTCGCCGACCTGAAAGGTTTTGACGGCGCCGTGCAAGCGATGAATCGCCTGGGCGATCCGCAAGCGTCGCCGATCGCCAAACTGCTGACGACCATCTACGAGGAAACCTCGTGGGACAACCCGGCGCTGCAAAATGCGCAATTGCGCAAGGCCGAGCGGGGCATCATCGCCTGGTTCAAGGAAACCGTGCTGCGCCGCGCGCCATCGCAGCTGACGGCCAATCCGGGCATCAATGCGCAGATCGACCCGGCCCGCCTGGACAAACCCATGGGTCCTGTGGGGCGCGAATTTGCCGGCGTGGGCAAGCTGGTGGCGAGCAGGGACAACAATGCCTCACTGATGCGCGCCTACCTGGAGGCGCTGTCGAAACTGCGCAGCCGTTTGAACTTGCTGAAGAACCAGGGCGACGCGGGGCCGGGCGCGCGCCAGTTCATGCAGCAGACGCTGGAGGGCAGCGGTTCGGAACTGGCCGACAGCCTGAAACTGGTCGACGAGCAGATGCTCACGGGGATGAGCGACGCGCAAAAGCAGGCCATCCGTCCCATCCTCGTGCGGCCATTGATGCAGACCTTTGCCGTCATCGTCGCGCCGGCGGAACTGGAGATCAACAAGACCTGGGCGGCGCAGGTGTACGAACCGTTCCAGAAATCGCTGGCGAACAAATATCCGTTTGCCCCAGCCGCGCGCATCGAGGCGAGCAATCTGGAAATCGGCCAGTTCTTCGGCCCGGAAGGTCTGGTGGCGAAATTCGTCACCACCTCCATGGGCCCCCTGGTGGTGCGGCGCGGCGACATGCTGGCGCCGCGCACCTGGGCCGACATGGGCATCAGCCTGTCGCCGCAGGTGGTGGCGCGCTTTCCCGGCTGGATCGCGCCGCTGGGCGCGGGCGGCGTGGCTGCCACGTCGACGGCGGCGCAAACCGTGTTCCAGATCCAGCCGTCGCCCGCGCCGGGCACCCTGGAATACACAGTAGAGATTGACGGCCAGCAGCTGCGCTACCGCAACACGCCGGCGCAGTGGACGAACATGGTTCATCCCGGCCCGCAGGGCGCGGCCGGCGTCCAGGGCGCGCGCATCACCGCCGTCACCTTCGACGGGCGCACGGTGGAGCTGTTCAACGAGCCGGGGCAATTCGGCTTGAAGCGCATGATCGATGCGGCCACCAAAAAGCGCAAGGATGGCGGCGTGTTCGAGCTGCGCTGGGCGCGCGGCGAGGTGGCCGTGGCGGTCGATCTGAAAATCACCAGCAGCGCCGAAACGACGGGCGCCGGTGCCGCCACTGCGCTGCAGGAGCAGGGCTTTCGCGGCATGCAGCTGCCCGAGACCATCGTCGGCGCGCCGGGCGTTCCCGCCGCGCCCGCGCCGGCCATCGCTGCCGCGGCGGTGCCCGGGGTGGCGCCATGATGCGCGCGCCGCAACAGGTGCGCCTGGGCTACTTCGGCAAGATCCCCGCGCGCGACGACTTCATCAAGGCTTGCGACAATCACGCGCTGGTGCAGCTGCTCGACGACTGGCTGGCGCAGGTCATGAATGCCCTGACGGTGGAACCGCGCTGGAAGCTCAATTACGACGCCTTACCGCCGCTGCGCTTTGCCTTTGTCGGCATGCGCAGCCGGCGCGCCATCGCCGGGCGCCTGGAAGCGAGCAATGACCAGTCGCAGCGGCGCTTTCCCTTCATGGCCATGGGCGCGCTGGAAGTCGATGATGCCGAGGCCTTTGTCGGCTGCAGCCCGCTGGCGCTGGCACCGCTGTGGCAGCGTGTGGAGCAGCTGTCGCAGGGTATTTTGGCCAGCACCGAGCCGGGTCCGGCGCTGCTGGCGCTGGCCGGCAACGTGGTGGAGGTCGAACCGGCCGCACCGTGCCATGCGGCGCGGCTGGCCGCCTTTTTGCAGGTGCAGACGGTGCAGGGCCTGCAGGCGATGCTGGCCTCGCCCGCGTTCCCCGTGACGGTGCGCGAACTGCTGCTGGGACTGGGCCTGCTGCTGCAGCCGGTGCGCCAGAGCGGCTTGCCGCGCCTGGAGAAAAGCCTGGTGCTGCCGCTGCCGCACGAAGCGCAGCTGCGCGAACTGGTGGCCAGCTTCTGGCTGCACCTGATCGCGCCTTTCCTGCGCCAGGCCGATTTTGAACTGGCGCTGTTCTTTTCTCACCTCGACGAGGCGCCCGTGCTGGTGATCGGTTTTTGCGGCGCCGACCCGCACGGCTTGCGCGCGCTGATCGATCCGCAGGCCGGCAGCGAACGGCTGATCGTCTTCGACCAGCTTGACTGGGTGGACGAGCAGCTGGGAGACGATGCGGCGCTGCGCCAGTTGTCCGCCTGCCTGCAGCAGCAGCAGCTGTCGCTGCGTTCGGCCTGCGCCATGTTTGCCGATACCTTTGCCTGAAGGACTGCGATGAAGCCACCCGTTTTCTTCCTGCTGCTGCTTGCCGTGGCCACCCCCTGCCGCGCCCTGGCGCAAGCGCAAGCGCCCCAGACGCCCATGCCTGGGCAAATCCTCGTCACGGGCACCCTGGCCGACGAGGCGGGCAAGGCGGCTGTGCTGGCCCGCCTGCGCGAACTGTATGGCGCCGAGCGCGTGGTCGACCAGATCGCCATCGGCAACGTGGCCGTGCCGGCCAACTGGAACGCCTACGTGCAAAAGCTGATCGCACCGAACCTGAAGCTCATTTCACGCGGGCAGATCAGCATCGCCGGCAACAACGTCAGCGTGCGCGGCGAAGTGGCGAACGAAGCGCAGCGCCAGCAGATCGCCAGCGACATCGCCACCAGCCTCAATCCCACCTACACCGTCAACAATGGCTTGCGCGTCAAGGCGGCCGAGGCCGAGCAGGGCTTGCTCGATGCGGTGCTCGACAAGCGCATCATCGAATTCGACAGCGGCAAGGCTTCCATCACGTCGGCCGGCCTTGCCATCCTCGACGAGATGGCGGCCGTTCTGCTCAAGCTGCGGGGACGCAAGGTGGAAGTGATTGGTCATACGGACGACACGGGCCTGCGCGCCAGCAATGTGGCCCTGAGCCAGGCGCGCGCCGAAGCCGTGCGCGCCTACCTGGCCAGCAAGGGCATCGTGGCCGATTCGGTGCTGGTGTCGGGCCAGGGACCGGACCGTCCCGTGGCCAGCAACGCCACGGCAGATGGCCGGGCGAGAAACCGGCGCATCGAGTTCAGAATCGCGCAATGATCAGCGAATAATAATCAAGGCAGGGTGATGGTCAAATTCGCCGGGCGAGGCGCCAGCTTGACCAGGTCCGCATACGCGGCCAGGGTGGTTTGCGTGCCGCGCGTCAGATGCGTTTTCAAGCCCAGGTAGGCGCAGATGGCCAACAGGGCGAAAAAGCTCGACAGCGCCCATAGCGGCACGTCGCTGCCGCGTTTGTTGACCACCTGGTCAGGGCGTTCCGCGCGCGGTGCGAAGCCACGGCTCTTGCCCTTGATGTGGGCGATTTCGTCGCCCAGGCGCGCCGTCAGGTAGCTGAGTTTTTCGCCGCCGTCGATTGCATACTTGCCCTGGAATCCCAGTAATAAACACATGTGGAAAACCTGCAGTGCCTGCACGCGCATGGCGCCCTTGCCGCGCAAGGCGTCGAGGCGGTCGAAAAAATGTTCGCCCGCCAGCTGGTCGCCAAAGATCAGCAACTGCAGCGGGCGCCGCTCCCACTGCTTGCGCAGGGCGAAAGGCGAGGCCAGGATGATTTCATCGACCGCCGCGCAAAATGCATACTTGGCCGCCTCGATATCGTCGCCATCGGCGCGGATCTTTTTCGCTTCCCGTTCGAAGTCGTCGAGGAAGGCCGTGATGCGGTCCATGAAGCTTTGCTCGTCGCCGGGCGCTGAACCGTGCTTCAGCATGAACAGCATGTAAAAGCCTTCGTGCATCAGGTCCAGCAGGGCGCTGCCGGCATGCCGGCCGGGCGTGCCGGCCGGGGCGGCACCGCGAGGTCCCAGCAGGGAGGGCGCCGCGCGCCGTTCGATGAGCTGGCTCATGCCGTCACCGCGATCAGTTCCAGCTGCAGGTCGCGTATGCCGGCTGGCACGTACACGGAAATCGACTGCGCCTTGAGCATCTGCTCATACAGCACGCCGCGGTTTTCAATCGCAAAATAATAGGTGTCAGGCCGCACGGGGATGGCTGCCGGCACTTGCGGCGCGTGCGACAGCTTCAGGCCGGGCATGGCCGTCAGCACGCATTTTTCCACGTCGTCGGGCGCGCCCACCTTGACGCGCAGCGGCACCACGTCCACCAGTTCGATGGCGGGCATGGCGGCGCGAATCGCCAGGTACAAGGTGGTGTGCTGGTCGATCTTGCCTGAATCGAGCTTGCCCAGGTAGTACGACGGCTGGTCCTCGAGCAGGGCGATGGAAAAATACTTCGACGAGATGACGGTGTCGAGCAGTTCGCGGATGATGCCATCGATGGCGTCGAAGCAGATGCCCGGCTGCGCGTGGTCATAGGCGGGCAGGCTGGCCAGGGTGTAATGCTTGGAGTAGCTGAGCAGGCCGCCCGCCAGGCCCAGCAGCGCCTCGTACAGGCGCTCCGGATGTAGGGCAGGATGGCGCACATAGTGCATCAGCGCGGCGGCGGCCGTGCTGACCGTGTGCAGCAGCCAGAACGAGGACACGTCGCCCGAGCGGAACTCGATCACGTTGCGGCTCGGCTCCCGGTGGTGGCCGTGCAGCGCGCTCACTTTCGCCTGCAGCGCGTCGAGCAGGTGTTCCAGCACGCCGTGCAGGCGCGGCGCGCCGGCGATCGCCAGGCTGGGCGCCATGAACGATGGCACGGGCTCGAAGCCGCCCGACACCGTGCGCCGCAGGGCGATCAGTGGCAGGCAGTCGTAGGAGCCGCGCGCCTCGCTGTCGGGAATCAGGCGCACGGTCTTCTTCAGGTAGGCCACGTCGGCCACGGCGGACTCCGTAAACAGGTCGGGCGTGGCGCGCATGGCGTGCGCAAAGCGCGTGGCTGTAGGCGTACCTGCCTTTGACGCCTGCGCCGTGTAATTCATGCCTTCGCGGTTGAGGATGGGCAGCGCCGCGTAGTACGTCACTTCCTGCACCGCCGGCGGCAGCGCTTCCAAGTCCACCGGCGGGGGCAGGGCGTCGCTGCCGGGTGCGCCGTCGCCCAGCGCCTCGAACACTTCGCCATCGCGGAAGATTGCCGACAGGGCTTGCAGGCGCAGGGTGCCCGTCTTCAGCGCCGCCAGGTCCCATTGCATGTGCGCCACGCCCCACAGATAGGGATGCAGCGCGCTGGCCGTGTGATGCAGGCGCGCTTCGTGATATTGATCCTGGCGCTGGAAATGCTGCGGCCGCAGAAACAGGCCTTCTCCCCACAAGATTTTCGCTGCCATGCCCATCTCGTTTCTCCTTGAATGTGTGGCGTGCGGGTGTGCTTCATTTACGTGCGTTACTGGCAGCGCGGGGCCGACAGCGTGGACGTGCCGCTGACGCTCAGCGCACACGCGTGCAGGCCGACGGTGATGCCGCCGCGTTCCGCCTCGGCGGCGGCAAAGGTGGCGCGCCAGCGCTGTGCCGCAGGCGCGCGGAACAGGGCCACCACGCCGATGAAATACGCTTCCTTGCTGACTTTCTCCTGCACTTCGTAGCGCTGGCCAGGCACCAGTAGCACCTCCTTCACTTCCATCAGGTCGGCCCCCAGCGCGGCCTTTTCGCGCTGCGTGTCGAGGAAGCTGTCGTATGGGGCCTGCTCGAAGGCGGCGCTCTGGCGCAGCTTGTAGATACGCGCCACCAGCGCCAGCGGCCGGCCTTCGGCATCGGTGTTGAGGCGCTGCGCTGCGTGCAGGCGGATGCTGACATTGCGCGGCGGCTTTTGCGCATCCGGCAGTTCGGGGGGCGGCTTGGCCACGCCGGCCATTTGCAGCGCCGCGTTGGCCAGGGTGCCGATGGCGCCGCCCGCACAGCCGGCCTGCAGCAAGGCCAGCAGCAGTAGCGGGGTGGTGTGCATCAGGCGGCGGAACAGGGCGTCAGATGGCATGGGTTTGCTTTGCAAAGGAGGGGGAAATAAAAGTGTTGCTGCCATTTAATCCCATGCACCGGCGGCCTGCTTGCGTTGACGCAAAGTCCGTCTGCGATCAAGACAATTACTGCGCCAGATCAGGATTCATGTCGCCGTACGCCGCTGTAGCGTGGAACTTCTTCTTTGCTGATTAATCTCAATCTGGCAAAAAAATTGGCGATCAATAATGGCCTCCACCAAGGCGCCGCCCATCTTTCCCAGCGGTAGCGTCCTCCACGTGAAGGAATGCCCCGATGAAGCCAGCCACCATGTTGCCCCGTATTGCCTGCCTCGCCAGCGCCTTGCTGCTGGCCGCCTGCGCCACGCCAGACCAGTCGGCGCCCAAAAAACCTGCCGCGCCGACCCTGGCGCAAGTGATGAGCGACGCCGATGCGGCCGCGCGTGCCGGCCAGTACGAGCGCGCCATGACCCTGCTCAAGGGCGGTGGCAGCAGCTACCCGGCCGACAAGGCGCCGTGGCTGCAAATGGCGCAGATGAAGTTCGACCGCGGCCAGTATGGCGACGCCATCGGCCATGCGCTCGAAGCGCTGGAGCGCGACCCGGACGACAAGGTCGCCAACAGCATCGTCGCCGTCAGCGGCTTGCGTCTGTCCGGCAAGGCACTGGCCGACCTGTCGCGGCAAAACAATCTGAATGGCTCGCTGCGCTCGGAAGCGCAGGACCTGGCCAAGCTGCTGCGCGCAAGCATCGGCGAAGACGTGCTGGTGCCGCCGGCCAAGCGTCCGCCGGCGGCCGGCAAGCGCGCTGCCGGCTCCGGCGTGCCGGCGGCGAAGGGCGCGGCGCAGCAAGGCGGCGCGGCCGATCCGTTCAGCGGCCTGAAATAAGCCAGCATCCCCACCATCCCCTTGCAAAGGAAGCGACATGCCCAAGTCCGACAGCGTGCAAAAACGCCTGCAAAAGATACGCGCGCCGCGCGTGCAAATGACCTACGACGTCGAGATTGGCGACGCGATTGAAAACAAGGAGCTGCCCTTCGTGGTCGGCGTGCTGGGCGACTTTGGCGGCAATCCGGACAGCGAGAAAAAACGCCTGAAGGATCGCAAGTTCGTCGCCATCGACCGCGACAACTTCGACGAAGTGCTGGCCGGCGTGGAGCCGGTGGCGCGTTTCGCCGTGCCGAACCGCATCAGCGAGGCGGGCGGCACGTTCGCCGTCGACCTGCACTTCCGCTCGATGGATGACTTCCGCCCGGAATCGGTGGTGCGCCAGGTTGACCCCTTGCGCAAGCTGCTCGAGGCGCGCACCAAGCTGGCCGACTTGCGCAACAAGCTGGCCGGCAACGACAAGCTGGAAGACTTGCTGACGGAAGTGCTGAACAACACGGACAGCCTGGCCAGCCTGAAACCGCAGTTCCCAGCGCAGGAGGATTGAGATGAGCGCCCAGGCAGAAACCCTTACAGTAGCCGCCCCCGGTGCGCCGGCCGCGACCGACTTGCTGGACCAGATCGTCGAGCAAAGTCGCGTCGCCAAGTCCGGCGCCGAACATGCGCGTGCGCGCGACCTCATCTCGGAACTGGTGGCGCAGGTGCTCGACGGCACGGTGCTGATGTCCAGCAGCCTGTCGGCCACGCTGGACGCGCGGGTGGCGGAAATCGACCGTCTGATTTCCGCGCAGCTCAGCGAAATCATGCACGCGGCGCCGTTCCAGCAGCTTGAGCAAAGCTGGACGGGGCTGCGTTACCTGGTCGGCAATTCCGATACGGGCACGCGTCTGCAGATCCGCATGTTCAACGCCACCAAGCGCGAACTGGTGAAGGATTTCCAGGCGGCGCTGGAGTTCGACCAGAGCAGCATGTTCAAGAAGGTCTACGAAGAGGAATTCGGCACCTTCGGCGGCGCCCCATTCGCCGCGCTGCTGGGCGACTTCGCCATTTCCCGCCAGCCGGAAGACATGTATTTCGTCGAGCAGATGTCGCACATTGCCGCCGCCGCGCATGCGCCCTTCATCGCGTCGGCCGCGCCCGAGCTGTTTGGCCTGGAAAGCTACGGCGACCTGGGCAAGCCGCGCGACCTGGCCAAGGTGTTCGACACCATCGAGTACGCGAAATGGAAAGCCTTCCGCGAATCCGAGGATGCGCGCTATGTGGGCCTGACCTTGCCCCGCTTCCTGGGCCGGCTGCCCTTCAATCCCGTCGATGGCACCACTGTGGAAGGATTCAACTTTGTCGAGGAAGTCGACGGCAGCGATCATCACAAATACCTGTGGTGTAACGCCGCGTATGCGTTCGGCTGCAAGCTGACGCGCGCCTTTGCCGATTACGGCTGGTGCGCCGCCATCCGCGGCGTGGAGGGCGGCGGCCTGGTGGACGACCTGCCCACCCACACCTTCAAGACGGACGAGGGCGACGTGGCCCTGAAATGTCCGGCCGAAGTGGCGATCACCGACCGCCGCGAAAAGGAATTGTCGGACCTCGGCTTCATCTCGCTGGTGCACTGCAAGAACACGGCGTATGCCGCCTTTTTCGGCGCGCAATCGGCGCAGAAAAGCCGCAAGTACAACAGCGACGCGGCCAATGCAAATGCGGTGCTGTCGTCGCAGCTGCAGTACATCTTCGCCGTCTCGCGCATCGCCCACTACATGAAGGCCATGATGCGCGACAAGATCGGCAGCTTTGCCGCCGCCTCCAACGTGGAAGACTTCTTGAACCGCTGGCTGATGCAGTACGTGCTGCTCGACGATAACGCCAGCCAGGAGCAAAAGGCGCAGTTCCCCCTGCGCGAGGCTTCCGTGCAGGTGCATGAAGTGCCGGGCCGGCCCGGCGTGTACCGCGCCGTGTCGTTCCTGCGGCCCCACTTCCAGCTCGATGAATTATCCGTTTCGCTCCGACTGGTCGCGGAGTTGCCGAAGTCGACCAATTCCTGATCCATACGATCATCTTTCAACCAGAGGAGCACACCATGGCAATCGATGTATATCTGCAGATAGACGGCATCAAGGGCGAGTCCACCGATGACAAGCACAAGGACTGGATCGAGTGCAAATCGGTCAGCTGGAGCGTCGAGCAGCCGAAGTCTGCCACCGCCTCGACGGGCGGCGGGCACACGGCCGAACGCTGCGAGCACAAGGACATCGTCATCTCCAAGCTGGCCGACCTGGCCTCGCCGGTGCTGCTGCAGACCTGCTCGGCTGGCAAGACCATCCCCAAGGCGCGCTTCGAATTCATGCGCGCCGACGGCCAGGGCGAGCGCGTCAAGTACTTTGAAATCGAAATCGAGAATGTGCTGATCGGCGCCGTCACGCCGAACGTGGAAGAAGGCGACATCCTGGGTGAACATGTCGGCTTCAAATTCTCGAAAGTGAAGTGGAAGTACACGCAGCAAAAAGTGACGGGCGGCGCCGGCGGCAATACCTCGGGCGGCTGGGACCTGGCCGCGAACCGCGTGGCTTGATCCATGGTGCGCGGCGCGCGGCGACCACCTTCGCCCGCGCGCCGCGCCGACTTTTCAGGAGAGCGCATGGACAGTTATGTACCTGGCCTGTTCGACCGCCTGATGGGCGACGGCGGTGCGGCAGCAGGCGGCGTGGCGGCGCGCCTGTCGCTCGAACAATTGAAGGATGCGGTGGCGCGCGACCTGGAAGAGCTGCTCAACACGCGCGTGGCCCTGCCGCCCGGCGCGCTGGACGCGTATCCGGAATGCGCGGCGTCCATCGTCAACTATGGCTTGATCGATTTTGCCGGCATGTGCCTCTCCAGCAGCGATGACCGCACCCGCATCTGCGCCGCGCTGAAGGCCGCCATCGAACGCCATGAACCGCGCCTGCGCAATGTGCGCGCCCGCCTGGAGCGCGAAGCGGGCAGCATCAACCGCGTGGGCTTCGTCATCAGCGGCACCCTGGCCGTGATGTCCGGCGGCGAGACGGTCAATTTCGACGCCGTGCTGCAGCCGTCGTCGCTGCGCTATTCGATCAACCGCAAGGGAGCCGCCGCATGAGTGATAATTTGAAAACCCTGATCGCCAAACTGAATGACACGGCGCGCACGGCCGCCACCCGCGCCGCCGGCATCTGCGTGGGACTGGGGCAGTATGAAGTCGATATCGAACACCTGTTCCTGGCCCTGCTGGAGCAGGAGCGCAGCGATTTCGTCACCATCGCGCGGCGCAGTGAAATCAGCCTGACGGCGCTGGAGGCGGACCTGCGCCGCGAGATCGGCAGCTTCCGGACGGGCAGTGCGCGCACGCCCGTGTTTTCGCCCCACTTGCCGCTGCTGTTCGAACATGCCTGGCTGATCGCCTCGCTCGGCACGGCGGTGGATGCCACCCGGCCGGCCACCATCCGCAGCCGCCATCTGTTGCTGGCGCTGTTGACGGAGCCGGAACTGTCGCAGCTTGCGTACCGCGGCTCGAAGCTGTTTGCCCGTTTCAGCGTCGAGCAATTGAAGCATCATCCGGACAAACTGACGGCCGGCTCCGGCGAAGAGGAAACTGAGGCAGTGCCGCAGCTTTCCGAAACACCTTGCGATCCGGTTACTGCCCTGGCCAGCAAGACTCCGGCGCTGGACCAGTTCACCACCGACCTGACGCAACTGGCGCGCGACGGCAAGCTCGATCCCGTGATTGGCCGCGAGGCGGAGATACGCCAGGCCGTCGACATCCTGCTGCGCCGGCGCCAGAACAATCCCATCCTCACGGGCGAGGCGGGCGTGGGCAAGACGGCCGTAGTGGAAGGCATGGCCTTGCGCATCGCTGCCGGCGACGTGCCCGAGGTGCTGCAGGGCGCGCACATCCACGCGCTCGACATGGGTTTGTTGCAGGCCGGCGCCAGCGTCAAGGGCGAGTTTGAAAGCCGGCTGAAGAATGTCATCGACGAGGTGGCGAAAAGCCCGCACGCCATCATCCTCTTCATCGACGAGGCGCATACCATGATCGGCGCCGGTGGTCAGGCGGGGCAGAACGACGCGGCCAATTTGCTGAAACCGGCGCTGGCGCGCGGCGCCCTGCGCACGATTGCCGCCACCACCTGGAGCGAGTACAAAAAATACTTTGAAAAGGATGCAGCGCTGGCGCGGCGCTTCCAGGTGGTGAAGGTGGAAGAGCCGGGCGAAGACATTGCCTGCGCCATGCTGCGCGCCATGGCGCCGCTGATGGAGCGCCATTTCGGCATCCGCGTGCGCGACGCCGCCATCGTCGAGGCGGTGCGCCTGTCGCACCGCTACATCAGCGGGCGCCAGTTGCGCGACAAGGCCATCAGCGTGCTCGATACGGCGTGCGCCAAGGTGGCGCTGGGCCAGCGCGCCACGCCGGCGCAGCTGGAAAATGCGAACCGGCGGCAGGAACGCATCGGCGCGGAAATCGCCGCCCTGACCCGCGAGGCCAGCGATGGCGAAGCGCCCGATAAAGCTGCTGCCACGCGCCTGGCGCAGCTGCGGCGCGAGCATGAGGAAGGACAGGCGGTGATCGCGGCGCTGGCGCAGCGTTGGGAGCGTGAAAAGGCGCTGGTGGCGCAGATCGGCGACTTGCGTGGGCAGCTGCGCGGCGAGCGGCCGGGCGAAGTCGGCGCGGCACGCCTGCTGGCGCTGAAGGAAGAACTGGCGGCCCTGCAGGGAGAAGCGCCGCTGGCGCCGCTGGAAGTCGATGCACAGGTGGTGGCCGGCATCGTCGCCGGCTGGACCGGCATCCCGCTGGGGAAAATGCTCAAGGACGAGATTCGCACCGTGCTGACACTGGATGGGGCACTGCGCGAACGGGTGCTGGGCCAGGACCACGTCATCACGGCGGTGGCGCAGCGCGTGCGCACGGCGCGCGCCAGCCTGGACGACCCGAACAAGCCGCAAGCCGTGTTTTTGTTCACGGGACCGTCCGGCACGGGCAAGACGGAAACGGCGCTGGCGCTGGCCGACCTGCTGTATGGCGGCGAGCGCAAGCTCATTACCATCAACATGAGCGAATACCAGGAGGCGCACAGCGTGGCCGGCCTGAAAGGCTCGCCGCCCGGCTATGTCGGCTATGGCGAGGGCGGCGTGCTGACGGAAGCCGTGCGGCGCCAGCCTTACAGCGTGGTGCTGCTCGATGAAGCGGAAAAGGCCCATCCCGACGTGCTGGAGCTGTTCTTCCAGGTCTTCGACAAGGGCGTGCTCGATGATGCGGAAGGGCGCGAAGTCGATTTTCGCAATACCATCATCATCGCCACCTCGAACCTGGGTTCCGGCGCCATGATGGCCGCCTGCCTGAACCGGGCAGCGCAAGACTTGCCCACGCCGGCCGCGCTGGAAGAGCTGGTGCGCCCGCAACTGGTGGCGCATTTCAAGCCGGCCTTGCTGGGACGCCTGAAGGTGCTGCCCTTCTATCCCTTGAACGACGCGGTGCTGGCCGAGATCATCGTCCTGAAGCTGGCGCGCATCGGCGCGCGCATCGCGCGCAACCACCAGGCGCAGTTCAGCCATGACGCTGGCCTGGTCGAGGCGGTGCTGGCGCGCTGCACCGAGGTCGACTCGGGCGCGCGCAATGTCGACCAGATCCTCAACGGCAGCCTGCTGCCGGCGATCGCCGAAGCGGTGCTGGCGCGCATGGCAGAAGGCGAACCGACCACCTCGATACGCGTCAGCGCCAGCAAGCAGGGGCAGTTCAAGTACATCATCAAATAACGTCACCCCGCGGAGAGCGCCATGTTC
Organism: Janthinobacterium breve; assembly: GCF_051380895.1. NCBI lineage: Bacteria > Pseudomonadati > Pseudomonadota > Betaproteobacteria > Burkholderiales > Oxalobacteraceae > Janthinobacterium > Janthinobacterium breve. The sequence continues at coordinate 391,275 of NZ_JBNYXY010000005.1, read as the reverse complement.
AATCTCGATCAATTGCTGCACCCCGTCAGCGCTGTCAGCCCCTGCGGCGAAGACATCACTTTCAGCCAGGAGCTCGACGCCATCGCGCGTGCGCGCCAGCACGATGATCCCAGCCTGGACCAGGGCGAGTGGGTAACGGCGCTGAAGGAGGCCGACTGGCCGTTCGTGGCGACGCGCTGCGAACAGCTGATCGCTGCGCGCAGCAAGGATTTGCGCGTGGCCGTGTGGCTGGCCGAGGCGCACGCGAAAACGCGCCACTTCCGTGGCCTGGGCGATGGCTACGCGCTGCTGGCCGGCCTGTGCGAGCGCTACTGGGAAGGCTTGTACCCGCCCGCGGAAGAGGGCGACCAGGAACAGCGCATCGGCAATGTCTTCTGGCTGCTGTCGCGCACACCGCAGTTGCTGCGCGAGATCCCGCTGACCGATGGCGCAGATGGCCTGTTTTCACTGCAGGATTTCGATGCGGCGCGCCAGCGCGCGGCGGCCAGCCTGGCGCAGGGTGCAGCGGAGCAGGGCTGGGGTGATGCGCGCCACGACGAAGGGGCGACCCTGGCGCAGATGGAGGCGGCGCGGCAAAGGAATACACGCACCTTTTCCGACGCATTGCTGGCCGATGCACAATACTGCATGCAGTCGCTGCTGGCGTTCGAACGCAGCGTCGATGCGCGTTTCGGCACCGATGGCCCGAGTTTTCGCGCCGCGCGCGAAGCGCTGGAAAACGTCATTCATTGCATCGCGCCGCTGCCATCTGGCGTGGACTTTGCCGGCGCGCCGCCCGCCGCTGGCCAGGGCGCCAGCAACGGCGGGGGCGCCATCGTGCAGCGCCAGCAGGCGCTGGCCCAGTTGCGCCAGGTGGCCGATTTTTTCCGCCGCACCGAGCCGCACAGCCCCGTCGCGTATCTGGCCGACAAGGCCGCCAGCTGGGGCGAGCTGCCGCTGCACCTGTGGCTGCGCGCCGTCGTCAAGGACTCGGGCACCTTGGCGCAGCTCGACGAGATGCTGGGGACGAATGGCGCGAACGGGTGATCGCTGTTGGCGCTTCCATGCTAATCTTCGGGCATGTCCAGAATGCTCATGTTGACCGCCGCGCTATGCCTGTTCATCGCTGCCAGCGCGCAGGTTGGGGCTGCGATACCGCTGGTAATCTATGGCGACGACGATTATCCGCCGTACTCCTACGTCGAGCATGGACAGCTGAAAGGCATCTACACGGAGATCGTGCGTGAAGCCGCGCAATCGATGCCGCAGTATGCGGTGCAGCTGCGCCCCGTGCCCTGGAAGCGGGGGTTGCTGATGCTGCAGACGGGCGAGGCGTTTGCCCTGTATCCGCCGTATTCGTGGCGCAGCGAGCGGCCGTATGTGCGCTATTCCGTGCCGCTGCTGATGGAGCAATTGGTGGTGTTGTGCAATCAGGACGTGCTGGCCAGGCGCGCGCTGCGGCAGTGGCCTGCCGATTACGGCGGCCTGCACATCGGCGTGAATGCGGGTTTCCTGCTTGGCGATGCGGCGCAGACGGCGTCCATGCGCGCCGAAAAAATCGTGATCGACCCGGCCAAGGGTACGCGCACGAATCTGCTCAAGCTGATGCGCGGACGGATCGATTGTTATGTCAGCGACCGCCTGTCGGCGCAGTGGGAATTGCAGCGCATCCGGCGTGTAGGGCAGCCGGGCACGCCGATGCAGGCGCTCCAGACGATACAGGAAACGGCGCAGCTGGCCAGCCAGCAGGGCCACCTGGGCTTTACGGCGCGCCAGCCGGCTGCCTACCCTTATCGAGATGACTTTATCGAGCAATTCAATGCCGCCATCGTGCGCATGCAGCATAGTGGCGCGATCCGCCGCATCGTCGACCGTGCATTGCTGCCCTGACGTTGCTGCCCTGATTTCAACTATGGAGTAGAGCATGAAAAAACTGTTGTTCCTGTGTGTGCTCGTGCTGGCCGGCTGTGTGGGCCGGCCCGAGAATATTCATCCCGTCAATAACTTCGACACGACCCGCTATCTGGGGCAGTGGTACGAGATCGCGCGCCTCGACCATTCCTTCGAACGGGGCCTCAGCCATGTGACGGCCGACTACAGCCTGCGCCAGGATGGCGGCCTGAAAGTGCTCAATCGCGGCTACAAGGACGCGGACGCGAAGTGGAAGGAAGCCGAAGGCAAGGCGTATTTCGTGGACAAGAAAGACGCGGGTTACCTGAAAGTGTCGTTTTTCGGCCCCTTTTATGGTTCCTACATCGTGTTTGATTTGGACCAGCAAGATTACAGCTATTCCATGATCAGCGGCCCCGACAAGTCATACTTGTGGTTGCTGTCGCGCACGCCCACCATGGACCCTGCCTTGCAGCAGCGCCTGGTCGAGAAAGCCCGGGGCCTGGGTTTCGATACGTCAAAATTGATCTATGTGAAGCAAAACTGACCTTGCTTGCCTGCCGCCCGTTCGTGGCGGCATAGCGCCTTCCAGTTGTTGCTTTTCCGCATGTTATTTCTTGCCATACCACGCTGATTCACTCACAATCTGCTCCAAAGTGGTGCGCTGCGGCGTGCTGCCATTCTGGTGACGCGGGTAGCGCTGCGTCGCCACTCGTGATTGCCGCACGGCAGATGCCTGCTATATTGGTACGTAGCAGCAGGTCGGTTTCGTGGCGTCTGTGCATTGTTTTTTTCAGATAGGAATCACGCAATGAAAAACCTCAAAATCGGCGTGCGTCTCGGTGGCGCTTTTGCCGCCGTCCTGCTTCTGTTGACGAGCCTGACCGTGGTGGGCATCGTGCAGATGCAAAGCGCTAGCAAGGAAACCGATACACTGGTCAACGTCAAAGTGCGCAATGAGCGCCTGATCGGTGAATGGACCAAGGTCATCGAAGTGAACGCGGCGCGCACGGCGGCCGCCTGGAAAGTCAGCGATTCCGAACATCAGAAGCAGTTTGAAAAGGAAATGGCGGTCTCGTCCGCCCGCGCCACGGAAATCCAGAACGATATCGGTAAGAGCGAGCTGAACGCTGAAGAGCAGGCGCTGTACCAGGAGGTGCTGAGCACGCGCAAGGCCTACACGGAAGTGCGCAAGAATGTGTTCAAGGCCAAGAATGCGGGCGACCTGGAACTGGGCAAGCGCCTGTATGAAGGCGACATGGTCGCCAAGCGCGACATTTACCTGGCGGCGCTGAAAAAGCTGGAAGTGCTGGAAGCCAGATTGCTCGATGAAGCGGCTGCGCACATCCGTTCGCGCTACGAAAACGGCCGTTTGCTGCTGATCTCGCTGGGCGCGGTCGCCATTTTGCTGGGCATCGCCTGCGCATACTGGATCACGCGTTCGATCACGCGTCCCATCACGCGCGCCGTCGAAGTGGCGGAAGCCGTTTCCGCTGGCGACCTGACCAGCGATATCGTGGTGGAAAGCCGTGATGAAACGGGGCAACTGATGCATGCGCTGAAGAACATGAACGATAAACTGGTCAGTATCGTCGGCCAGGTGCGTGCCGGCACCGAGTCGATCAGCACGGCATCGAGCGAAATTGCCGCCGGCAACCTGGACTTGTCGTCGCGCACGGAAGAGCAGGCCAGTTCGCTGGAAGAGACCGCTTCTTCGATGGAAGAGCTGACCTCGACCGTGAAACTCAATGCCGAGAATGCGCGCAGCGCCAATCGGCTGGCCATCGACGCTTCGCAAATCGCCAGCAAGGGCGGCGTGGTGGTGTCGGAAGTGGTCAGTACCATGGGCTCGATCAACGATTCCTCGCGCAAGATTGTCGACATCATCAGCGTCATCGACGCCATCGCCTTCCAGACGAATATCCTGGCCCTGAACGCGGCCGTGGAAGCGGCCAGGGCCGGCGAGCAGGGCCGCGGTTTTGCCGTGGTAGCCTCCGAGGTGCGCAACCTGGCGCAGCGGTCGAGCGCGGCAGCCAAGGAAATCAAGGGCTTGATCGACGATTCCGTGCAAAAGGTCGAGGCCGGTTCGCAACTGGTGGACAAGGCGGGCCGCACCATGGACGAGATCGTGCAAAGCATCAGCCACGTGACGCAGATCATGAACCAGATCACCGACGCCAGCGATGAGCAGCGCGCCGGCATCGAGCAGGTCAACCAGGCCATCGGCCAGATGGACCAGGTGACGCAGCAAAACGCGGCCCTGGTGGAGCAGGCCGCCGCGGCAGCCGAATCCATGCAGGAACAGGCAGCCAAGCTGGCCGACGTGGTGGGGGTATTCAAGCTTGATGTCACGCAACAATATATCTCGGCCGGCGTGTCTGCCCGACCCGCCGCAGGCCAGCCTGCGGCACGGCGCACCGTGAGCGCTGCTGCGCGCGCCTCCGCGTCCACTGTCGTCGCCCGCTCCGCCAGCGGCCCCGTCAAGGCAGCGAAACCGGACACGGCACACACCAGCAAGCCGCGCACACCAGTCGCTTCCGGCGCCGACGAGTGGGAAGAGTTTTAAGCAGCAGTTTTAAGCATTGCTTTAAACATTTTTAAGCAGTTTTCAGCTTTGTTTTAAGGGGGCGCTCGCTCGACCATTCCCGCTGGCATGGTGCGAGCGCTACAATCGCGGCTTGAAGAATCCCGCGCACGCGCTCCGCCATGACCACCAGCCGCACCTCCAGTACCTCCATCACCTCCAGCTACACCTCTGCATCGCCCTCGCACGCCGAACCACCCAAACGCGAGCGCTGCCCGGTCTGCCTGCGTGCAGCCGCCAGCTGCATCTGCCGCTGGATCGCCCCCGTTTCCCATGCGGTGGACGTGCTGATCCTGCAACATCCGCTGGAAGTCCACAACGCCAAGGGCAGTGCCCGCTTGCTACACCTGAGCCTGCCCAACAGCCAACTGCTGACAGGCGAACAGTTTGCCACGGACACGCTGGCCGCACTGCTGGCCGACAAGCACAATGTGCTGCTGTATCCAGAGACGCCCGGCGACCGTTCGCTGGGCATCGCGCCGCCGCCAGCGCTCGACCCCGTCACCTTGCTTGATCCGGCACGCTTGCGGCTGGTGGTGCTGGACGCCACCTGGCGCAAGAGCCGCAAGATGCTGTACTTGAATCCCCGGTTGCAACAGTTGCCGCGCCTGCCCTTGCGCGATACGCCCGCTTCCCATTACCTGATCCGCAAGGCGCACGCGCCGGACCAGTTATCGACTCTGGAAGCGACGTGTTATGCCTTGATGCAGTTGGAGCAGGACACCCCCCGTTTCGTTCCCTTGATCGCGGCATTCGACGGCTTTGTCGCGCAGCAGTTGAGTTATGTCATGCCGCATGCGGAAAAAGCGTGAAACGGCATCACGCGAGCCCTTGATCTTGCCCGCACAGCGGCATAGTATACTGTACGTATATACAGTTAATGGGGCCGTTCATGAAAGCAATCATTCCAGAGCACGATGACAGCTTCGCCGGGCAAGCCATGTTGCCGCCGCAATCGCTGAAAGCCCGCAAGGGTCGCGGCGCTGTGTCGAACTTGCAAGGGCGCTACGAGGCGCATGCGCGCGCCGGTTTCGATGATGGCTGGAGCGTGGGCGGCCTGGACGAGGCAGCCGGGGAGGAGGGGGCGCCGGGCTGGAAGACGCAGGTCAGCGACGAGCAGGCACGCACCATCCTTACGCGCAATGCCTCGCCCGATTTGCCCTTCAATGTGTCCCTGAACCCGTACCGGGGCTGCGAACATGAAATGTAAACTGAAATCTAGGTTCGCTTTCATGGGGGGATGTGGTGTTCTTTTTTTCTAGTATGAATAATATTGAACCATTAAGTTTGTGCACGTACGTGACGTTTGTTCTTGATCTATTGAAATAACATCCTATTCTTAGAAAATATTTGTTCACAATGGCTTTGGCCAAGCGACAAGGTGGAGAACATGTTTCTTCAAGGGGAGGTCGTCCTTTTTATCAACAACACCGATAATCCGGAGTTGAAGTTTGGGGCGCCGGCGCTGTTTCTGGAATCCAGGGACAAACTGGATCTGTTCGAGGAACCCACACGTTTCCTGGGCGAGTTTTATGTCAGGTCCGGTTCGACATCTAGTCTCCATACTTGGGCGAAAGCAGCTTATGGCCTCAAGAGCTGGTTTCAGTTCCTGCAGGCTATTGATCGTGACTGGCCGAACGCGAGTGAACAGGATCGAGTCGATTTTCGGGACGTGTATCTGGGATCGATCAGTCGAAAGACTGGCAGAGCCTACGGCGCAGCGGGTGTGCGCGATGCCATGGTCGTAATACGTTCCTTCTATCAGCATTGTGCGAATCGGGGCACTTACAATGGCGACATTAGCGAAAATCCGTTCGCGGTGGAGTACAAGGTGCCAGTAGACCGGGATGCCTTGGCGCACACCCGATCCACCGGCGTCATCAAGAGTAAGGACCGTGCCCTGCCAAAGGTGCGCCCTGGCGTCAAGATTCATCCACTGACGCCGCGTGATCTGAAAAACCTGCTCTGTCACATTGGCCCACAGGCCGGCGCTCGCGATGGCGACCAGCGTGTGGCGCGCGACCGCCTGATCTGCGACCTTGGATGGGCAGTCGGTCTGCGGCTGAACGAAATCAATAACTTGACCACGCTGCAATTTATGACCCTCAGTCCTGACAGTTGTGCACCATTCGTTGGCATGGCGCTCACCATCCTCCATGGAAAGGGTAATAAGACGCGGCAGGTAATTATTCCGGCCTGGCTGGTCATGGATGTTCACGCATATATGGATGGCGAGCGAATCGCTTCGCTACGGGCACGCAAGATAAAAACCAGGCACGCGCCTACGCGCCTGCTCTTAGGGCATGAGCACTCCAGCAGCGCCGGAAGGCCCATTACGAACGCGGCGCTACAGAAGATGTTCAGGGAGGCATGTCTGACGCTGGGAGTGGTGAATATCCTCGAGAAGACCGATCCGGAAACGTGCAAGAAATTTATGTACAAGACGCCGCGACATTCGATCCACGATCTGCGTCACACATACGCCGTACTGACCTATCACGCCGAACGGGCCAACGGTAACGCCGAACCATGGAAGAAGATACAGGCCCAGCTCGGTCATAGCAATCTCCAAACAACAATCGACACCTACCTGTCGCATGTCGAAATATTCACTGACCAGTCAGGCTTACTTGACATTAGAAAGATGCTCGGACTATGACAACCGACCCTATCGGCTCGCAGGTACGGGCGCGCGAACCTCGCAAAGGGAAGAAGCCGTCTTCGGCTGCTAGCAACGTTGCGCAGGCAAAGATGAAAATGGAACAGGATGGAAGGATCGAGACCATCGTCCAGAGCCGCGCCGAGCACGGCGCGAACCCCAAGACCGGCGAAGCGACGCTGACGGCCTTATTCCCTCAAAGAGCCGGGCGCAAACCGCATCACGTCGACCTGAGCTACCTGCTGGCCTTCCCCAACCTCCATCCGATGTTCACGGAGGCCTTCCTATGCTGGGGGGCAGGTCTCGCACCTCGTACCCGCGACGGCTGTAGAGACACTCTGCGACGTCACTTTTTTAAATATCTGGAGTCGGACTGGTCCAATATGCTGTGTCCCGGGGACATCGACGACGAGCTACTGACCGGGTTCAGGAACAGCCTGCTATACAAACCTGGGGCGCGCGGCAAGAAACTCCAATCTAATACGATAAAACAGGCATTGGGCGCGTTGAGATCGGTTCTTGAAGCGCTCGTCAACGGACCGTGGGCCCGCGCTGCCAGTCGCATCGTCGAACTGGTTCCGTCCGGGCCGGCGCGTGCCGACAAAAAAATAGTGCCAACCGAAGTGCTGGGGATGGAGCAATTGCTGGCTATCATTAGTGCCGCAGAGGCTGAGGTGCTGGCCGTCGAGCAGCGCTTCGCAAAAGCTCGGGTGTTGCTGGCCGAAGGACGCGCGCGTTCACAAGATCTCGGTGGGTTCACGAATAGTACTCACGCCGATTACCGCGAACTTGCGGTATGCCTCGCCGCCTTGGACGAAAGCTGCCCTGGTATGTTCTACGATCTTAGGTGGATACAAGCAAGGTGCCCGGCTCTGGCTGCGGCGGTACAGTTCACCCATCGTATGGGAAATGTCGCTTCCTATTTTTACCCATCCGCCCGAGATCTGGTGCCGTTCGTGCTGCTCTTGGCCATTACTACAGTATTCAATCCTGACACAGTATTGAGCCTAAACTGGTCCGATATCGACTTTGACAAAAAGCAGGCCGGCGTTCCGGTCGTCGAGATCATCGGAGCGAAGGGCCGGGCAGTCCGAGATTTGGTGCGTTTGCTCGATCCGGAGGCGGCGGTATCATCACGACTCAGTCTAAAACAGATACTTATCTGTTTGCGGGAAATAACAGAACGTATCAGACCGCATCTCGCGCCGGAACATGCAGACCGCCTGTTCGTATACGTGCAACAAAGCGGTACAAGAGTCCCCAAGGGCTTCGGTGTGAACGGCGAGATGAACCAGCAACCATCGCATGATACGGTGTGGGGGAATGCGCTCAGAAACTTCATTAAAGACAACAAGCTTCCGTCATATACACTGGGCCAGATGCGCCCGACCATCCTCGATCTGGTCCAGTTCATGGACGGCAGCCTGGAAGCGGCCCGCAGGGTCGGTAACCACGGCAACGCGGCGACCACCTGGACGCACTACACCAGCAGCGGCGTCAGGGCTCGTTACCGGGAGCGGATAGGGCAGGTCATCGTGTTGCGCGAACGCTGGTTGCAAACAGGCGGCGATATCGATCCGCGGCGCTTGCCTCCGGGACAGGACAAAGGCGCTGCGACGCCGGGGTTTTCGTGTTTGGACCCGTTTGACTCGCAGCGGCCGAACCAGCAACCGGGCAATTTGTGCAAGGATTATGGCGGCTGCCCGTCCTGTCCGATGGCGGCCGCGCATCCGGGCAATCCGCTTTGCGTAGCCTACTACACGGCGCTCGAAGCGGCGATCTACCGGAGCCAGGGCACAATGAGTGCACGAACGTGGATCGAGCGTTGGACGCCGGTTTTGGCCGACCTAGCCGCGCTGCGCGCGTGGATTCCGCCAGATGTGCTTGAAGCGTCGCGCGATATTTCAATCCGGCTCCCAAATGTGGGGTGACTATATGAAGACGACGATTCAGCAAGATCAGGGTACAGGACAGTCCGAGCATAAAAAGATTCACGAAATGAACGAGGAGGATCTCAGTGATTACCGTGTAAGCGAGAACAGCCAGTTCCGGGACACGATCTGGTTCTTCACCAACTTGACGCCTGGAGCCAGAAAAAACGTTTCCACCATTAACTGGGGAATGATTCTGACCGACGGCAGCAAGCTGACTGACGACTGCCATGCCGTACGCTTACGCTGGGCAAAGATACTGGTGCTTACTCTCTTGGTACTGCCCTCCGATGGACGCAAGCCTAGTCCCGGATCCATGGGCAATATTCAACTTCAACTCAAATATCTCCTTTCTTGGATGAACGATGCCGGATACCACCATGCGCATGAGCTGACGCCTGCCGTGATACGACACTATCTCGACCAGTTACCCGGACTGCTAGTGGCCCGCTCCAATGACGGTGAGATAAGTGTGAGTGCAGCGATAAGAGCATTGACGACGCTCATGGAGCTATGGGATCAGAGGCGTGCCATGGCTAAGATGGGGTTGGAATCTCTGGAAAGCCATCCATTTGAAGGCAGGGGTGCGAATGCTGTAGCGATGGGTATTGCCACCAAGCCGGGAGGTTGGATAAAGCCATTGCCCGACGAGGTAGCTATTCCTTTGCTGAACAAGGCGGCATGGTTTCTCGGCATGCCAGCCGACGATGTGCTTAGGCTACTCGATATCGTGCGCGATCCGTTGGCGGCCAGCAGGGTCATCGTTATGAGATCGCGAGGTGCAAAAGTATCCGTGTGCAAACCTGGCGTTAAAAAACATGCAAGAACGAAGCGCGCCAGAGGGTTTCTCGAAGCATTCACATTCGGCACACCGCCGGGCGACAGTCAGCCGTGGCATCAACCGCTCGATTCGGCGTACGAGCAATCATCGGACCGCCATAATGCAAGAATGACCCGGGCCAGGGAATTGTGGGAAGCTGTACGTGACGCCGCCGCGATCATCGTCCAAGCGACATCCGGAATGCGTGTGTCGGAACTGCTGGGGATCACAGCTGGAATCGACGAAGTCACCGGCTTTCCGACAGGCGTACGCCTGGAATTGAGCGCCACGGGCCTGTACGAATGGTTCGTTATCCGTTCACATCTTTCCAAGACCGAGGAAGGGTTGCCTCGCGAAGTGGATTGGGTCTTGGGCATGCGGCCCGTCGGAAGTACCGAAACGCCTCTAGCCGTTCGGGCGCTGCAAATTCTTGACCGGCTGTACGAACCGTGGCGTGCGTGCGCGCGAACCGACCATTTGATTCTCGCCGGCGGTAATGGCCTCACGCTATCTCTTGCCTCTATGCCGCTTGGCGCGATGACGGGCGATAAGGCCAATGAAACGATGAAACGTTTCCTCAGCCGCTGGATCGACTTGGGCGGCCTTCCCGAGGAGAGTGCGCGCAAGACCGAGGACAATGACCTCGTGCCCTGGCGCGAAAGCAAAGGGACTGTGTTCAGCACGCATATGCTGCGTAAGGCCTGGGCGCAATTTGCGCTGGCATGCGATTCGCGACTATTACCCGCGATCCAGATGCAATTCCATCACATCAGTTTGGCGATGACGGAAGGCGGCTACATCGGCCGTAACCCTTTGTTGTTGGACGAGCTGGACTCCATGTCCATCCAGAAGACAAATCTCGCCGTGTTCGACATCATCGTCGGAAAAAGCAAACTGGCGGGACGGATGGGCGAACAGCTTGAGCAGGCGCTGGCGAAACTGCGTGCCAAGGCCGGCACTCTGCCGACATCGGAGAAGTGGAGGCAAGCCGTCGAGTGGGCCGAATGCAATGACCTCAAGATGTTCTTCACGGCGCATGCAACTTGCTGTCCAACGCGCACCAGCAAAATGCGCTGCCACGACGCATCGAACACCCCAGTCTGGCTGCGCAAGGCGCCTAATACCGCAACGCGCGAGCCGAGCGTATGCGCAGGCTGCGCTTGCGCGATCATGGATAAGAGCCATGAACCGTTCTGGTCAGACCGCTACGTTGGGTGCGAGGTATCCGTACGCCAGGCAGAAGCGCCGGGAGCACACTCCGGCCCATTTCGGGAAATTCGCTTCCGAGCTGATCAAGCCCGGAGCATCCTGAAGAAGTTCGGTGCCGATTTGGATGCGCTGGATGCCCGCGTGGCTTCGATCATGGGGGGCGGACATGTCAAGACTTAAGAAAGAGGCTCCGCCGCAGGACCCGATAGAGCAGGATTTTCTGAACGCCATCGATCGCCTGCGCGACGGCGAGCCGAAAAACAAACAGCTCAAAGCGCGCAAGGCCAAGGGAACGCTGAAGGTCAACGTCGCCAATGTGGCTTTGGAAGCTGGCCATTCGCGCACGCTGATCGCCTTGGAAGCAGGATGCCGTTATCCGCGCGTACGCGAACTGATTAAACAGGCTAAGACTAGCCGCGACGGACTGCCGACGACATTGAATGAAGTTGTTGCGCGGTTACGCGCCGACAACGCGGAAATGAGAATTCAGATGAACACGCTAAAAGCGACCGTATTGGCGCATTTCAATGCTCGCGATAAAGCTGAAAATGAGGTGTCGCGCGAGCGCGCGGCCGCGTCGCGCTTGAGAAAAGAAGTATTAGAGTTTGGGAAGGTAGTGGCGATCGCTTCGAGAAGGACGTGATACCCTACCTTGGAGATGCTGCTGCGAATCAAGCTTCACATGCCATACTCCAGCGGTTTACTACGGCCAACGGGACTGTCTTTATCACATTGGTATACGAGCCGGGATGTGATCGTGAGCGTCTACTTGGATCGCAAAGACATCCATCCGCAAACCGACCTGGCCTCGTTCAAGGACGTGCTACAGGCGGACGCGTATGCAGGGTTTATGCCTGTATCCGCATGCTTGAAAGTAAGCTGCCACCCGCCCCATCTATGAATTAGTGATCGGCCCAGCCACACTGGCCCTTCCGATTATTCGGGAGGATGGCGGTGGCGAATTCAGAACGAGAGGAAGTGTGGCGCGAGCGCGTGGCACAGAGGCAAGCGAGCGGACTGTTGCATACGCCGCCAAGAAGAAGCTGACGTGGCGCGACCGCTTCCTGGCCGAGATCGACAGCGCGACGCCGTGGGGCAAACTGCGCAAACTGATCGAGCCGTACTATCCGAAGGTCGAAGGCGCCGGCCGGCCACCGATCAGACTGGCGTGCATGCTGCGCATGTATGTGGCCCAGCAATGCTTCGGCTTGGCTGACGAAGGCATCCAAGACGCGATCTACGACAGCCAATCTATTCGTGCCTTTGTCGGCATCGATCTGGGCCGCGAGTCGGCGCCGGACGCAACAACCTTGCTCAAGTTCCGCCACCTGCTGGAAGCTAACGGGCTGACGCGCCAGATTTTCGACACGATCAACGGGCACTTGGCCGCGAAGGGTCTGATGATGTGCGAAGGCGCCATCGTCGACGCCACGCTGATCGCCGCGCCGCCGTCGACCTCGTCATCGAAAAACGCGTTATCGCGGCCAGGCCAAAAACACTGCACAGATCTTTACGTTGTTCGCCTTTGCCAATCTGCTGCTGGCCGCCAGGCGCTTTACGATCACCGAATCCCGTAGTTCGTCCTGATGAAAAAAAGACGCGAAACATCGCGTCGAATGGAACGGAAACGGTCTCGAGCGATTCGCCAATTGACCATTTGGCGCGCCCAACTCGCTAAGAAAGCGAATTGATCAGCACTTCCCTAACCTGTCTATTCAATTAATAGAATGAATATGCAATTAAACCACATTGCAATAAATTTATTAGACTGTTAAAGTTTATTGCCATTAGGAAAATTATTGTTTAACTACATTGAGAAGCCTGGCACCAAGAATAGGCTGGTCATTGCAGGGCGCCATGACTTGGCTAGCCGACGTTTCTGACTGGTAATGTCTATATTTTAAGTCTGACTTAGATTACGTGTTATCAATCAGGTACGTTACGACATTACAAATCGAAAGGTGAGTCGCAATGAGAATTATTGAGAAGAATGAACTTTCTCACGTGAGTGGTGGTGGCCCCGGCGTTGGCGGCGGAGCTGCCGGCACAATCGCAGGCGGCGCAGCAGGTTATGCTGCAAGCGGAGGTTCGTCAGTAGGCGCAGCATGCGGTGCCGTGGCTGGAGCGGCAGTAGGCTTTGCTGGTGGCAATGGCACTAGCCAGGCGACGGCAGGTGCTGCAGCTGGCGTTTTCTGCGCTAAACCTGCGCCGACCCCGGCACCAACGACACCTCCTCCGCCACCACCACCACCACCACCGCCACAGGAGCCAGCAGGTCCGTATTACGCCAGTAACGAAGGCGGAGGAGATTCGGGTGGAGGCTTTGGTGACGGTGCGGGTGACGGTGGTGGCGACGGCGGTGGTGGCGAAGGTGGTGGCGGCGACAAAATTATAAACGACATATGCTAGTGGTAGCAGTCGGGTCACTTATTCCTGTGTTCGGTGTAATTAAGGTGCCCTGAACGTCGCTGCTTTCACAGGCAAGATCGAAGTCTTGTCGAAAAACCTCGGCAAGACTTCATTGTTTAATAGCCTAAAAAACTCCAAACGAACGCTTTGCTGATCAAAACAAGCGAATCGCGCTACTGGCATAAGTTAAATGTCACATCTGAGCATCATGAATATTTTATTTAGACATTTATTATCAATTATTTTTTTTTGTACCGCATTGCATGCTCAAGCAAAAGATGATGGCACCGACTCTTCAGCGCTGGTCGAGAAAGAGACGCAATCCTATGTGGTTAATGCGAATGGTACCTATGTGTTGGAGCATTCGATCGTCTTGTTATTGAAGGATGCTCGCGCTCTTCGCGCATTGGCGCAGTATCCTATCAGCTATAATCGTACGTTGGATACCGTTAAAATAACTACTGCTTATACGCAAAAGCCAAATGGTCGCCGAGTGTTAGTGAGTGCCGGTGAGATTAAGGATCAACAGGAAAAGCAATCGAGCGATGCTCCAATGTTTCAGGATACCAGAGTCAAGGTGGTCATCTTTCCTGAAGTCGCCGTGGGCGATAAGTTGGTATTAAGCTACAGCCAAAGGAGGATGCAGCCCATGTTTCCGGGGCAGTTCGACGATTTGACTTACGCCGGAACGTATGCCGTGAAGGAATTTAGCGTCAGCTATGACATGCCAGCGAATATGAAATTGTATAGCGACGCCGTTGGCTTTGACGTGATCGAAAGCGCCAGCCGGCCGGGCCGTTTGGTATATCGATGGAGGTTTCAGCCGGGGGAGAATGAGCGCCTTGAGCAGGATAGTGTCGCGTACCTTGACCATGGCAAGCGACTCGCGGTATCCACCTTTATCAGCTATGACGCCTTGGGGCGCGCTTACGAGGCGCGCGCCGCCACACGGAGAAAACCAGGCAAGCGAATCGTCGAGCTTGCTAATAATATCATTTCCGGTATTGCTGAGAGTCGTGCCCAAGCATACGCACTGGCTGGCTGGATACGACAGAATATCCGCTATGTTGCCGTCTATGTCGGGCCTGGGGGCATTGTGCCGCATGCTGCAGATACGGTATTAGGCAACCGCTATGGTGATTGCAAAGATCATGCATTACTTCTTGAAAGCATGCTGATGGCAGTAGGGATCGACAGTACGACAGCACTGATCAATGCGGGAAATGCTTACACGCTTCCGACTGCCGCCACGCTGGGAGTGTTGAACCATGCGATTACCTATATTCCAAGCCTGGATTTGTATATTGACACTACAGATCCATCCCTTTCAATGGAGTATTTGCCTCTCAACGAATGGGACAAGCCGACTGTGCTAACCAAAATTGGACATATCGGGCATACACCACCGGCACAGCCACACAAAAGCTTACGTACATCTACTTTTAATATCGACAAGAACGGCTCGGCAAAATTTACGGACGCCGAATCCATAACGGGTTGGGGGGGCGCTGCGGCACGTTATAACCAGCGCAATATGAATGCCGCAGAAAAAAGCATGATGGCAGAGCGCGTGTTGCTGGCATATGGATTAAATGGAAGTGGCGAGTTTGTACCCGGGAAGTTCGAAAATAATGATGGGGTTTACCATTTTAGTCTCGTGGGAAATATATCAAATTTCGCTAACTTACCAGGCCCGACAGGTATTCCCACCTTCAGTAGCCTAATTTCTGGCGTTGCTGGCTGGGTTTTTTCTGCGGCTGCGGAACAAAACCGTACCCAGTCCTATTTCTGTTTGAACGCCTCATATGATGAGAAATCCGAGTTCGTATTTTCGCCAACCATTCGTATTATAGGTATCCCAAAGCCGTTAGAGGTGCATGATGAGAGCTTCGACTATGTGTCAACCTTCGATAGGCGTGACAACGTTGTTTTTGTAACACGCACTCTCAGTTTTCATCGTAATAGGTCGATATGCACACGGGAGGACTTCAAAGCCATCCGGAAAGTCCTAGATAATTTGATTAAGGATATAAAGGCACAGATCGTCATCGGATGAATTTCCGCTTGGTAAGAAGTAATATAAATTAGAATACAATGTATAACCTCAACGAAATACTAGACTTGATTGGCATCGGCGACGAAGGATTGCATTCAGGAATTATTTTTAGTCGGTATGTTGTCAAAAATAGTATACGCCCGCGTGGAACTGCGCGTACTCGGAGCGCACAGCGTGCTGATCCCGTTATATCCCGCGCCGGCGCTAAGAATCGTTTGGATAAACAGGCAGGTCATATCCGATAACCCGTCGTTTCGCGCGGTCGGTGGCAACTTCGAGCGATTCAGCCAACACTTGCTCGATTCGTGCGTATACATCACTGAGTCCGGTGATTTCGACTCAGCCGCCGAACTGGAGCGCTTAAAGAACGTGACCGGTTATGCCGACCATTATGGTGGTTCGGAACGCTGGAAGTGGGCGCAGGGTGATGGTAAACGGATGCATGCTAAAAATCATAGGGCGGACGCCGTTGATCTGCGGGGTGAGCGATCATTCGCAGAAGGCTGGGGTGCGTATATGTAAGAATGCCGACGCGAAACTGTTTTCTCTGAATTGATCTCCACCGAGTTCCCGCGTTCTGCCATTCCAACCCTGGCCATCATTGACACTGGACTAACGCAGGTTTTGGGACCGGACCGCTATGCATGCTGACT
This sequence comes from Janthinobacterium breve, assembly GCF_051380895.1. Taxonomy (NCBI): domain Bacteria; kingdom Pseudomonadati; phylum Pseudomonadota; class Betaproteobacteria; order Burkholderiales; family Oxalobacteraceae; genus Janthinobacterium; species Janthinobacterium breve. The sequence goes on along the minus strand of NZ_JBNYXY010000005.1, from coordinate 375,085 downwards.
AGGAGTAGACCATCCCTGCGGGGTATGGTGTGTCGTCGTTTTTTATAAACGCGACATAGCAGTGCCAGCGACAGGCTCACTACTTTGGCATCATTGAGTGGCAGCTGGACGGCAAAGTCGATCAGCTGACTGGGCCTGGGCAGAAGTGCTACTGCGGCGATAGGCCGGGCGCTTAGGCTATCGCCGGGTGGAGTAGCGAAGATATATTTCTGGATTGTGCTGCGGAAACTTGCTCGGGTGCGCAGTGAGCGAACCGATGGGAATGCTGGAAGCCTCTCGCGTCGCGCCGGTTCCGGAATTATAAATAACATGACGGTTTATTACATCAATTTATGACGCTGTTTCGACACGAGGCGCTTGACGCCCAAAAAAATCAATGGTTGGGCGACATCTTTCTTGCATATCCATTGTCGACCACTTTTTTCGCCTGCGGCGCGCTCGGTATCGCCGCAGCTTTGATCACCTTTCTTTTCCTCGGTGACTATACCCGCAAGGAACATGTCGCCGGTCAGATCGCTCTCTCGGAGGGACTGGTAAAGATCTATTCTCCGGTGACAGGCGTTGTCAAAAAAAAGCTCGTGCGGGAAGGGCAATCCATTTCTGCAGGGCAGCCGCTATATGTGATCTCCGTTGAACGAAACAGTATGAAAGGCGAGACCCAGTCGGCGATAGGAGCGCAGATAGAGAACAAGCGCAGCAGTTATCGGGCGGAATTGACCACGCAAAAGAAGGTGCTAGAGGAGCAGGAATTTGCTTTACGTAAAAAAATCGCCAACTTTGAGTCCGAATTTAACAGTTTGCAGATCGAGGTGGGCATTCAAAGCCGGCATTTAGCGTTGAATGATGTGGCACTTACTCGCTTCCGTAACCTTGCCCGCGAAAAATACGTCGCAGCGGCGCAGCTTGAGGAAAAAGAACAAGATAACTTGGATCAGCAATCGCGACTGCAGACCCTTAAGCGACAGATGGGGACCGTGCGCAGGGAGATTATGGCCGCTGAGAGCGAGTTGAAGAATTTACCGTTGCAAGCCCAAAACGAGTTATCGGTAATTCATCGCAATATTGCTTCGCTTGAAGAGGAGAACTATGAAAACGAAGCGCGTCGCGAGGTGACCGTCACCGCCATGCAGGATGGCCGAGCTACCGCCGTGCTGGCGGAAGTGGGGCAGACAGTCACCACTTCCGTACCACTATTAAGCGAGATTCCGCATAATGCGCGGTTTGTCGCCTATCTTTATGTGCCGACCCGGGCGATCGGATTTATGCGAGAAGGGGGGGAGGTATTGTTGCGCTACCAATCCTTTCCGTATCAAAAGTTTGGCCAGCATAGCGGCCATATCCTGAGCATTGCTCGGGCCGCGTTGTCCCCCGGCGAATTGCAAATGTCAGGTGCCAATCCAGAAAATTTTTACAGGGTAGCGATAAAACTAGATATGCAACAAGTAGCAGCATATGGACGAAAATTTGAATTGCAAGAAGGGATGCAGCTTGAAGCCGATGTTTTATTGGAAAACAGAAAATTATACGAATGGGTGCTCGAACCGCTTAACATTCTGAGTTGAAAAAATATCGTTATTTAGGGTACCGTGCCTTCGCCGCACCTGGCATTTCTGGTTAATTGACATAAAGCAGGTATAAATGCAGAACAACAAAATATTTATTAGTCTCGCTTCATATCAAGATCCTATGCTGCTCTTCACTCTAAACGATGCGGTCGCGCGAGCCAGCGCGCCGGAGCTCTTGCGTTTTGGCGTAGTGGACCAAAACATATCTGATCAGCGCGGGATCATTGGTGAACTTCCCTTCTCCCGGCATGTTCGCTACACGCACCTGCATCCGCAAGATACGTTAGGCGTTAGCTGGGCGCGTAATCTCGTTTTTTCGCTGTACGATGGTGAGGACTATCTATTGCAAATTGATTCGCATACTTGTTTCGAACCGGGATGGGATAATGAATTGCGTGAGCAGTACGCTAGGCTGCTGGATCAGTCCGGCCGGCCCATCATCAGCACCTACCCTTATGCATTTGAAATGGTTCGGGGTACTCCTCGGTATATGCGATATGAAGCAAAAACGGTAGTGGTGCTACGCCCTCATACGGAGTCTACCCTTAGCGAGAATAATGTCGTTTTGCGATTTAGCGGCAGGCACCAATTTTCCGAAGTGCATGTGCCAGGCTGTCACCTAGCAGCAGGATTTATTTTTTGCTCTGGGCGATTTATCGAGGACGTGCCATATGACCCCTACATCTATTTCCATGGGGAGGAACAAAGCCTATCGGTACGGGCCTATACCCGAGGATGGGACATTTTTCATCCTGCCAATGTACCGTTGTACCATCTATATAAGCCGGAAAATACACCTTTGACTACCCATCATTGGCATGGTGATATTGATACGCAGCGGTCATTTCATAGCGGGTACCTACTTGAGCGATCTAGTGCCAGGCTTTACGCATTGTTTTGTGGCTCAGGACTCAGCGGTGCTTACGGTCTAGGAACAATACGGAGTTTAGATAGTTTCATTGAGTTCAGTGGAATTGATTATAAAACGAAGGTCATCCGCACTCCTGCCGAAGGTACGTTATTTTGATTTTTTAATATACTGTCTTAATGGGTTGTTTTAAATTCCTAGAGTGTAATATTATGTTGCCATTTAATAAATTTATAAAGAAAATTAATGGTTAAGCAATCAGATTCAATTAAGATCGATCTGCGCGAACGTCTGCAGTTCGGTTTTTCAAAAAATCTTCCCCTTCATTTGCAGACCGAAAGCGCAGAATGTGGGTTGGCCTGCCTGTCAATGATTGCGAGCTATTACGGCTATCGCACGGACTTGGCATCCCTGCGGCAGAATTTCGCGATGTCGTTGAAGGGGACAAATCTAGAGCAACTTGTTGATATTGCCTCGGCCATAAAGTTGGTTTCACGGCCGCTGCGAGTGGAATTGGAAGAGCTGAAGCAATTAAAGACGCCTTGTATTTTGCATTGGGAAATGAATCATTTTGTAGTTCTAAAGGATGTCCGGAAGAAAGGTATTGTCATCTATGATCCGGCCATAGGCATAAAGAAATTGTCGTTAGAACAGGTGTCAAAGAAATTCTCCGGCGTTGCGCTGGAATTAACAGTCGCTCCTGGGTTTAAGAAGCAAACCGTTCGGCAACATGTGCGACTGCGCGAAATGATGGGTAATGTCGTTGGCCTGAGGCGTTCCTTGGTACAGATTACCTCACTAGCGGTGGCACTCGAGGTTTTCTCGCTGATTGCACCATTCTTCAATGAATGGGTGGTTGATCAAGCTGTCGTGACAGCTGATCGGCATTTGCTGCTCACGTTGTCGGTGGGATTCGGATTACTCATGTTCATACATGTGTTGACGGAGGCGGCTCGGGGATGGGCAGTGCTGATGATGAGCAATTCCCTTAATTTGCAGTGGCTGGCGAATTTGTTTGCGCACCTGCTTAGGTTACCTATCAGTTATTTTGAAAAACGCCATATGGGGGACGTAATCTCTCGATTCGACTCTATTCATGCCATCCAAGGAACGCTCACTACCAGTTTCATCGGTGCCATACTGGACGGTATCATGGGCGTTGGCACCTTGGTCATGATGCTGGTCTATAGCCCGTTTTTAACTACCATCAGCATAGCCGCAATCATGCTATATATCGTGTTGCGAATCAGCTTTTATGCGGTATTCAGAATGGCCACGGAGAGTGAAATTATGTTTGGAGCAAAACAGCACAGTATGTTCATGGAGACCATCCGCGGCATCCAAAGCATTCGCCTGTTCGGTCGAGAGGGGGATCGAGCCGCGCGTTGGCTTAATGTCGTGGTGGATCAGAAAAATGCCGGACTAAGGACCCAGCGTCTCATGTTGTTCTTCCACACGGGAAACTCACTGGTATTTGGCATCGAGGCGATATTAGTGCTTAGCCTAGGGGCTTTGTTGGTGATTGATGGGAAATTTTCAGTTGGCATGCTATTCGCCTTTTTATCATATAAAGGGCAATTTTCTAGCCGTATCAGTGCCCTTGTGGATAAATTTTTCGAGTTGCAAATGTTGCAAATCCAAGGAGCCAGGCTGGCGGATATCGCCTTAGCCGCACCGGAGATGACTATGGATGAACAATTGGCCACTTATGATATGGACTTAGTGGATCCTCGAATTGAAATCAGAAATTTGGTCTTTCGCTATGGAGCCGGCGAAACTCCTGTGTTAGATCGAATCAATCTCATTATTCACGCGGGCGAGTCGGTGGCGATTGTTGGGCCGTCCGGCTGCGGGAAAACAACATTGGTCAAGATCCTACTTGGCATTCATACGAAATACAGCGGAGATATCCTTGTTGGTGGAATACCGATGCGCCTGTTGGGCAAAGCTAATTTCAGAAAAATTGTTGGCGCTGTGATGCAAGAAGACCAACTGTTTGCCGGGTCCGTTGCTGAAAACATCAGCTTCTTCGCGGCGGATGCGAATCAAGAATGGATACACAAGTGCGCGGAAATGGCCGCGGTGCATGATGAAATTCTAGCTATGCCGATGGGATACAACTCTTTGGTCGGGGATATGGGAGCTGCTTTATCGGGTGGGCAAAAACAGCGCATACTACTTGCTCGGGCTTTGTATACACGGCCGAAAATCTTATTCCTTGATGAGGCGACCAGCCACCTAGACGTGGAAAACGAGCGTCTTGTCAGCAGGGCGATACAGAACCTTAACTTGACGCGAATTATTATTGCTCATCGCCCAGAGACGATTGCGTCGGCAAATCGCGTGATTTCTTTGATGGACATAGTTTCGCACCCATTGACCATTACTACACCAAAAAGGCAACCTGACTTTTATCGACCTGCGTCGGTTTGTAGTGAGGAATCTTAAGAGGAATGTATGAAAATATTATTTACTTTATTAATATTTATCTGGTCTACACAAGCATGTGGACAGACAAAATTTTTCCCGCCTCAATATCCATGGCATTTTCTTGATATATGGTGGGAGGGCATATCAGATATTTCCGATTTTCAAGAAATTAGCGTGGATTTTAGGATAGTCGGTGAGGTTCCGAATACTGTGGATCTTTATATAGCCCCACTAGGGCTATTTAAGATAGGAGCGACCTCATTTTATGGTGGTGTGCAAACGAATATTGGCGGCTGGCCTACGAAATTCGAACAGCGGCGGGTGGAGATTGGACGAGGGGGTATTTTTTCCCGATGGTCAACTGATGCCAGTCCGATCCCATTGAGCGCTGCAGATGGAGCACCGGACACACATTATGAATCGGCATCATATGAAGGGGCGTTCATCAGTGTGCGCCGTCATGTCAACTGGACACAAGGCTGGTATACGTACACGGTTATGAAACTCAAGGTTGAGACTGGTGTCCATCCAATGGTTTGGTTTGGTGCCTATTTGCTTGAGCACGCATCAGGAGTTGAGACCTATCTAGGATCGCTTCGGCTCGACCAGCAAGATATGTTTCTGGATCGCTCCATTGCAGCGTTTGTTGAGATCTATGGAGATAAGTCCGTGATCCCGCAGCTGACCGTAGTATTTTCTGCGCCAAAGGTCGATGGGCGGGTGCGACCATATAAGCGCATCGTTACTAGTTACCCTCAAACCGGTCTTGCACACGTCTCCCGGTTCGCCACCGCGACGCGTATAGATGACTCTGTTTATATCTCTGTATTACCGGCGGGGATTGGGGATGGAGTTCATCAGGAGGAGCTCTACTAGCGCAGATATAACAGAAAAAATGAAATATGATTTTGATCAGTGTAGGAAGAATATCGCTAAAAGTTACTTTTTTACAATATTTTATTTTAATTGTATTTTAGGAGAAATATGCACGACTACTTAGGTTTGTCAATTGGTGCTTTAGGAATTTTTTGGTTTTCTGGGGCTATGTTTAAAGAGGATTTTCCAAGTAAAAAAAATAAAATTTTGTCTATGCTAGTTTTTCTTGCCGCCCTTTATATTTTTATAAATGGTTTTCCATATCTATTCACAAATTTTTCTTCAGCAACGCCGACTGAGCTATTCGGTTTTCTAGGACGGATATTGGGATTGGTTGGTTGTGCACGGGTGTTTCAACGGAAATTTTAAGAGTCAAAGTAAAGCAATAGCGCAGTGTTCTGAAAGGTATTGGTCGCACCTTGCTATAAGGATCTGGAGGGTCAATAAAATGTCAAAACTACTACGGCCTTTGGCCAATTGTCAAGACCCGCCTGGTTATATATGCTTTTAACGAATAAATCCGGCTTCTTCTTTTGCCATTTTTCATCACCCGAATCGGTGTTGCATTATCCATGGCGCGCTGGGGGAATGTTGTGGTTATAGATTTCAGGTAGTTGCGCAGCGTCGATTCCAGTCCAGCCCTGGAGCCATATCGGTCCATTTCCGCGCGTAGTGCACTGGTCAATCTGTTTGACACACCTTAGACTGGATATATAATGAAAATTATATAAAAAGGATGGCGTCATGCTCGCAGTCAAAGTAACTACCGTAGGTGGATCTGAGGGGCTGATCTTAAACAAGGAGGTCAGGCGCATCCTGAACGTGCATAAAGGCGATACCCTGTATCTGACCGAGGCCCCGGACGGCGCGATGCGCATCACGCCGTACAACCCTGAGTTTGAGCGCCAGATGGCCTTGGCCGAGTCGATCATGCACGACGACCGCGAGATCCTGCGGGTGCTCGCTAAATAAACTGGCAATGCGTGCAGCGAGATACCGTTTTTGCGGTCCACGACAAATAGCTCGCAGTGCACGGTGGCTTGGCCGGCCTACGCGACCTCAATACCGTGGAGTCGGCGCTCAATCGGGCCCGGAACCTTGACGTCTATGGCAATCCGTCGCCGGATGTAGCCGACATTGCGGCGGCCTACATCTGCGGCATCGCCACCAGCCACGGGTTCAGCGACGGTAACAAGCGTGCCGCCTGGGTGATCGGCCGCCTGTTTCTGGCGATCAACGGCGAGATGCTTGTGTTCATTGAGGTCGATGCCATCAACTTTATGCTGGCTGCCGCCGCCGGCAATATGACGGAGCTGCAGGCGGCTGACTGGATACGACAGCGCCTTGTCACAGCATAATCCGTATGCCTTCGTCTTCAGTTGCAGGTAATTCTGGTTCGCGTCAATGTAATACAGGTAGGCGCGGATGAATGCAGGTTCATTTGCAGCTAATGCTGGTTTGAGGGGGCTGTCAGTTGCAGTTAATCTTGGCCGAGAATCGGCTGGAATGCAGGGCTACCCCGTTTTAAATGCAGGTCGTCACTACACCTAGTATCCCACAACACTCTATTTTTTGTGTTCATGAACATGATGAGGCGGAGAAGTGATGAATTTTCATTTTAATTCAATTACTTATGATTGAATATGAACAAATGCAGTTGTCATTTAGCCAGGCTGCATCTATTGCTTTGCCCGTCCCACGCACAGCTATCTGGGCCTGTCGCCGGGCCTGGACTTCGAAAGCCGCATCTACGCCAAGGTGAACGCCCCCGAACTGTTGCGGCGCGAATTGGCCAGGCCGTCATATGTGCCCGAGCCGATCGCCCTGGGCGTCAATACCGATGCGTATCAGCCGTGCGAACGCGAACGGCAGCTGACGCGACGCGTGCTGGAAGTGTTGCAAGAGTGTGAACACCCCGTGGCGCTGATCACGAAATCGTCGCTGATCGAGCGCGATATCGACATTCTGGCGCCCATGGCGGCCAAGCACCTGGCGGCCGTGGCCGTCACTGTCACCACGCTCGATCCCGCCATCGCGCGCACCTTGGAGCCGCGCGCGGCCGCCCCGGCGCGGCGGCTGCGCACCATCCGCACGCTGACGGAGGCGGGCATTCCCGTAGGCGTCAGCATCGCGCCCATCATTCCATTTGTCACGGAACCGGAAATTGAGCAGCTGCTCGAAGCCGTGCGCGACGCGGGCGCCATCCATGCCCATTACGTGGTGTTGCGTCTGCCGTGGGAAGTGAGCCCATTGTTCCAGCAATGGCTGGAAGCGCACTTTCCGGAACGGGCCCAGCGCGTGATGAACCGGGTGCGCGAAATGCGTGGCGGCAAGGATTACGATAGCGCGTTCGGCACGCGCATGCGGGGCGAAGGCGTGTGGGCCGACCTCATTCGCCAGCGTTTCGAGAAAGCCGTGCACCGGCTGGGGCTGCACGGCAAGGGCGGCCGCTTCAAGCAGCTCGATTGCACGCAGTTCCGCCGGCCGCTGGTGGTGCCACCGTTGGGGGCAAGGGAGAAAGGGGGCAATGCGGGGCAGCTGGATTTGTTCTAGCGGAGGAGTGCAAGGGGCAGGCGCTGGGTCGCTGTCGCTATTGCACCAAGGGGTGGCGATTAAGGTATTCCCCGCATCCGGGAGTGACCGGGAGGCGGGGCTTTGGCGAGTGGAATCGGTTTTCAGTGGCAGATGGCAAAGGTGCCATTCACGCCTTGCCAGTGAATCGCACCGCGCCGGGCGCAGCAGGCGCTGCAATTGTGAGCCGTCGGTCCGCCTATCGGTCCGTGCGTATCGAAGCACTGGCCCTGGCCGGTGTTTGTCGGTCCGCAGGCGGACGGCTGCATGCCGCTGGCGTGCGAGCCGTTGACTTGTACGTTGATAGGGCCACGCGCGTTGCGCGAAACAGGCGGGCTTTGTAGTGGGAGTCGCATCGCTGTCATTCCTCAATCGTGGATGATGCGGCAGGCTGAACGGGCGACGAGAGACTCATCGCCCGCAGGCATGCCAGGTTTAGCCGGGATGGCTCGATCTTGCTGGCTTGATCAGCAAACGGTGGCGGCGCAAGCGGCCAGGCAGACTTGCTGTGCGGTGCCGCTCAAGGCGCTGCAACCCAGTTGGCACAGGGTGCAGGCAATGCCGGAAGGGGCGACACCCTGGCTGATGCTGGAGATGCTGGGGCTGCGTTGAACGGCTTTGGCTTGCAATGGCAGATTGTTCATTTCAAAACTCCTTGTGATGGCGCCGCTGCGGGCAACGGCAATGGATGTGTGTACCGAGGTACGGTGCTGATCGTTTCCCGCCAACGACCGTTTGCTGAAGCGCGTGCACGCATCGCTGCGCCCACGTGCCCCGACAAGTCAAATGGCGCGTCAGTTAGCGCTGCGACCAGTAGCGCACGGGGCCGACGCTGACCGGTATCACATCGCTGACATCGACGGCGAAGCGCGCGACCGTGTTGGCTATCTGGAGATTCTCCGGGTTGAAGAAGGTCATGATGATGTCGTAGCACTCGGAGCCCGGGCGGCACACAGGGCTCGGTTGTACGACGATGGTATCGAGCTGCATGCCGGTGGTCTTGATCAGCATTTCCGCCGCCTGCATGGCATTCGTGGCTGAAAAGTTGAGCGCGCGATCCATGCCCGTGACACCCAGGTTGCGGAAGTCGTAATAGATACGGTTCAGGAAGTTTTCCAGGCGCGCTCCCGTGTTGTCGCTGTTGAGTTCCTGGTTGTCTTGCACGGCCATCAGGCTGCTGATCAGCTCCGGGACATTCCAGCTGAACATGCCCCGTATGGCCGGTTGGATCACGGGCACGACCTGGCCGGACATCAGCCTGGCGGCGCCCGAAATTACGCCTGGAAACGAATTCATGACCACCTTGCCATCGATCGTGCCGACATAGGCCTCGAACAGCAGTTCATAGGTCAGGTCTGCATACGGACCGACGGGCACGATCGCGTAAATCGGCGTGGCGTCCAGGTTGACGGTCCAGGTCAGTGATTGGCGGAAATAAGGTTTTGCGCGCAGGAATTCGATCAATTGCTGCGGATCGTCCGGGTTGTTCCTGCCCGGTGGCATGGCCTGGACAAAGGAATCGTGGCGCGCTTCGCTGCCGAAGTCGATGCCCAGGTTGCCCAGCGCATATACCAGCGTCGGGCCCTTGGCAGCACCGCCGCCGCAGCCGCAATCGGAGGCATCGATGCCGGAGGCGCTGATGCCTTGGCGCGTTGCGCCAGAAGGGGCCGTGAACGTGGCTTGGGACGGGGTTTCCAGCATGGGAATGCTGAGCGGATGCGCCTGCGCGGAAGTGTTGGCATTGGCTGGGCTCGCTTCAATCACAGTATCGTCTGACATTTCAATTTTCCCTTTTAATAATATAAGTTGAGTGGCGCCCGGCACATTCAATGTCCCAGTCAGGAGGCGGCGACAGTCCAGCTCGCCATTGGTGTTGCAACGTGTTGCGCTCTGCAGCAGTGCGCTGCAAACTCCACGAGGGTCAGGACGATCCCCATGTTGGTGTTGTCGGCATAGCAGCAAGGCTGCGATGGCCGAGATGATCGGGGTAGCAAAGCTGGTGCCGCTGTTGACAAGCACGCGGCCTGCAGGGGCGGCGCCGAGGATGTCGGTGCCGGGTGCCATGATGCCGCGCGCGCGATAGGCCTCGCCCCAGTTGCTGTTGGGCATGGCAGCGCCTTGCCGGTCCAGGGCGCCGACCACCAGGGTGTACTTGATGGAAGCGGGGATATGCAGGCAATCGCAGCCGTCATTGCCCGCCGCCGCGACCAGCAGGACGTTGCGTTCATGGCACAGCTGTATGGCTTTTTGCAGCAGGCCATCGGCGGCGCCGCTGTCGGACAGTTCGCCGCCGCTGACGTTGATGATGTGCGCGCCATGCTCGACGGCCTGGGTGATGGCGCGGGCCAGGTCGAGCTGTCTGCATTGCGTCAGTGCGCCGTCGGCGCGGTCTGCAAAGATGGGCAGGATCAAACCTCGACAACGGGGGGCCAGGCCAGTGACGGGGCTGCCTGGCTGGCCAAAGATGATGCTGGCGACATGGGTGCCGTGCAGCGATGCCCGGCCACTGCCGCTGGAGCCTGTGGCGAGGGTATCAAGCAGTTGCAGGTTGGCGCCGACAAAACAAGGGTGGCTGGTATCGACGGGACCGTCGAGCACGGCGATGCAGATATCGGCACAGCCGGCGTTGCCTTCTTGCAAGGCAGCCAGGCCGGGCAGCAGGCCATGATTGGCCAGGCTGTCGTGGGTGGTAGATTCTTCCATAGTCGTCGGCACGGCGGGGCTCCTTGCTGGGTCCTTGATGGCGTGCGGCACACCGCTTGAGGTGCTCCGCTCGCCTGCTGCGGTGCCTTCTGCTCAGGCACCGATAGCATGATCTATAGCAAGGGATGTGCCAGAACGCCAAGTGCTTGGTTTGCAAGGGGAAAGGTTGATTTTCATTGTCGTGACGCAACAATAATGGCGGATATCGTCCACTATCTTTGACCCGGATGGACGAAAACGGCAGGCGGGGAAGGGCGGGGAGGGGGCGCCCGGGTCACGGCATGGCGTGGCCCGGGCGCGTGCGGTGAGTCAGCTATTCTTGCTGTAGCAGGCGCGGCTGGGCCGCAGGTGCATGCGCACGAGGGAAACCAGGAAGCTGAAGCCTGCCTGGTTCGGATCGATGACCGGCACATAGGTGTGCAGCGCGTCTTCCAGCAGGGCGGTGACGCGCGCGGCGACGCCAACAAAGCCTGTGCAGCCGAGCAGGATGGACTGGGCACCGTCTTCCTGTACGGCCAGCATGGCGGCCTTGAAGGTTTTTTCGACCACCTTGTCCAGCTTGTCGAGGTCGCCGACGGAACAGTCGATGGAACGGATGGAGGCGAAGCTGTCCTGCAAGCCGTAGGCCTGCATGTGGCCCCGCTGCATGGCTAGCGTGCTGGGTAATATCGTCATGATCGACAGGCGCTGGCTGAGCGCCAGCGCGGTAAATGCGGCAGGTGGGAAGCCGCCGAGGATGGGGATGTCGATCACTTCGCGCGCTGCCTCCACGCCGCACATGTCGAAGTCGCTGAGCCAGATGCCGTCATAGCCTTCGCGTTCGATTTCCCTGGCCAGTTGTACCACCGGATAGCCGTTTTGCAGCCAGTCGACGCGGTATTCGATGCAGTCGTGCCCGGTCGAAATATTGCGCACGGACACTTCGACATCGGGCGGCATCACGGGCTGGACGGCGTCGAGCAGGCGCTGGTTGTAGGCTGCGGTAGACACAGGCGCCACGATGCAGATGCGCAGCGGTTTCATGTGGCGCTCCCTGCTGCTGTGCTGGCATTGCCAGTGAGCGGCACATAGGGCCCCAGGTAGCCGATGGTGTTGAGCAGTTGCATGAAGCTGTCCAGTATCAGGCCGTCCCGTTCACGCAGTACCGGATTGGCTTCCAGGCCCAGCAGCGTCACCTTGCGCTGTAGGAGGACCGGGTTGAGCGTGCCATCAGGCAGCAGCAAGTCGCCATTCGAATACACGGCCTGCTCATCGCTCTCGACAAAGTAGCTGATGGTGTCGGGCGCCATGCAGATGGGGCTGCTGCGGCTGCTGTCCCAGGCCAGCAGCGATTCGTTCTGGTACAGGACCGTGCATAGCCGGTCACCTGCGCGAATGGTGATCTTTCCCAAGTCGAAGCCATTGCGCGATTCGACTTCGGCAGCGACGAATGTCCCCTGCGGAAAAAGGGGCCACGCGCGCATGTCGAATTGTCGCGCAAGAAAGGTGGACAGTTCGTCTACGCTGCGCAAGCGGCCTGCTTGCAGTTCGCGCCCCAAGCGGAGGGCACGTCCCAAGGTGCCTCGCACAGGCAGCGCCCGGGTCAGCTCTGCTGGAGCCATGATCCACATGGCCAGCCCGCCGAACTGCTTGAAATCGACCTGTGAGACGATGGGGCGCATCATCTGGTCGATGATCGTTGCCACGTCCTGCTGATGGGAATGGGCGCCGTTCACGCCCTGGCTCGGATGGACGTCGAGTTCGACGCGCAGTCCAGACTGGCTGACGAGGAAGGCCGGCCGCGGACTGATCTGCGCGGCCGCATACGTCAACTGGGGGAGCGAGGGTACGGCGCGGCCGGCGCCGTCGGCGTCGATCACTGCCAGCCCCAAGTGGGCGGCGACCAGGCAGGCGACGAGAAACCCCAGCGCTCCGCTTTCCGGCGGCGCCAGGTAGGCCAGTGTACGATTTTCCAGCGCCAGGCGCTCCCTGACCGCGATCACTGCATCGACGGGGCCCTGCGGAAAATGGGCGCCATTGATCGCCACGGCCGAACCCAGGTAAGCCACCATGACCGTATCGCCATCGGTGGCTTCGTCGACGCTGACCACGCGCACCTGGGCATCCGGATAATAATCGCCGGCGTGGAATTGGGCCAGCAGGCTGCGCGCGGAAGTGAGCGTGCCGCCGCCACCGCTGCCGAAGAAGCATGCTCCCAGCAGTAGTGATTCAAGGTCATCGTGGTTCAGCAGATAGCTCATATTGCGGATCCTCAGGTTGGCAAGGCATGGAAATGGCCTGCGCCAAGGTGGCTTGCAACTGTAGCGCCTGGGCAAACCGGGGGAAAACCGTGTCACGTTCCACGCCGCGCAAGGCGCGCGTGAGGTGCGCCAGTGCTTCGGGGCGGCGTCCGCGCTGCAGCAGCAGTTGCGCCAGGCGGGTCGCCACCAGCAGGCTGCCGGCCGCCGCACCCAGCGCCTTGGCTGTCGACAGTGCACTGCCCAGCTCGCGTTCCGCGTTGTCCAGGTCGCCCACAGCGATCCATGTCTGGGCGTGCATGTCGAGCAGTTCGACCAGATAGGCCCGTTCGCCGTGTTCCAGCGCCAGTTCGATGGCGCCGTGCAGCAACTGCCGGGCTTGCGATGGCAGGCCTGCCGATAGCAGCAGTTCGCCCCGCTTCCAGGCCTGGAATGAATGGAAGAGCATGCCGCCTTCGCACAGCATGTAGTGCTGGTAACCGTCGGCGATGCGCTGCTCGGTCTCCGCATGGGTGTTGCCAGGTACCAGCGCGCACGCATGGAATATCTGGCCCACCCCCAGGTAGAACTGGTAGCCATATTCACTGGCGACGGTTTTCAGGTCCGCCGCCAGGTTTGCCAGCCGGGGCCAGTCTTCGAACATGCAGGCCAGCCATGCGGCGCCCTGCAGTGCAATGGCGCGATGGAATGGGTGCGGGTTGTCGGCACCGCCGCGCAATACCAGGTGCTCCATCACCAGGCGCGCGCGCCGGAAGGCGCCGCTCTGGAAGCACGACAAGCCTTCGAAGGTGGTGGACAGCTCGGCGATGTCCAGGCCCTGTCCCCCGGTGTCGGCCGATGTCGTGCCGCAGAGCAGGTGTCCGCGCTCCAGGCAGGCCAGCGTCTCCCGGTAGTCGCCTAGCCAGAAAAGCGTGTTGGCCAAGGCCAGGTGAGCCTGGGACAGCAAGTCCGTGTCCCCTATCGCTTGCGCCCGCTGCAGCATATCCTGCGCCGTTGCCCGGGCCGCCACCAGATCCAGCGCCATCAACTGCGTGCTCCAGATGCCGAACCGCAGGGCGGTGATTTCCACCTCGTCGCCCAGCGCCGCCGCCTCCTGCAATGCCTGCTGATAGCAGGTGAGCGCTTCGGCGCTTTGCCATCCGCTGATGCCGCGGTGCGAGATGGCCAGCCAGCGGTGCAGGTCGCAGCTCAGGCGGCGTGCAGTGCAGGGGTGCGCATCGGCGGCCAGCAGCGTGAGGCCGCGGCGCAACACTTCGATGGCTTCCTTGAAGCGGGCCGCCTCGATCAGTGCGCGCCCCTCCAGCAGGCAGACGCGAGCGAAATTGCTGCGCTCCTCGTCGCCATGCCGGCGTCGTTCGATGACCTTGCGGTTGATGCCCAGATGGCGGGCAGCGATCGTCTTGTTGCCATCGGCAATGCGCATCGCATAGTCGATCAGCAATTGTTCCGCGGCAGCCAGCTTGTCATCTCCGTCCAGTCGCATGAGGGCTTCTGCCAGCCGCGTGTGATCGGCGTCCTCCGGTATGTCCGCCGACAGAAAGGCTTCCAGGCTGTGGGCATCGATCAGCGCTGATTCAGCCAGTATCGACAGCCGTTCAATCAGGTTGCGCAATTCGCGGATATGGCCGGGCCAGGCATGGCGGCACAGGCGTTCCATGGCGGTGGCGGTGAAGCGGATGGGCCGCCTCTGCTGGCCGGCAAAGTGCGCGGCGAGAGCGGCGACGTCGCTGCGGCGCTGGTCCAGGCCCGGCACGTCGAGTTTCAATACCGCCAGTCGGTAATACAGGTCTTCGCGGAAACGGCCCGCTTGTACCATCGCGGCCAGGTCGCAGTGAGTGGCGGCCACGATGCGGCCATTGAACGGCTGGAGGTCACCGCCTCCCAGCGGCCGGAAACAGCGCGATTCGAGCACGCGCAGCAGCTTGCTCTGTACCGCCAATGGCAGTTCGCCTATTTCATCAAGAAATAGCGTGCCTTGCCCCGCCTGGGCGAAAAAACCGGCGCGGCTGTTGAGGGCTCCCGTAAATGCCCCTTTTGTATGGCCGAAGAGTTCCGCGTCGATCAAGTGTTCCGGCAGGGCGCCGCAGTTGAGATCAACAAATGGCGCACCGGGATCGCCGCTTTGCCGGTGCACGAGCTGGGCGATGATTTCCTTGCCGGAACCGGTGGGGCCGCTGATGAGCACTGTGCTGCGGGTCGGCGCCACGGCTTCGACCATGTGCAGCAGGCGCTGGAATATCGGGGCGCTGCCGATGATGTTCAGCCCGCCCCCGACGCTACCGCGGGGAATGGTGGTATGCACGGGAGCAATGGCGCCCGGCCCCGGAAGAACGTAATGCGGCTGCCTCCCATGCTGTTCCAGCATAGACGTTTCGGACATGGTCGTCTCACTCCGGTGATGTCGCTCCGATCATGCAGGGCCGTGATTTTTGTTCTGCCCCGCTGCCTGCTGACGCGTGCCATTGCTAAAGGAATCGCGCGTTCCGATTATGGTCGCTAATGAACCGGCGATAGTCGCCAATTGTCACAATAAAAAGATATTCATCACTTGCATCATGCAAGCTGGCGGCCCGCAGCCACGCGCATGTTTGTGGCAGGCGTTCGCCTGCCGCAACTCACTGCGCTGCAGGCGGCGTGTCCTTCAATTGCGCCAGATGTTGCTCGATGGCAAAGACATGCGGATCGTTCTTGCCCAGCTCACGCAGGGCGATGGCGAGGTGCAGCAGGTATTCGCTGTTCGGGCCGCTGGGGCCGTTTGAGCGGGCGATCTGGCGCGCGATGTCCAGCTCCGGGGCGGCGCCGAGGAAGGCGGCGTTTTCCTCGTTGGCGATGTACACCAGGCCTTCGACCTTGCTGCCATCGTCGAAGGTGATCTCGGTGGCCAGGCGCAAATAGCCGTTCTTTTCGCGGTGGTCGAGGTGGGCGAAGACTTCGGGCGTGATCAGATAGGCCATGCCGTCGCACACGGCGCCTGCCTGCGGCACGATGGTGGCGACCCTGCCCGGCGCCATGGGCGTGCCGCGGTGGTCATGCGAGCCCTGCCAGAAGCGCCGCGTCCAGCCGGCGATGCTGGCGGGACGGCGTTCAAGATAGGGAAAGTCCGCCTTGTAGATCAGCGAGCCATAGCCGAACAGCCAGACCTGGTCGTGGCCGTCGAATTTGTTCATGCGCTGGTTGATGGCAATGGTGGCGGCGTCGGTAGCGGACAGGTCGTGCTGGTCAGGCTGGGTCATGGCGTGTTTGCAGAGGGGCGATGCGCCATTATAAAGGGCTGGCAACCGGGCCGCTGGCCGGCAGGGCGTCGCGAGCGCCGTTGTTTCCGCCGACGTTCCACTCGTGCGTTTCGACGAACTGGAACAGGAAGGCCATGAAGCTTTCGGCCGCCGGCGACAGCGAACGGCCCGTCTTCGTGTAGACGAAGAAACGCCGCGTCAGTTCCGGCTCGTGCAGGGCGCGCATCTGCAGCTGGTACAGCTTGACCATCGGTTCCGCGTACGGCAGGCAGACCGTGATGCCCAGGTTGGCGCTGACCATGGCCAGCGCCGTCGTCATAAAGGTCACTTCATTGTAGGGATTGAGCGACAGCTCGCGAAACGCGCCGTGCATGTCGCGCAGCAGGCGTTCCGTGAACTGGCCCTGCAGCGAGATGAACGGGTAATCGCCCACGTCGGCCCAGGTGACGCGCTCTTTCTGCTGCAGCGGGTGCTGCTCGGGAAAGACCAGCACGAAGGGCATTTCGAACAGCACTTGCGCGGCGATTTCCACCGTCGGGTCGCGCTCGGGGCCGATGCCGAAATCGACTTCGCCGCTGAAGACGCGCGCCGACACGTTTTCCACGGGACAGTCGACCAGGCGCAGCTGCACGTCCGGATGGGCCTGGCGGTAGGCGGCGATCACTTCCGGCAGCAGGGTGCACGCCATCATCTGCGGCGCGGCGATGCGCACCATGCCTGTTTTCAGGGCCTTGCGCTGGGCGATGCCGGCCATGGCGCCATCGAGGTCCTCGATCATCTTTTCAAACAGCGGATACAGTTCGCGGCCGATTTCCGACAACTGCGTCTTGCGCGTGCTGCGTTCGACCACGCGCACGCCCAGCACGCTTTCCAGTTCCTTGATCAAGCCGCTCAAGGCGGATTGCGTCACGTGCAGGTATTCGGCGGCCAGGGTAAAACTGCCGGTCTTGGCCAGCGCCACGAAGGCGCGCATTTGCCGCAGGCTGGGACTCATAAGATAATCCGATAAATCAATGGTTAAAAATTGTTTGTATGATAGCTGGAACTCGATTCTAATGGTGAAAAGCTGAAAAACACGCCAGCCATCGCGCCCAAGGCGCCATCCATTGGAGACAGACCATGAAGATCAAGCAAATCCACCACGTCGCTTACCGCTGCATCGACGCGAAGAAAACCGTCGAGTGGTACGTCAAGCATTTGAACATGAATTTCGTCCTCGCCATCGCCGAAGACCTGGTGCCGTCGACCAAGGCGCCGGACCCGTATATGCATGTCTTCCTCGACGCGGGCCAGGGCAATGTGCTGGCCTTCTTTGAGCTGCCGACACAGCCGCCCATGGACCGCGACCGCAATACCCCCGCCTGGGTGCAGCACCTGGCGCTGGAAGTGGGCAGCATGGAGGAACTGCTGGCCGCCAAGGAGCGCCTGGTGGCAGCTGGCATCGAGGTGCTGGGTCCCGTCAACCACGCCATCTTCCAGTCGATTTATTTCTTCGACCCGAACGGCCACCGCCTGGAACTGGCGGCCAACGTGGGCACGCCCGAGATGATGGCCAAACTGGACGCCGTCAAATGGGAAATGCTGGAAGAATGGTCGCAGACGCGCCGCGCGCCGAAGCACGCCGCCTGGATGCACGCGCCGGCCGACGCCTGAGCGCCGCAGACCGACGCTATCTGAAACATACATCGAACAAGGAACACCATGAAACTCGCAACCCTGAAAAACGGCAGCCGCGACGGCGCCCTCATCCTCGTCAGCCGCGACCTGCGCCAGTATCAGCGCGTGGCCGCCATCGCGCCCACCCTGCAGGCGGCGCTCGACAACTGGGACGCCGTCGCGCCGAAACTGGAACAGGCGTACGCTGACCTGAACGGGGGCCGGGCGCCGGACGCGCAGCCGTTTGATGCCAATCAGTGCCACTCGCCGCTGCCGCGCGCCTACCAGTGGGCCGACGGTTCCGCCTATATCAACCACGTGGAGCTGGTGCGCAAGGCGCGCAACGCGGAAGTGCCGGCCTCGTTCTACACGGACCCGCTGATGTACCAGGGCGGCTCGGACAGTTTTATCGGCCCGCGCGATCCCATCTTCGCCCTGTCGGAAGAGTGGGGCATCGACCTGGAAGCAGAAGTGGCTGTCGTCACGGGCGACGTGGCCATGGGCGCCAGCGTGGCGGATGCGGCGAAAGCCATCCGCCTGGTGATGCTGGTCAACGATGTCTCGCTGCGCAACCTGATTCCGGGCGAACTGGCCAAGGGTTTCGGTTTCTTCCAGTCGAAGGCGGCCAGCGCGTTTTCGCCCGTCGCCGTCACGCCCGATGAACTGGGTGCCGACTGGGCGGACAGCAAGCTGCATTTGCCGCTGCTGGTGGAGCTGAACGACAAGCCCTTCGGCAAGCCGAATGCGGGCGAAGACATGACCTTCAACTTTGCCCAGCTGGTGGCGCATGCGGCGAAGACGCGCGAACTGGGTACCGGCAGCATTGTCGGTTCCGGCACCGTATCGAACAAGCAGGGTAACCTGTTCGGCTCCAGCATCGAGAATGGCGGCGTGGGCTACTGCTGCCTGGCCGAGGTGCGCATGTATGAAACCATCGAACACGGCGCGCCGAAAACGGCATACCTGAAGTTCGGCGACACGGTGCGCATCGAGATGCGCGACGCGGCGGGCGCCAGCATCTTCGGCAGCATCGAGCAGACGGTTGCGCCGTACGCCGGCCGCGCCTGAAAGGACGCCCCGCCATGAGCATGAAGCTGTACACTTATTTCCGCAGTTCGGCCGCCTACCGCGTGCGCATTGCCCTCAATGTAAAGGGCATCGATTACGACAGCATCCCCGTGCACTTGCTGCAGGATGGCGGCCAGCAACTGCTGCCCGCCTACCGCGCCGTCAACCCGTCGGCGCTGGTGCCGGCGCTCGATGACGATGGCGCCATCCTGACGCAGTCGCTGGCGATGCTCGAATACCTCGACGAGACGCGCCCTGGCGTGCCCCTGCTGCCGCCGGATGCGCTGGGACGCGCTCGCGTGCGCGCGCTGGCGCTGGCGATCGCCTGCGATGCGCATCCGCTGACGAATCTGCGTGTCCTGAAATATCTGAAAAACACCCTGGGGCTGTCGGACGAGGCCAAGCAGGAGTGGTACCGCCACTGGATGGCCGAGGGACTGGCCGCCGTGGAAGCGCTGCTGGCGCAGGGCGACCCGTCCGGCACGGGCCTGTTCTGCCATGGCGACAGCCCGACGATGGCCGATTGCTGCCTGGTGCCGCAGGTGTTCAATGCGCAGCGCTTCGCCATCGACCTGGCGCCGTATCCGCGTGTGGCGCGCATCCATGCGCATTGCGCCGGCTTGCCCGCGTTTGCCGCCGCCCATCCGTCGCAGCAGCCCGACGCCGAATAGCTTGGATCCGCGTCAAGCGCTGAACAGCTCCGGCCAGCATGCAGGCCGGGGCTTTTTTATGCGTGCTTGATTTTGGGCAGCTAATGCCAGCTTGCCGGTAGGCTACAATTTGCGTTTGCCCAAATACTTCACGCGCCATGACTGTTACCACCGTTCCTGCCAGCATCACCGATGCCCTGTCCCTGGCGCATGCTTCCTGGCGTCCCATCCTGCTGCGCGGTTTGCAGGCCGTGATGGCGGCCGATCCCGCCTACCTGCCGGCGCTGGCCGCCGATGATTACCTGCCCACGCAGGGCCGGCTGTTTGCCGCCTTTGCCCTGCCGCTGGCGCAGGTGCGTTACGTGCTGGTGGGCGAGGGGCCGTATCCGCGCGCCGACAGCGCCACGGGCGTGTGTTTCATGGATGGCGCCGTCGGCACTCTGTGGTCGGCGACGGGGCTGTCGAAACCCGTCAACCGCGCCACGTCCTTGCGCAACTTCATGAAGATGCTGCTGGTGGCCGATGGCCAGTTGCAGGGCGGCGACACGTCAGGCGCAGCCATGGCGCCCGTGGCCGTCGCCGCGCAGCAAGCCGGTAGCGGCGTGATCCAGACCCTGCCCGACTTGCAGCGCAAGATGACGGAGCAGGGCTTTTTGCTGCTCAACGCGGCGCTGGTGTTCCGTGCCCACGTGCCGCCCGTTCAAGATGCGCGCGGCTGGCTGCCCTTCCTGCAAGTGGTGCTGGAAGCGCTGACGCAGCAGGGCGGTGCGGTCTTGCCGCAATTGGTGTTGTGGGGCAAGATTGCCGAGCTCATCAAACGCTTGCCGGTGGCTGTAATGCTGCCGCAGGTGACGGCGGAACATCCGTATAATCTGTCCTTTATCGGCAATCGTGACATGCAGGCCTTGTTTGGCCCGATGCAACTATTGCGTGCTTGAATTGGCGCCTGTCTGGCGGAAGTGCGGGGAATATGCAAATCAGTAATGTGGAAGAATTGAAGGCGTGGATAGCGGCGGGCGGCGTGCCCGATTATCTGTATTTCTGGGGGCACACGCCGGCGCAGCCGCAAGTGCCCGACAAAAGCTGCTTCAGCCAGTGGTTTCCGTCGCCGTTCAGTCTCGCTGGCGTGACGTATGCCACGGCCGAGCACTACATGATGGCGCAAAAGGCGGCCCTGTTTGGTGATAGCTCTGTCCAGGCGCGCATCGTGGCGGCCGGGCGGCCGTCGGAAGTTAAAAAGCTGGGGCGTGAAGTGGCGAACTTTGACGCCAGGATCTGGGAAGCGGCGCGCGCCGGCATCGTCTTCGATGGCAACTTTGCCAAGTTCTCGCAAAAGGCCGCGCTGCGCAAGTTTCTGCTGGGCACGGGCGAACGCGTCATCGTCGAAGCCAGTCCCGTCGACCGCATCTGGGGCGTGGGCCTGGCGTCGGACAATCCGCGCATCCTGGACCCCGCCAGCTGGGACGGCTTGAACCTGCTGGGGTTTGAACTGATGAAAGTACGCACAGCTTTACGCGGCTGAGAACGCCCGCGATTTTCCGATTGTTGTTTTCCTGAAGCCGCCGCGCCTGGCGCGGCCGGCCATGCCCCTGCCAGCCCTGTGGTCATCGAGGGGGGCTCTGACAAACCCTGCCGAATTTGTTATACTTGACTAAATCATTCAACTACTCAGGGTTTGAGAAGTTGAAAAGCCGCAATATTTTAAACTAGTTGAACCGAGGATGTATGCGTCTGACTACAAAAGGCCGTTTTGCCGTGACTGCAATGATCGATCTTGCCCTGCGCCAGGGCAAGGGACCGGTCACCTTGTCCGGCATCAGCCAGCGCCAGTCGATTTCCCTGTCCTACCTGGAACAGCTGTTCGGCAAGCTGCGCCGGCATGAGATCGTCGAATCGATCCGTGGTCCGGGCGGCGGCTACAGCCTGGCGCGCCGTGCCGACAAGGTGACGGTGGCCGACATCATCATCGCCGTCGACGAACCGCTGGACGCCACGCAGTGCGGCGGCAAGGAGCATTGCCACGGCGCCGACGCGGCCACAGGTGCGCGCTGCATGACGCATGAATTGTGGTCCACACTCAACGAAAAAATGGTCGATTATCTGGATTCTGTGTCGCTGCAGGACCTGGTCGACCAGCAGAGACAAAAGATTGCCGAGCAAAGCGTGATGGTGATGCACCGTAACCACGCCGCCCTCGGTTGATAAATACAAAATACTAAGTTGCTGATTGCATTGGAGTTATTGATGAACGCCCCTGAAAAAAACGTAGGCCAAGTGCACTTTGAAACCGCACCGCATTTTCCGATCTACATGGATTACTCGGCCACCACGCCGATCGATCCACGCGTCGCCGACAAGATGATTCCCTACCTGCGCGAGCAGTTCGGCAATCCGGCGTCGCGCAGCCACATGTATGGCTGGACGGCGGAAAAAGCCGTGGAAGAAGCACGCGGCTACGTGGCGGCGCTGGTGAACGCCGATCCGCGCGAAATCATCTGGACTTCCGGCGCGACGGAAAGCAACAACCTGGCCATCAAGGGCGCGGCGCAGTTCTACAAGACCAAGGGCAAGCACATCATCACCGTCAAGACCGAGCATAAATCGGTGCTCGACACGGTGCGCGAACTGGAACGCATCGGCTTTGAAGCAACGTATCTGGAACCGCAGGACAACGGCCTGATCACCGTCGAGCAGCTGGCTGCGGCCGTGCGCCCGGACACCATCCTCGTGTCGGTGATGCTGGTGAACAACGAAATCGGCGTGATCCAGCCGATCGACGAAATCGGCGTGTTCTGCCGCTCGAAAGGCATCATCTTCCATTGCGACGCCGCGCAAGCGACGGGCAAGGTCGTCATCGACCTGCAAAAGACCAAGGTTGACCTGATGACCTTCACGGCGCACAAGACTTACGGCCCGAAAGGCGTGGGCGCCCTGTACGTCTGCCGCAAGCCGCGCGTGCGCCTGGAAGCGCAGATGCACGGTGGCGGCCATGAGCGCGGCCTGCGCTCGGGCACCCTGCCGACGCACCAGATCGTCGGCATGGGCGAGAGCTTCCGCATCGCCAAGGAAGAAATGGACAGCGAAATCGGCCGCATCAAGGCCTTGCGCGACCGCCTGGCCAAGGGCTTGCAAGAGATCGAAGAAGTTTACATCAACGGCGACATGGACCACCGCGTGCCGCACAACCTGAACGTCAGCTTCAACTACGTCGAAGGCGAGTCGCTGATCATGGCGATCAAGGATATCGCCGTGTCGTCCGGTTCGGCCTGCACCTCGGCCAGCCTGGAGCCATCGTACGTGCTGCGCGCCCTGGGCCGCAGCGACGAACTGGCGCACAGCTCGATCCGCTTCACCATCGGCCGCTTCTCGACCGAGGCAGACATCGACTTCGCCGTGAACCTGCTGAAATCGAAAGTACACAAATTGCGTGAGCTGTCGCCCCTGTGGGACATGTTCAAGGAAGGGATCGACATCAATTCGATCCAATGGGCGGCACACTAACCATCACGAAGGCTCCGCTCACGGGGCCGGCAAGAATATTAAAGGAGCATCAAAATGGCTTACTCGGACAAAGTACTCGATCACTACGAAAACCCGCGCAACGTGGGCGCTTTCGACAAGGGTGATGAAACCATCGGCACCGGCATGGTGGGCGCGCCCGCCTGCGGCGACGTGATGAAACTGCAGATCAAGGTCGGCGCCGACGGCCTGATCGAAGACGCGAAATTCAAGACCTACGGCTGCGGTTCGGCCATCGCTTCGAGCTCGCTGGTGACCGAATGGGTCAAGGGCAAGACCCTGGACCAGGCGCTGGCCATCAAGAACACGCAGATCGCCGAAGAACTGGCCCTGCCGCCAGTGAAAATTCACTGCTCCATTTTGGCGGAAGACGCGATCAAGGCTGCCGTCCTTGATTATAAAACCCGTCATCCGGCTGCGGCCTAAGTTTGCATTCTGCCCCGTGCCGCAAGGCCTGGGGCAGGCGCGGAGAAATACATGATCACACTGACCGAAAAAGCGGCGAAACACATCAACCGTTATATCGAACGGCGCGGCAAGGGCATGGGCCTGCGCTTTGGCGTGCGCACCACGGGCTGCTCGGGCCTGGCTTACAAGCTCGAATATGTCGATGAAGTGGCGGCCGAAGACAGCGTCTTCGAATCGCACGGCGTGAAAGTCTTCGTCGACCCGAAAAGCTTGCCTTACATCGACGGCACGGAACTCGATTTCGCGCGCGAAGGCTTGAACGAAGGCTTCAAGTTCCACAATCCGAACGAAAAAGACGCCTGCGGCTGCGGCGAGTCCTTCAGGATTTAACCAGCTGGCAAGACCCCGGTCGGTGCGCTGTACCCATCGATTGCGGTACAGCGACCACCGACCATTATGCAAAACCACTTCGAATTATTCCAGTTGCCGGCGCAGTTCGGGCTCGACATGAGCGCGCTCGACGCGGCCTATCGCGACGTGCAGGGCAAGGTCCATCCGGACCGATTCATCAACGCCAGCAGCGCTGAAAAGCGCGTGGCGATGCAATGGGCCACGCGCGCCAATGAAGCCTATCAAACCCTGAAAAGCCCGCAAAAGCGCGCGCAATACCTGTGCGAGCTCAATGGCGTCGATTTGCAGACGGAATCGAACACGGCCATGCCCCTCAGCTTCCTGATGCAGCAGATGGAGTGGCGCGAGGAACTGGGCGATGCGCGGGCAAGCAAGGATGCCGACGCGCTCGACGCCCTGGACCGCCAGCTGCGCGGCGAACGCAAGGCACTGCTGGCCCAGGTGGCGGCCCAGCTCGACGCCGCCGACTATGTGAATGCCGCGCAAAGCGTGCGCGCCCTGATGTTCCTCGACAAATTCGGCGAAGAAGTCCGTTTTGCATACGAGGCCATGGAAGCCTGACTGACCAAGCGCCAGTCTGGCGCGCGTCTTATAATGCGCGACAGGCATCAGCTGCATCACGCAAAAAATTAATCGAGGCACGAATACAATGGCACTTCTGCAAATTTCCGAACCTGGCATGTCGACCGCGCCGCACCAGCACCGCCTGGCCGTCGGCATCGATCTGGGCACCACCAATTCCCTGGTCGCCACTGTCCGCAACAGCATTCCCGAGGTGCTCAACGACGAAGACGGGCGCTCCTTGCTGCCCTCCGTCGTGCGCTACCTGCCGAACGGCCACGCGAACATCGGCTACAAGGCCCTGTCCGCGCAAACCACCGACCCGAAGAACACCATCGTGTCCGTGAAGCGCTTCATGGGCCGCGGCCTGGCCGACATCGCCTACGCGGAAAACCTGCCCTACGACTTTCAGGATACGCCTGGCATGGTGCAGCTGAAAACCGTGGCCGGCGTGAAAAGCCCTGTCGAAGTGTCGGCGCAAATCCTCGCCACGCTGCGCCAGCGCGCGGAGGATTCCTTGGGCGACGACCTGGTGGGCGCCGTGATTACCGTACCAGCCTATTTTGACGATGCCCAGCGCCAGGCGACCAAAGATGCGGCCCAGTTGGCCGGCATCAATGTCTTGCGCCTGTTGAGCGAGCCGACGGCCGCCGCCATCGCCTACGGCCTCGACAACGCTTCAGAAGGCGTGTACGCCGTGTATGACCTCGGTGGCGGCACCTTCGACATCTCGATCCTGAAACTGAGCAAGGGCGTCTTCGAAGTGCTGTCCACGGGCGGCGACTCGGCCCTGGGCGGCGACGACTTCGACCGCCGCCTGTTTTGCTGGATCGGCGAGCACGCCAAGCTGGCGCCCCTGTCGGACGAAGACACGGCCATCCTGATGGTGAAAGCGCGCGAAATCAAGGAAACGCTGTCGACCAAGTCGGAAACAATGATCGATGCGGCCCTGAATTCGGGTGAAGAAATCCATCTGCGCATCACGGCGACGGAATTTGCCGCCATGACGCAGCACCTGGTGGCCAAGACCATGAACGCCATCAAGAAAGCCTTGCGCGATGCGAACGTGGATGCGGACGACGTCGACGGCGTGGTGATGGTGGGCGGCGCCACGCGCATGCCGCACGTGCAGCGCGCCGTCAGCGAATTTTTCCACACGACGCCGCACGCGAATATCGACCCGGACAAGGTGGTGGCGCTGGGCGCAGCCATCCAGGCGAACTTGCTGGCCGGCAACCGCGCCGCCGGCGACGACTGGCTGCTGCTGGACGTGATCCCGCTCTCCTTGGGTATCGAGACCATGGGCGGCCTGGTGGAAAAGATCATCCCGCGCAATTCGACGATCCCGTGCGCGCGCGCGCAGGAATTCACGACATTTAAAGATGGCCAGACGGCGCTGGCCGTGCACGTGCTGCAGGGCGAGCGCGAACTGGTGAGCGACTGCCGTTCGCTGGCGCGTTTTGAATTGCGCGGCATTCCGCCGATGGTGGCGGGCGTCGCGCGCATCCGCATCACCTATCAGGTCGATGCGGATGGCTTGCTGTCCGTCTCGGCGCGCGAATTGCGCTCGGGCGTGGAAGCGTCGATCAGCGTCAAGCCGGCCTACGGCCTGGGCGACGACGACATCGCGCGCATGCTGCAGGAGTCGTACACCTCGGCCGACGTCGACATGGTGGCGCGCGCGCTGCGCGAAGAGCAGGTGGAAGCGGAACGCATCCTGCTGGCCACGCAGTCGGCGCTCGATGAAGACGGCGGCTTGCTGGACTCGCTTGAGCGCGCCACCGTGGATGGCTTGATGAACAAGGTGCGCGACGCCATTGCGCAATCGCAAAGCGGCGCCATCGACCACCAGGCCTTGAAACTGGCGATCGAAGCGCTGGCCGACGGCACCGAGGATTTCGCCTCGCGCCGCATGGACCGCAGCGTGCGCACGGCGTTAAAGGGCAAATCGCTCGACCAGGTCGTTTAAAAATAATTGAAATGCGCCCCGCGTGCACTTGCCGCGGCAGCGCTCCGAATCATTGAAATTGTAGAGGTAATATGCCCCAAATCGTCATTCTGCCGCACGCCAAGCTTTGCCCGGACGGCGCCGTCATCGAAGCCCCGGCCGGCAAGTCCATCTGCGACATCCTGCTGGAAAACGACATCGACATCGAGCACGCCTGCGAAAAATCGTGCGCCTGCACCACCTGCCACGTGCTGGTGCGCGAAGGCATCGAATCCTTGAACGAAGCGACGGAACTGGAAGAAGACATGCTGGACAAGGCCTGGGGCCTGGAAGCCGTGTCGCGCCTGTCGTGCCAGTCCATCGTGGCCGAGGTCGACCTCGTCGTCGAAATCCCGAAATACACGATCAACCAGGTCAGCGAAGGCAGTCATTAAGATGAAATGGTCCGATATCCACGTGATCGCCGAGGCGCTGTACGACGCGCATCCGGACATCGATCCCCTGACCGTGCGTTTCACCGACCTGCATAACTGGGTGGTGGAACTGAACGGCTTCGACGATGACCACACGCGCGGCGGCGAAAAAGTGCTCGAAGCGATACAGATGGCGTGGATCGATGAAGCGCGCTAAGGGCGCGGCAGCCGCCGCCACCGCAGTCGCTGCGCCGAAAGACATCATCACGGCCGCCAGCAACATGCCCGAGATCAAGGATGGCCAGTCGGTCGCCTTGCTGCAGGAATTGCACATCCTGACGCGCGACGGCAAGATGAACCAGGATAGCCGCCGCAAGCTCAAGCAGGTGTACCACCTGACGCAGTTCATCGAGCCGCTGCTGCGCGAAGTGCAGCTCGACCATCCCGGCGTGTCCTTGGTTGACCACGGCGCCGGCAAGTCCTATCTGGGCTTCATCCTGTACGACCTGTTCTTCAAGAACGGCAACGACGGTTCGCACATCTACGGCATCGAGACGCGCGAAGAGCTGGTGCAGCGCTCGCAAGAGCTGGCAAAAAAATTCAAGTTCCCCGGCATGTCGTTTTTGCCCCTGTCCGTGGCCGAATCGACGGAGTCAAACTTGCTGCCCCAGCAGATCGACATCGTCACCGCCTTGCATGCATGCAACACGGCCACCGATGACGCGATCCACTTTGCCCTGAAGAAAAAAGCGAAGTTCATGGTGCTGGTGCCATGTTGCCAGGCCGAAGTCGCTTCCGTATTGAAGAAGAACAAGGGCCAGAGCCTGGGCAAGAATGCCTTGACGGAATTGTGGCGCCACCCGCTGCACACGCGCGAGTTCGGCAGCCAGATCACCAACGTACTGCGCTGTCTGCAGCTGGAAGCGCATGGCTACCAGGTCAGCGTGACGGAGCTGGTGGGTTGGGAGCATTCGATGAAGAATGAACTGATCATCGCCAGTTATAAAAACCTGCCGCGCCAGCGTCCGACGGAACGCCTGCAGGAAGTGCTGCAGACGCTGGGTCTGGAAGAGATGGGTCACCGTTTCTTTGCCGAGGAATTGGCCAAGGCCGGCGCGTAAGCATACGCTGCCGCACACGAGGGGAGGAGCGGGTCGGTTACAATACCGGCTTTCTCCTCCCTTGCTTTTTGCGCCTCCCCATGACCACACCTATTGAAATGCCCACCGTCCGCCTGGCCAAGCGCCTGTCTGAAGACGTGCCCTGTTCGCGCCGCGAGGCCGAGCTGTATATTGAGGGCGGCTGGGTCACGGTCGACGGCGTGCTGGTGGAAGAGTCGGGCGCGCGCGTGGCCGACAATCAAGCGGTGGTGCTGTTGCCGAACGCCACCCTGGAAGAAATGCCGCCCGTGACGATTCTGCTGCACAAGCCGGCCGGGATCAACGGCGGCGTGGGCAGCGAAGGCAAGCCGGCCCTGGCCTGTTTGCGTCCCGAAGAGCTGTTCACCCCGGAAAACGTGCTGCCCAGCGCCGTCACGCGTTTCCTCAAGCGCCACCTGATCGGCCTGACCATCACCAATCCGCTCGACACCATGGCTTCCGGCTTGCTGGTGTTTACGCAAGATTTCCGCGTCGCCCGCAAACTGGTCGACGAAGCGAAAACGGTGGAGCAGGAATTCATCGTGGAAGTGTCGGGCGCCATCGCCGAAAACGGTCTGGCGCTGCTGAATCACGGCTTGCCCTTCAATGGCAAGCCTTTGCCGCCGATCAAGGTCAGCTGGCAGAACGAGACGCGCTTGCGCTTCGCCCTGAAAAACGTGCAGCCGGGCCAGATCGCCCACATGTGCAAGATGGTGGGGCTGGACGTGGTCGCCATGAAGCGCTTGCGCATCGGCCGCATCCCGATGGGCGCCATGCCGTCAGGCCAGTGGCGCTACCTTCAAGGTTACGAGCGCTTCTAAAGCTGCGGCGCCACGATGGCGTGGCTTTCCGCAAAGCTTTTCCATAGCCGTTCGGCAATATTCAAGGCGATGGCATCGGCCTTCTCCTGCAGGGCCAGGTTGCCCATGCTCTCGGTCGTGGCGAAGAACAGGGTCAGCCAGCGGCGGAACATGCAGGGCGTGAGATTTTCCATTTGCGCGTGCTGGGCCAGCGGCTTGCCGTGATAACGCATGGTGCCGCGCAGCAAACCTGACCAGAAATCGACCAATGTTGCCAGATGGGCATCCCAATCCTTGACCTCGGCGGCAAAGATGGGGCCCAGCATGGCGTCATCGCGCGCGGCCGCATAAAAGGTGTGGACGAGATGCTTGACGTCGTCTTCGCTGCAGACTTCCTCGCGGTAGGGAGCGAAACGTGTGTGGGGGAGGGGGGCGGTATTATTCATGGCCTGCCATGATCGCAGAGCCCCCGTGGCGCTTCAATGACCCAGGTCAAGCCGTATAAAAACTCAGGCGGCGACTTTCTTCGACTTCTTGGCCGGTGCGGGCAATTGCACGATCTGCGTGCCTGCCAGCTTGTCGTGCAGGAATTGTCCATTGCCCGTGAACAGGGCCGTGGTGGACCAGGCCAGCATGCCGATGCCGATGGCGCCCAGGGCTGTCCAGTGTTGCAAATCGAATACATACGACACCAGCAGTGCCGGTAGCAGCCACATCCATGACAGGATGTAGCGGCAGGCGGCCACGCGCAGCGGCACGTGGGCGTGGCCCGGCAGTACCAGTTGCAAGCGCCACGTCTTCATGGCCAGGGTTTGCCCTTCGCGGCTCCATTGATGGATGAAATACGCCCCCATGATGAGAAAGGCCAGGCATTGGCGCATGTGTTCCGTCAACGGCGTATGCGCGCCCTGCACGGCCAGTTCAAACAGCAGGAAGGGCAAAAACAGCACGGCCAGGGCCAGCAGTGACTCGTACACCATGGAAATCAGGCGGCGCTTGATCGTGGGATGGGTGATGCTGGCGGCAGGCGTGCTATTTGGCATAGTTCGGCAGTGGGGCAGGCGTGGCAGATGGCGTGATGGGCACGGTGGCGGGGGCTGCGGCAGGATCGGCTGGCGGCACGGCCACCGCCGCGGGAGCGGGCGGCAGGACGGGCACGGCGGCGACAGGCGCGGCCGGTGGTACGATCACGGGCGGCTTGCTGGTGTTGGAATTAATCGCCGGCACTTTCTCCAGCGGCTTTTTGGGCACCAGTTCCGTTGCCAGCTTCTTCTTTTGCTCTTCCGGCAATTGCTGGTACTGCTCCCATTGGACGGACTTTTGACCTGGATCAATCTTCTTCGTGCGCGTATAGTTTTCGCGCACCAGGCGCCGCTGTTCCGGCGTCAGCTTGATCCATACACGCATGCGTTCATGCACACGCGTTTGCTCGTCGGGTGTCATGGAGGCAAAGCGGTTGGCGATATCGAGCCATTTCTGCTTGCGCAAGGCTTCCAGCTTGTTCCATTCGCCCGCCAGCGGCTGCAGGGCTTCCTGCTGCGCGCGCGACAGCTTGTTCCAGGACGGGTTGTCGCTGGCCTTGGGCGGCGTGCCACCTTTGCCGGCCGTGCGGGGCGAGCCGGGCTTGACGGCCGGGGCAGGTGCTACGGTAGCCACGGGTGTTGCCGCCACGGCGGTGGCGGCGGGAGGCGTCTGGTGCTGGCCCATCCATGCGGCGCCAGCCAGGGCGCAGGCACCCAGGCCGATACCGCCAGCCAGCCAGCCTTTGCGTACGCTCAAGCGTGCCATGCTTATTGCTCGCGTTTCGTCAGGTAGGCGTTGAAGCCATGGTCCATATAGGCGGAGAGCGGCAATTCGTCGGACAGCACGGCGGCGTCGATTTCTGCCAGTTCGGCAATATGTTGTTCCTGCTCAAACTGATAGATGCCCACCATGCCGCCGACCAGCAGCAACAGCGGGATGATGACGCTCATGCGGCCCAGCCACGACAGCGGCTCGACAAACAGGCTGCTGGCGACGCCGGCGAACACGTTCTGGCGCACGCTAACGGCGGCGGGCGCGTCCGTCTTCTTGCGCGACAGGGCCAGCTTGCGTGCCGCTGCCAGGCGATCGGTGGCCGATGCGGGCAGGTCGTCGAGTTTTTCGTTCAGTGCATGGCGCACTTTGTAAGCGAAATTGAGATCGTCGGTGTTCATAATTTTATTCCCTTGGCTTTCAGCGATTCGGCGAGCGTGTGGGTAGCTCTAGAGCAATGTGTTTTCACGCTACCTTCGGAGCAACCCATCGCTTCCGCTGTTTCAGCCACATCCATGTCCTGCCAATAACGCATGAGGAACGCTTCGCGTTGACGTGACGGCAGTTTTTGTACCTCTGCATCGATCAAATCAAGCATTTGCGCGCGTTCGACCTGGTCGGCCGACGATTCGGCGGCACTGGTACCCTGTTCCGATTCATAGGTGTCAAGTAGCTCAAAATCCTCATGCTCGTCGCCCGAGGGCTTCATGCTGGAAAACAGGCTGACCCAGGTGTTGCGAACTTTTTCTCGGCGGAAATAGTCAAGGATGGTGTTCTGCAAGATGCGCTGGAACAGCATCGGCAGCTCGGCGGCCGGCTTGTCGCCGTATTTCTCGGCCAGCTTGATCATGGCATCCTGCACGATGTCGAGTGCCGATTCTTCCTTGCGGACCGCGTAGGCGGCTTGCTTGAAAGCGCGCCGCTCGACATTTTCTAGAAAGTCGGATAATTCTTTGTCTGTTGCCATGCGGTATGGGGATCTTAGCGGCTGCGGGTGCGGTGGGCGAATTGGGGCGGGTATGCTTTTTGCAACCCTGTGCATGCTAGCAAAAAATGTGCGTTTCCGCAGGCTTTTTGCACGTCGTGCGAGCAAAAATGCAGCGAGGCCGACATTTTCCTTGACCATAATGGTGCAACGCGATAACGTATGGGACGCTTTGAACACCCCAAAGCCCTATGGTCAGGTCGCGACCGGCACACAAGGCCATCCGCGGCAAGACGCGCTTTCATTTGTAGGCAGTTTGTTCTAACCCGTGCCACAAGCGCGAGCGGTTCGTACAGGCGCCACAGAAACTCCGGCCAAACGAGTTGCGTTAAGCGTTGTTTTGTAAGGTATCTATGGGTGCCCAAAGAAATTGCGTGACCGCATGAAAAGGGAAGCAGGAGCACTGTCGCGCACAGCGAACTTCGTCAGGAAAGAACATCCGATCAATCTCCAATGGACCTTGAAAGGAATGTTTCATGAATACCGAAGCAGCAGCAGGACCAATTACCGGCGCAGAAATTGTCGTGCGCTGTCTGGCTGAAGAGGGCGTCGAGCACGTCTTTGGATACCCGGGCGGAGCCGTACTCTACATCTACGACGCCATCTTCCAGCAAAACAAATTCCAGCATATCCTGGTACGCCACGAGCAGGCCGCGATCCACGCCGCCGATGCCTATTCGCGCAGCTCGAACAAAGTCGGTGTCGCCATCGTCACGTCCGGTCCGGGCGTCACGAATGCCGTCACGGGCCTGTCGACCGCCTATATGGACTCGATTCCCATGGTCGTGATCTCCGGCCAGGTGCCGAGCCACGCCATCGGCCAGGATGCGTTCCAGGAATGCGACACGGTCGGCATCACCCGCCCCGTGGTCAAGCACAACTTCCTCGTCAAGGATGTCAAGGACCTGGCGGCAACGATCAAGAAAGCCTTCTTTATCGCCCGTACTGGCCGTCCGGGACCCGTGCTGGTCGATATCCCCAAGGATATCAGCATGCACAAATGCCATTTCGACTATCCGAAGGAAGTCGAGATGCGTTCCTACCGTCCTGTCGACAAGGGCCATTCGGGCCAGATCCGCAAGGCCGTGCAGCTGTTGTTGCAAGCCGAACGCCCGATGATCTACACGGGTGGCGGCGTGATCCTGGCGAATGCGGCTCCCGAGCTGAACAAGCTGGTCGACCGCCTGGGTTTCCCTTGCACCAACACCTTGATGGGCCTGGGCGGCTACCGCGCCTCGAGCGAGCAGTATGTCGGCATGCCCGGCATGCACGGTACCTATGAAGCGAACATGGCGATGCAGAATTGCGACGTCCTGATCGCCATCGGCGCCCGTTTCGATGACCGCGTGATCGGCAACCCGAAACATTTCGCTTCGCATCCGCGCAAGATCATCCACGTGGACATCGATCCATCGTCGATTTCCAAGCGCGTCAAGGTCGACATTCCCATCGTAGGCAACGTCAAGGACGTGCTGATCGAGTTCCTCGCGCAGCTCGACGCGGCCGAAGCCAAGCCGAACGTCAATGCATTGAGTAACTGGTGGAAGCAGATCGCCGAATGGCGTGGCCGCGAATGCCTGAAATACCCGACCTCCGACCTGGTCATCAAGCCGCAATCGGTGGTCGAGAAAGTCTTCCAGCTGACCAAGGGCGATGCTTTCATCACTTCCGACGTGGGCCAGCACCAGATGTGGGCGGCGCAATACTATGGTTTCGACAAGCCGCGCCGCTGGATCAATTCCGGCGGCCTGGGCACCATGGGTGTCGGCTTGCCGTACGCCATGGGCGTGCAGATGGCCAATCCGGATGCGACGGTCGCTTGTATTACCGGCGAAGGATCGATCCAGATGTGCATTCAGGAGCTCGCCACGTGCAAGCAGTATCATTTGACGCCGAAGATCATCATGCTCAACAACCGTTTCCTCGGCATGGTGCGCCAGTGGCAGGAAATCGATTACGGTTCGCGCTATTCCGAGTCGTACATGGATTCGCTGCCCGACTTCGAGAAGCTGGCCGAAGCATACGGCCACGTGGGCATGAAAATTGAAAAACCGGGCGACGTCGACGGCGCCCTGAAAGAGGCGTTTGGCATGAAAGACAGGCTGGTATTCATGAACTTCATTACCGACCAGTCCGAAAACGTGTGGCCAATGGTGAAAGCCGGCAAGGGCCTGTCCGAAATGATGCTCGGTTCGGAGGACCTCTAATCATGCGCCATATTATTTCTGTCTTGCTGGAAAACGAAGCGGGCGCCCTGTCGCGCGTGGTAGGCCTGTTCTCGGCACGCGGCTACAACATCGAAACTTTGACGGTGGCGCCGACGGAAGACTCGACCCTGTCGCGCATGACCATCGTCACCAGCGGTTCGGACGACATCATCGAGCAGATCACCAAGCACTTGAACCGCCTGATCGAAGTGGTGAAAGTGGTGGACCTGACCGAAGGCCAGCATATCGAACGCGAGTTGATGCTGATCAAGGTTCGTGCCGTGGGCAAGGAGCGCGAGGAAATGAAGCGCACCGCCGATATCTTCCGTGGCCGCATCATCGATGTCACCGAAAAGACGTACACGATCGAGCTGACCGGCAACAAGGTCAAGCTCGACGCGTTCATCGATTCGATCGACCGCGCCGCCATCCTGGAAACCGTCCGCACCGGTGGTTCCGGCATCGGCCGCGGCGAACGCATCCTCAAAGTATAAAAATATAAGTAGCACTACGCGGCCCTGGCGCCGCATTTAAAACAACAACGCATCATCAAATTATAGGAAATACCATGAAAGTTTTTTACGACAAAGACGCTGACCTCTCCTTGATCAAAGGTAAAAACGTTGCCATCATCGGCTACGGTTCGCAAGGCCACGCGCACGCACAAAACCTCAACGATTCGGGCGTCAACGTCACCGTCGGCCTGCGCAAGGGCGGCGCTTCGTGGACCAAGGTCGAGCAAGCTGGCCTGAAGGTAGCGGAAGTCAACGACGCCGTGAAAGCTGCCGACGTCATCATGATCTTGCTGCCGGATGAAAACATCGCCCAGGTCTACAACGAAAACATCGCCCCGTTCGCCAAGCAGGGTGCCGTACTGGCCTTCGCCCACGGCTTCAACGTGCATTACGGCCAAGTCGTGCCACGCGCCGACCTGGACGTGATCATGGTCGCACCGAAAGCCCCGGGCCACACCGTGCGCGCTACCTACACCCAGGGTGGCGGCGTGCCCCACCTGATCGCCGTGTACCAGGACAAATCGGGTATCGCCCGCGATATCGCCTTGTCGTACGCGTCGGCCAACGGCGGCGGCCGTGCCGGCATCATCGAAACGAATTTCCGTGAAGAAACCGAAACCGATCTGTTCGGTGAGCAAGCCGTGCTGTGCGGCGGCGCCGTTGAACTGATCAAGGCCGGCTTCGAAACCCTGACGGAAGCGGGCTATGCGCCTGAAATGGCGTATTTCGAGTGCTTGCACGAACTGAAACTGATCGTCGACCTGATCTATGAAGGCGGCATCGCCAACATGAACTACTCGATCTCGAACAACGCCGAATACGGCGAATACGTGACTGGCCCGAAAATCGTGACCTCGGCCACCAAGGATGCGATGCGTCAATGTCTGAAAGACATCCAGACGGGCGAATACGCGAAGAGCTTCATCCTGGAAAACAAGGCAGGCGCACCGACCCTGATCTCGCGCCGCCGCCTGACGTCCGAGCACCAGATCGAAGAAGTGGGCGCCAAACTGCGCGCCATGATGCCTTGGATCGCCAAGAACAAGATGGTTGACCAGTCGAAGAACTAAGTACTTATTAGTCATTCGCAAGCAAAAGCCGGCGCAAGCCGGCTTTTTTTCGTTCATGTGATGCCGCCTGTTGCGCTGCGGCGGGGTGGGCGTGAGTATGTGTGTATATTTAAGTGTTTCCCATCTGTATTATTGTCACTCGATTAATTTCCCATAGGAATCAAAAAGTGAGCAATCGCCCCACCTCTGTCAATATCATCGGCTGGTTTTTAATCGTCACGGCACTCATCTCGCTGGTCTCCAGTTACCTCAACATGGATAACCCAATAACGAAGGAGTTGATGGCCAAGAGCGCCATGTCGGTGCCGTTGCAATATGCAGTCATGTGTCTGGGCCTGGTCATTGCGCTCATCTCGGGCATTGCCCTGCGCCGTGGCCATAAATGGGCGCGGACGCTGTATCTGGGCTGGAGCGTGTTTGGCCTGGTCGTGGCTCTTTTCACGTCACCGGTAAAAATCATGCTCGTGCCTGGCGTGCTGATGCTGGCCGTGATTGCCTATTTCCTGTTCCGCCCGCAAGCCAACGCCTATTTTTCTCCGCGCCTGGCGGCGAATGATGCGTAAGTTCTTCAGCATCGTCTGCAAGTCGCTTGCGGGGATGTTTGTCTATCTGATCACCTTGTTTGCTTTCCTGGCCGAGCAGCAGTCCGACGGCAAGCTGGCGATGCTGGCAGTCATCGCGGCTTGCGGCATCGTGGCCATGCTGGCTGGGCTGGCGTTGAGCGGTTTTGCTCAATGGCGGCGCGATACCGGCATTGTTCTGCTGGCCGCCACGGGCTTTACCGCGTTCCTGGTGCTGTGCATGGCATGCGTGTTCAGCAGCGATGAGGTGATGAAATTCATGCCGCCAGGAAGCGTGGACATGTTTGACAGTTATCTGACCGGCGTCGCCGTCTTGCTGGGCTTCGCGGTCCTGGGTGGCTGGTTGCTGCGGCAAGCCCGGTCGCGGTCCGCCAATCCGGCCTGAGCCAGGCGCAGAGCCTGCCGGGTAAAGTCAGGTCTCCACGAGGAGCCTGGCTTTTTCCTTGCGCGCACGTTTTTCGCTCGCCTCCTATATAATCTCGCCCTTCCTTTGCAGTTTCCTATGGACTGCATCTGTTTCGGTATCTGCCGACCGCAACGCGCATCACCGCTTTCGTAGCACGCCAGGCGCTAGTGTCTTAGCCGCTTGCGCAAGAAGAAGGACCCCCATGACTGATCATATCACCGCCACGGCGCCCCCGCAGGCTGCTGTTTACTCTTCCATTCCCATCCTGGCCTTGCTGGCCCTGGCCATGACGGCGTTTCTCGCGCTCCTGTCGGAAACCTTGCCGGCCGGCTTGCTGCCGCAGATTGCCCGCGACCTCGGTATTTCCGAAGTCATGACGGGCCAGCTGGTGACCGTGTACGCCATCGGTTCCATATTGACGGCGATTCCCCTGACGGCGCTCACCAGCACCTGGCGCCGGCGCAATGTATTGCTGCTGGCCATCATCGGCTTCTTGATTTTCAATACGGCGACGGCCCTGGCGCCCAACTATGCCGTCGCCCTGGTTTCGCGTTTCGTGACGGGCATGGCCGCCGGGCTGGCCTGGGGCTTGATGGCTGGTTATGCGCGCCGCATGGTGCGCCCCGAGCAGCAGGGCAGGGCGATGGCCATTGCCATGATCGGCACGCCGCTGGCCCTGTCGCTGGGCGTGCCGCTGGGCACCCTGATGGGCGGCGTGCTGGGCTGGCGCAGCATCTTCGGCATCATGTCGGGCCTGGCCGTAGTGTTGGTCGCCTGGGTGTTGCTGGTCGTGCCCGATTATCCGGGGCAAAAGAATGGCGAACGCCTGTCGATCCGCCAGGTGTTCGTGACGCCGGGCGTGCGGCCGATTCTGTTTGTGATCGTCGCCTGGATGCTGGCGCATAACATTTTATATACGTATATCGCACCGTTCCTGGCGCCGTCCGGCTTGCGTCCCCGCGTCGATCTGGTGCTGCTCGTGTATGGCGTGGGTTCGCTGGCCGGCATCTGGCTGGTCAGCCAGCTGATCGACCGCTGGCTGCGCCCGCTCGTGCTGGGCTGCATTGCCGCCTTTGCCCTGGTGGTGATCGCGCTGGGACTGGCGATGGACTCACCAATCGTCATCTATGTCAGCATGGCTATCTGGGGCATCACCTTCGGCGGCGCCGGCACCTTGCTGCAGACGGCGTCGGCGGACGCGGCCGGCGACGGCATGGATGTGGCGCAGGCGATGGTGGCGACCATCTGGAACGTGGCCATCGCGGGCGGCGGCCTGGCCGGCGGCATGCTGCTCGACGGCTATGGCGCGGCGTCCTTCCCGTGGGCCATGCTGACCTTGCTGCTGGTGGCGCTGACTATCGCCTGGCGCGCGCACCGGCACAGTTTCAAGCCTGGCCGGCGCAGCGGCGGCGCGGTGGTGGGACATTGATCGATGTTATTTTGAATAACAGTGTGTTGAAATGTGAACAGATGTGACTGGCCAGCACATTTTGTGACGATTTGTTAATTTGCGCCACGGGAATGAACGAGGCGTTAGAATCTACACAGTTTGACAAGTTTCTCAGACGAAAGGGTGGCAAAAGCTTCCCTTTCGCGAGCTGTCAGCCACATTAACTACCTAGGAGTACCCCATGACCGTGATGAAATCCGTCCTTGTTGCCGCCGCAGCCACCGTTGCCCTGAGCGCACAAGCGCAATCCCTGCCAACCAACGGCACCCTGGTGGTCGTCCCCGCATTCGGCGAAGTCAAGCATGTCAATGACCAGGTGGTCGCCACCCTGGCCATCGAAGAGCAGGACAAGGACAAGGCCGCTGCCGCGTCGAGAGTCAACCAGAAGATGAACAAGGGCATCGCCATCGTCAAGCAGGCCGACCCGTCGGCGGCTCTCAAATCGTATGGCTATTACACCTATCCCGTGTATCCGGAAGAGCGCCCATTGCCGGCCGGCGCGGTCGCCAAGCCGCGTTTGCCAACGGCCTGGAGAGTCGGCCAGTACCTGGAGGTGACGACGGCCAATCTGGCGTCCTTGCCAAAAACCGTGTCGGCGGCGCAAGGCGTGCTGACCCTGAATGGCTTGAATTTCGGCCTGAAGCCGGAAACCATCCGCTTGCTCGACGACCAGCGCATCGCCGCCACGTACAAGAACCTCAATGAACGCGTGGCCGCCATCGCCAAGGCCATGGGCCGCAACGTCTCCGACGCCGTGCTCGATACGGTGGACTTCGAAGGTTCGGGCAACTACGCCAACGAAAGCCGTCCTGCCGCCGCACCGATGATGATGCGCAGCGCCAAGATGGCCGAAGACAGCACCGTTGCCGAGCCGAGCTTCGAACCAGGCGAAACCACCCTCGACATGCGTGTCGTCGGCAAGGTCAAGTTCAAGTAAGCGCGTCAGCGTGGAAATATTTCCGCATTAGCATGTTTTAAAACGATCATGGGGCTGTTGGCCCCATGATCGTTTTTACCCCATTATTTTCCAGGAGAACACCATGACCGTCATGAAATCACTGCTGGCTGCGGCCGTCGCTACCGTTGCCCTGTCCGCTCAGGCGCAAACCTTGCCCACCTCCGGCACCCTTGTGGTGGTGCCCGCGAATGGTGAAGTGGTGCATGCGAACGACCAGGTGACCGTCACCCTGGCCATCGAAGAGCAGGACAAGGACAAGGCCGCCGCCGCTTCGCGCGTGAACCAGAAGATGAACCAGGGCGCGGCCATCGTCAAGAAAGCCGATCCGCAAGCCGTGCTGAAAACCCAGGGCTACTACACGTATGCCGTGTACCCGGAAACGGCGCCCTTGCCACCAGGAACCGTCGCCAAGCCGCGTGTGCCGACCGGCTGGCGCGTGGGCCAGTACTTGCAGGTGACGACAACCAACCTGGCCGCCTTGCCGAAAACAGTTTCCGCGGCACAAGGCGTGCTGACCTTGAACCGTTTGAATTTTGGCCTGGCGCCCGCCACCATCCGCAAGCTCGACGATCAGCGCATCGCCGCCGCCTACAAGAACCTGAATGAACGCGTGGCCGCCATCGCCGGCGCCATGGGCCGCAATGTCAATGACGCCGTGATCGATACCATCGATTTTGAAGGTTCGGGCAACTACGCGCAGCGCGCCAACATGGCTGGTGCGCGCGCCATGAGCGCCGACTCCATGGGCTATGGCGGCAATCAGGTGGCCGAACCGAGCTTCGAAGCGGGCGAAACGACCCTCAACATGGGCCTGGTGGCCAAGATCAAGTTCAAATAAGGCTTGAACAGGGATCAATATTGTCAGCTTGACGCCGCCGCGCTTTTCTTTGGCGGTGGCTCCTCTATAATGGCAAGACCGGCAGGCGCATGCCGCAAGACGAATGCGCCTGCCATCTGGCACCGAATCCCCCGCAGTACACAAGATATGGAACAACATGGCAAACTTCCCCCGTCGTAGAGGCAAGAACGGCACTCCCGCAGTCTCCAAAGCGTCCCGCTTCAGCAAATTCGTGCGCCAACCGGTGACCGATGGCACTGGCAAGAAAACCTTGCGCCGCCGCGGCATCTATCTGTTGCCGAATGCCTTTACGACGGCAGCCCTGTTTTGCGGCTTCTACGCCATCGTCATGGCCATGAACCAGAAATTCGAACATGCGGCCTGGGCCATCTTCATCGCCATGATCCTCGACGGCCTCGACGGCCGCATCGCGCGCCTGACGAATACGCAGAGCGAATTCGGCGCCCAGTACGACAGCCTGTCCGACATGGTGTCGTTCGGCGCCGCGCCGGCGCTGGTGATCTATGAATGGTCGCTGCGCGGCATGGGCAAGCTGGGCTGGCTGGCCGCCTTCGTGTATTGCGCCGGCGCCGCCTTGCGCCTGGCCCGCTTCAACACGAACATCGCCGTGGTCGACAAGCGCTTCTTCCAGGGCTTGCCCAGCCCGGCGGCGGCGGCCATGGTGGCCGGTTTCATCCTGCTCATGAATGACCTGGAATTTGCCGGCAACCAGCTTGCTTGGGTCTCGTGGACGATCGCCCTGTTCGCCGGCCTCACCATGGTCACGAATGTGCCGTTCTACAGTTTCAAGGATGTGAATTTCCGCAAGTCCGTGCCCTTCATCGTGGTATTCCTGCTGGCATTGTTCTTTGCGCTCATTTCCATCGACCCGCCGAAAGTGCTGTTCCCGATTTTCGTCGCCTATGGCCTGTCCGGCTACGCCGTGTTTTTCTGGCGCATGGCGAAGGGCAAGCCCGTCAGCATCATCCAGACCGACCCCGAGCATTGATGCGCTGAGTCGGTAGCGTCGCCAGTCTTCAGCCAGCCAGGAGCAGCCATGAACACCAGCAACCGACTCATCATTTTTGACACCACCTTGCGCGACGGCGAGCAATCGCCGGGCGCCTCCATGACGCGCGAGGAAAAGCTGCGCATCGCCAAGCAGCTCGAACGCATGAAGGTCGACGTGATCGAGGCGGGCTTCGCCGCCGCCTCGCAGGGCGACTTCGAGTCGATACGGGCGATTGCCGGCGCCGTGCGCGAGTCCACCATCTGTTCGCTGTCGCGCGCCAACGACCGCGACATTGCGCGCGCCGCCGAAGCGCTGGCGCCTGCCGAGCGCAAGCGCATCCACACCTTCATCGCCACGTCGCCCCTGCACATGCAGATGAAGCTGCGCATGACGCCCGAGCAAGTCTTGCTGCAGGCGCAAAACGCCGTGCGCTTTGCGCGCCAGTTCACGGACGACATCGAATTCAGCCCCGAAGACGGCAGCCGTTCCGACGAGGATTTTTTGTGCCGCGTGCTGGAAGCCGTGATCGCCGAAGGCGCCACTACCATCAATTTCCCCGATACGGTGGGCTACGCCGTGCCTGAAATCTTCGGCAATACCATCAAGCGCTTGCGCGAACGCATACCGAATGCGGATAAAGCCATCTGGTCTGTCCATTGTCATAACGACCTGGGCCTGGCTGTCGCCAATTCGCTGGCCGGCGTCATGATCGGCGGCGCGCGCCAGATCGAATGCACGGTCAACGGCCTCGGCGAACGGGCCGGCAACACGGCGCTGGAAGAGGTGGTGATGGCGCTGCGCACGCGGGCCGCCTATTACAACTTGACGGTAGGGATCGACACGACGCAGATCGTGGCGGCGTCAAAAATGGTGTCGCAAATTACGGGCTTTGCCGTGCAGCCGAACAAGGCCGTCGTGGGCGCGAACGCCTTTGCGCACGCGTCCGGCATCCACCAGGATGGCATATTAAAAGCGCGCGAGACGTATGAAATCATGCGCGCCGAAGACGTGGGCTGGGCGGCCAACAAGATCGTCCTCGGTAAACTGTCGGGCCGTAATGCCTTCAAGCAGCGGCTGCACGAGCTGGGCATCGCGCTGGAATCGGAGGCGGAAGTCAACGCCGCCTTCCTGCGTTTCAAGGAGCTGGCCGACCGGAAGTCGGAGATTTTCGACGAAGACATCATGGCCCTCGTCAGCGAAGAGCAGCAGGCGCAGGAGAGTGAGCACTACCGTTTCATTGCGCTGACGCAGCAATCGACGACGGGCGCCGTGCCCCATGCGCGCGTGGAATTCCTCGTCGGCGGCGTGCAGCGCAGCTGCGAAGGGCAGGGCGACGGCCCCGTCGACGCCACCGTCAACGCCATCGAAAGCGCAGCCGCCAGCGGCGCGGAGCTGGTCTTGTTCTCCGTCAATGCCATCAGCACGGGCACGCAGTCGCAGGGCGAAGTGACGATGCGTTTGTCGCGCGACGGGCGCATCGTCAACGGCGTGGGTGCCGACCCCGACATCATCGTCGCCTCGGCCAAGGCGTATTTGTCGGCGCTGAATAAACTGCACGCCAAGGATGAGCGTATCGACCCGCAGCCTTAGGGCCTAAATCAGCGGAAGGAGCGCCGCTCTTCCTTGTCCGGATCGGGCCCATTCATCATCATGCGCACGATGCCATCGTGGTCGAAGTGCACGTGCATCATGGAATCCCAGACGCCCGATTCCTTGTAGCGGTACGACCAGACGGTGAGTTTCGGGATGGATAGATAGGATTTTTCCGTGGGGCGACCCAGGGTGTGCAGCACGTCCTGCTGCGTCGACACGCCCACCTTGACCCGGGCAAAGCCTGGCGTGTCGAGCACTTGCTCGTAAGAAATTAACCTGTCGTCGGGGCCGAAGCGGGCCATGTAGGTGTACTGGCCGTACGGCCCCGTGGCGTATTCCAGTTCCGGACCCGTGTCCAGCTGGTAAATGTTACTCGGCCGCCCCAGGCGCGCTTCCACGGCGGCGCGCGGCTCGCCCGCCTGCGGCGGAGGAGCGTTCCAGCTGGCGCAGCCGGCCAGCACGGCCAGCAGCATGGCTGTTGCTAATTTGGGAATGTTTTTCATGTTTGACCTCCTGAAATGCAGGAAAATCCTATCATGCGCCGAGAAAAGCCCGCACGACAGGATACAGGCGGGCTTTTTTCCGATATACTTGCGCGTCTGGTTGTAAGCATAGGCCAGTATTTTAATAATCGTAGTTCACGGTGGATAGGGTTCAGACTCTGTGCACCGCATGTGAAAGGTTTATCATGACAGTAGAAAACATCAACAAAGCCGCTATCATCGCGGACAACGCTCGTGGTCAAAACGACACCGGCTCCCCTGAAGTGCAAGTTGCACTGCTGACAGCTCGTATCAACGAACTGAACGGCCACTTCAAAGCCCACTCGAAAGATCACCATTCCCGCCGCGGCCTGATCATGATGGTCAACCGTCGTAAGAGCCTGTTGTCCTACCTGAAGTCTAAAGACGCTACTCGTTATCGCGACCTGATCGCTAAACTTGGTCTGCGCAAGTAATTTTTGCCGTACAAGGTTTATACAGAAATGCCTGCGCCAGTTCGCTGACGCGGGCATTTTGTCATTTGAATTCCGGATTTATGTCTGTAAGTAAAGTATTCTCTTACCGATATCATGCTTTAAAAGTAAAGTAGTAAAGGCGGCAACGGTTTTTCCACCGCCTGTGGTGAGGTGAACGACAGCCCCTGAAAATCTGTCGGCAATTAGAAAAGGGATACCCCATGTTTAACAAAGTTACGAAAACCTTCCAGTACGGTCAACACCAAGTGACCCTGGAAACCGGCGAAATCGCACGTCAGGCATCCGGCGCAGTGCTGGTGTCGATCGAAGATACCGTCGTTCTGGCAACGGTGGTGGCACGCAAAGATGCCAAGCCAGGCCAGGATTTCTTCCCTTTGACGGTTGATTATGTTGAAAAAACTTATGCTGCCGGTAAAATCCCGGGCGGTTTTTTCAAGCGCGAAGGCCGTCCTTCCGAAAAAGAAACACTGACATCCCGCTTGATCGACCGTCCTATCCGTCCGCTGTTCCCGGAAGGCTACCTGAATGAAGTGCAAGTCATCATTCACGTGCTGTCGGTCAACCCTGAAATCGATCCGGACATCGCCGCCATGATCGGCGCATCGGCTGCCCTGTGCGTATCGGGTGTGCCTTTCAGCGGCCCGATCGGCGCTGCGCGCGTCGGTTACGCGAATGGCCAGTACATCCTGAACCCGACCGTTCAGCAGCTGAAAACGTCGGAAATGGACCTGGTGGTCGCCGGTACCGAAACGGCCGTGCTGATGGTCGAATCGGAAGCGAAACAGCTGTCCGAAGAAATCATGCTGGGCGCCGTGGTCTTCGGCCACGACCAGATGAAAGTCGTCATCGACGCGATTCACGACCTAGTGCGTGACGGCGGCAAGCCGGAAGTGGAATGGGCGCCTGCGCCGAAAAACGAAGCACTGATCGCCCGCGTCGCGCATTTCGCCAACGCCAAGATCAATGATGCGTATCAAACCAAGGACAAGCAAGAGCGTACGGCCAAGCTGAAAGCGGCGACGTCGGAAGTGATCGCCGACCTGTCGGCTGAAGCGGCTGCCAACGGCGGCGCATCCATCGACAGCGCAGAAGTGAACAACATCCTGTTCGACATCGAAGCGAAAATCGTGCGTACGCAAATCCTGGACGGCGAGCCACGCATCGACGGCCGCGACACGCGCACCGTGCGTCCGATCTCGATCCGCACCAGCGTGTTGCCACGCACCCACGGTTCGGCCCTGTTCACGCGCGGCGAAACGCAAGCG
Organism: Janthinobacterium breve; assembly: GCF_051380895.1. Taxonomy (NCBI): domain Bacteria; kingdom Pseudomonadati; phylum Pseudomonadota; class Betaproteobacteria; order Burkholderiales; family Oxalobacteraceae; genus Janthinobacterium; species Janthinobacterium breve. The sequence continues at coordinate 330,376 of NZ_JBNYXY010000005.1, read as the reverse complement.
CTGGTCGTCGCCACCCTGGGCACCGCCCGCGACAGCCAGAAGATCGACGCGCTGATGGGCGAGTTCACCGATTCGTTCATGCTGCATTACAACATGCCTCCGTTCGCCACCGGCGAAACGGGCCGTGTCGGTACGCCTAAACGCCGCGAAATCGGCCACGGCCGCCTGGCCAAGCGCGCGCTGATCGCCGCCCTGCCGGCAGCTGAAGAATTCAGCTACTCGGTGCGCCTGGTATCGGAAATCACGGAATCGAACGGTTCCTCGTCGATGGCTTCCGTCTGCGGCGGCTGCCTGGCACTGATGGACGCCGGCGTGCCGATGAAAGAACACGTGGCCGGTATCGCCATGGGCCTGATCAAGGAAGGCGGCAAGTTTGCCGTGCTGTCCGACATCCTGGGCGACGAAGATCACCTGGGCGACATGGACTTCAAGGTAGCCGGTACCCGCAACGGTATCACGGCGCTGCAGATGGACATCAAGATCATGGGCATCACCAAGGAAATCATGCAAGTGGCACTGGCGCAAGCCAAGGAAGGCCGCGAGCACATCCTGGGCGAAATGCAAAAAGCCATGCCGCACGTCAAAACCGAACTGTCCGATTTCGCACCGCGTCTGATCACCATCAAGATCAACCCGGAAAAAATCCGTGACGTGATCGGCAAGGGCGGCGCCGTGATTCGCGCACTGACCGAAGAGACGGGCACCCAGATCGACATCAGCGACGAAGGCGTGGTCACCATCGCTTCCGTCGACGCTGCTGCCGGCCAGGAAGCCAAGCGCCGCATCGAAGAACTGACCGCTTCCGTCGAAGTGGGCAAGACCTACGAAGGCACCGTGCTGAAACTGCTGGACTTCGGCGCCATCGTGCAAGTCATGCCAGGCAAAGACGGCTTGCTGCACATCAGCCAGATCGCCAACGAGCGTGTCAACGCCGTAGCCGATTACCTGAAAGAAGGCCAGCTGGTGCGCGTTAAAGTGCTGGAAACGGACGACCGTGGCCGTCTGAAGCTGTCGATGAAAGCTGCTGAAGGCAACGAAGCGCCAGCCGCTTAAGTTAGCCTGACTGCGGCCTCGGTCGCATGCTCAAAACCGCCAGCGCGCAAGCCCTGGCGGTTTTTTTATGCGCCTTGTTTGCGCTGCATCGAAGGTGTGTGCCGACGTGTGCACCGGCCTTGATCCAGCGCGTATCGTCCGCTGCCGTGCCTTGTAGATTCGGGATGGGATCTTCCCCTGAACGAGTCTTCCAAGGAGATGCAGCATGCGCACATTTTGCGGGCTGGCCGCCGCCTTTCTGCTTGCCGTCGCGCCCGGCGTCCGGGCACAGCTGGACGACGCACCCACGCCGGTGCCGCTGCCAATTCCCATCGCCGCCGCGTCCACGGCCATGCCGGCGCAGGATATCGACGCCTTGCGCGCCGTGCATGCGCGCGAAATCAATGACCTCAGCACCTTCAAGACGGCGGGCTTGCCGCGCGAAGCGATCGATCCCTATCTCGATAGCGGGCCAGGGCAGCAGTTCCTGCGCGAACTGCGCGCCGCCGATCCGGCCGCCCCGGCCGAGACGGTTTATGCGCGGGCAGTCGAACAGCTCGCTTCCGGCAGCACCTTGCCGGACCTGCAAGCCATGTCGGCCGCGCTAGTGAAGATCGTGCCGCATGGGCAGAATGTGTCGCCGTACTCGCCGTATTTCACCACCAGCGCGCAATTGCAGCAGGCCTCCGGCCAGTGCGCCAGCCTTGCCGACTGTTTCGGCTTGCCCCTGAAGAGCGAGGCGCCGCTGTATGATGTGTATCAGATCATGCCCAAGGGCACCGTCAACGTGTTTGTCAGCCAGGTGGCGCCCACGCAGGAGCTGGGCGGCCTGGTGCGGCGCAAGGGTGGGGCGCAACAGTATTTGCTACCCAACCGCAACTTGTGGTCAGTCCCTGTGCTGATCGGCACGATCAAGAACTGAGGAGAGATGATGGACCAGCAGCGCTTGCAAGCCCTTGCCACCGAACTGGACCAGTTGCTGGCGCGCCTGGCGCAGACCGACGGGGAGGTGGCCGACCTGCGCAGCGCGCTGTTGCCGCTGTTGGCGCAGGTGGCTGCTGGCGCCTTGAGCGCGCCGCTGGCGTGGGGCGAGATTCCGGGCGCGCGCTATTTTAGCGAAGGCAGTCTGCGCCGTTACCCCGAGCTGGAGCAGGCGTTTGCCCGTTTCCGCATCGAGGCCACGGGCGGCGAATCGCCGGCCTTGCGCAAGCTGCGCGGGGAGATGTAGTTAATATATGGTATCAATTGTTGTTTATGGGTAATTGAGAGTCAGTATTGCTTGACGACAAAATCTTATTCCCTGACCATGGTGCATCCCTCCCGATTTCCTCTTTTTTATTGGATGCACCATGTTGTCCTCCCTGAAGGCGCGGCTGATTGCCATCGCCGTTTCCACTGTCGTGCTGGCCATGCTGGCCGTCGCCATCGCCAATTTCTATACCACGCGCTCAAGCACCCTTGCCGCGCTCGACACGCAGATGCTGCAGTTGTCGCACAGCCACGCGCAGGCGATCGCCGAATGGCTGCGCTCCAAGCAAGCCGTGGTGGCTTCGCTCAAGCAGGGCGCCACGGCGGCCGATCCGCTGCCGGCCCTGAAGGCGGCCGAGCAGGCGGGCACCTTTGACATGGCGTATATCGGCTTTGCCGACAAGCATGCCGTCTTTTCGCAGGAGCGCCAGCGCGCCGCCGACTACGATCCCACGGCGCGGCCCTGGTACAAGCAGGCGTCCGAAGCGGGCGGCCCCGTCATCACGGCGCCGTATATCGGCGCCAGCACGGGCAAACTGGTGGTGACGTTTGCCGAGCCGCTGGGCGGCAAGGGCAGCGTGACGTGCGTGATGGCGGCCGACGTGATGATGGATGCGGTAGTGCAAAATGTCGCCTCGATCAAGCCAACCGCGTCCAGCTACGCCTTCCTCGTCGATGGCGGCGGCAAGATCATCGCCCACCCGGACGGCAAGCTGACCCTGAAGCCGCTGGCCGAGCTGGACCCGGGCCTGAGCGCGCAGGCGCTGGCCAATATTGAAAAGAGCGGCGACGGCGCCGCCATTCGCCTCGGCGAGCGCGATGGTATCTTGCATGTGAGTAAGGTGGCGGGCAGCGACTGGTTGCTGGCTACCGTGCTCGACCGTGCGGAAGCGACGCAAGCCCTGAGCTCCATGCTGCGCGCCTCGGCCCTGACGGCCTTGCTGGTGCTGGCCCTGGCCGCCACGGTATTGAGCGCGCTGGTGGCGCGCGCCCTGCGTCGCCTGGGTCTGGTGCGCGATGCGATGGAAGCGATCGCTACGGGCGACGGCGACCTGACCAGCCGCCTCGACGCGCAAGGTAGTGACGAACTGGCGCAGATCGCCCAGGCCTTCAATTTGTTCGTCGAAAAGATTGCCACCGTGCTAGTGCAGATCCGCAGCATCAGCACCCTGGTGCGCAGCGAGTCGGCGGACATTGCCGCCGGCAATGCCGACCTGTCGTCACGCACGGAAGCGCAGGCGGGCGCGCTGGAGGAAACGGCCAGTTCGATGGATGAGCTGACCTCGACCGTCAAGCAGAATGCGGAAAACGCGCATGCGGCCAACGAGTTGGCGATGTCCGCCTCGGAAGTGGCAGCCAAGGGCGGCCGCGTGGTGCAGCAAGTGGTGGGCACCATGGCCGGCATCCAGGAAAGCTCGCGCAAGATCGTCGACATCATCGGCGTCATCGATGGCATCGCCTTCCAGACGAATATCCTGGCCCTGAACGCGGCCGTCGAGGCGGCGCGCGCGGGCGAGCAGGGCAGGGGCTTTGCCGTGGTGGCGTCCGAAGTGCGCAACCTGGCGCAGCGCTCGAGCCAGGCAGCCAAGGAAATCAAGGAATTGATCGGCGACTCGGTGGAGAAGGTGGGCGCCGGCGGCAGGCTTGTCGATGAAGCGGGCCAGACCATGGACCAGGTGGTGGCGTCGGTGCAGCAATTGACGACCATCATGAGCGAAATCACGGTGGCCAGTCGCGAACAGAGCGCCGGCATCGGCGAAATCAATACGGCCGTCACGCACATGGATACCATGACGCAGCAAAATGCTGCCCTCGTCGAACAGGCCGCCGCTGCCGCAGAGAGCCTGCAGGAGCAGGCGGTGGACCTGGCGCAGGCGGTCGGCATGTTCCGCCTCGGCGATGCCGGTGCCGGCGCGGCGCCCGCGCCCGTGACGCGCCTCAAGGCCAGGCCTGCAGCGCCGGCGCCGCGCGCACCGGTCCGCGCGCTGTCGCCGGTCAAGCCCCTCAAGGCGGCCAAGTCCGGCGCCGACGAGTGGGAAGAGTTTTAAGCGTTCCGCTGCAAACTGACGCTTAGTTTGCACGTTCATCCGCGTTTTTGTCAGGTCAGCCTGCCAAAAGCGCAGTTCGTCGCAATCGGCGTGTCTGCCGGGGGCGGTATGGCTATAGTGACACCATACCGCAAGCCCACTGCCAGACACCCGAGGAGAACAACATGAACGTCGCTAAAAACATGGAAATCATTGCCGTTGCCGCCGCCATCCTGCTCAGCGCCAGCTGCTACGCCATCGCCCCGGCCGCTCCGGCCCTGCAAGTGGCCAGTTCCACGGCCACCCTGGCCGCGCCAGGCGGCAAGGCTGCCATGCAAGTGGTGGTGGTCAAGGCCAAGCGCCTGAGCGCCGCAGAAAAAGCCCGTTTCGCATAAGACACCTATCAAAACCTACTGCGCGTCGCGATTTGCGGCTTCCGATGCTCACTGTGCATTCGCACAGTTCCGCTTCTCGGCCACAACTCACTGCCGCTCGCTACGGTTTTGTCAGGCGTCAAAGTCATTGTCAGCAATTTTCGGCGCTGCTACAGTGCTGTTGCGCGAGCAATGCAGGCGCCCCCGGCGGGCGACCAGACAGATAAAAACAAGATACCGAGGATGCATCACATGAAAAAGACACTGCAACTGGCGCTGCTGTTCCTGGCGACACTGGGCCTGGTGCGCGGCGCGGCCGCCGAGACCCGCTTGCTGGAAATGCGCAACATCGACGCCCGCGTAGTGCGCGTCAAGCTCGATGGCGTGATGGAAGTGCGCATTCGCCAGGGCAACGTGCCTTCGCTGAGCATCACGGCCGACAAGCGCTACATCGCCGATGTCAGCACGGCGCAAAGCGGCGATACCCTGCACATCGAAACGGAAGTGCGCGGCTTCAAGATCGGCCCCTCGTCGATACGCGCCGACCTGGTCTTGCCGAACTTGCGCGAAGTGAGCTCGGAAGGCTTTGGCAGCACGGATATTACCGGTTTCAAGGGCGAGGAGCTGACCCTGTCGCTGGAAGGGGCGGGCAGCATCAAGCTGGTGGGCGACTACCGCAAGCTCAATGCCAGCCTGGGCGGCGTGGGCAGCATGCAGCTCTGGATCGGCAACAATGAGCGCGCGGAGCTGGACTTGCAGGGCGCCGGCTCGGTGGTGCTGGGCGGACGCGGGCGCATCCTGAAAGCCAGCCTGGGCGGCTTGGGCAGCCTGAATGCGCAGCAATTCGAAGCGGACGCCGTCAACCTGGAATTGAGCGGCCTCGGCAACGCCACGGTGAATGCCCATACGAATGCCAAGCTGAACCTGAGCGGACTCGGTTCGGTGGTGGTGTACGGCAAGCCGGCCAACCGCGATGTCAGCGTCGAGGGCCTGGGCAAAGTAAGCTGGAAATAAAAGCATCCTGCCGCAGATGTTATTGGCAGAACAAGAAAAAGTAGTCAGACCACATCCCACTCCGATGAAAAAACTGATCATTACATTACTCATGCTGTTGACCATACAGCTACCCGCGCGGGCTGGCTTCGCCGAAGGCGCCGGTGCCTACAACAACAAGAATTACGCGCTGGCTTACAAGGAAATATTGCCCCTTGCTAAGACCGGCAATGCCGATGCCCAGCATTTGCTGGGCTTGATGTATTACATGGGGCGCGGCTTGCCGCAGGATTACAAGCAAGCCATGTTCTGGCACCGCAAGGCGGCCGAGCAGGGCAAGGCCGACGCCCAGTATGTAGTGGGCGCCATGTATTACACGGGCAACGCCGTGCTGCAAGACCACAAGCAGGCCGTGAGCTGGTTCCGCAAGGCGGCCGAGCAGAACCATGCAGAGGCGCAGCAGGTGCTGGGCCTGATGTATCGCTACCACATGGGCGGCGTGCCGCAGGACAATGTCATCGCCTACATGCTGTGGAACCTGGCGGCAGCGAATGGCAACGAGAATGCGGCCGACCAGCGCGCCGCCGTCGTGCGCAAGATGACGCATGAGCAAGTCGAGGAAGGTCAGGCCCTGTCGGCGAAATGGAAGCCGGGCATGCCCTTGCCGCGCCAGTCGAAGACGGGCGGCGCTTAGGGGCAGGCCCTCAGCAAGGGGCGGCGGCTTGGCGTACAATCGCCGTTTTCCCTTGAAAGAGTCCCGCCATGCGTGCAGTTGCCATCAGCCAGCCAGGTCCCGCCGACGTTTTGCAGATCGCCGAACGTCCCATGCCGCAATATAAGGCGGGCGAACTGCTGATCAAGGTGCACGCGGCCGGCATCAACCGCCCTGACGTGCTGCAGCGCCTGGGCAAGTATGCGCCGCCCGCCGGCGCGTCCGACTTGCCTGGCCTGGAAGTGGCGGGCGAGGTCGTCGATGGCGACTTTAGTAACACTGAATTCAAGAAAGGCGACCTGGTCTGCGCGCTGGTGCAGGGCGGCGGCTATGCCGAATACTGCGCAGCGCATGCCGGCCAGTGCCTGCCCTTGCCGCAAGGCTTGACGGCGCTGGAAGGCGCCTCCCTGCCGGAAAACTTCTTTACCGTGTGGAGCAATGTCTTCGACCGCTGCGCGCTGGCCGATGGCGAAACGTTATTGGTGCAGGGCGGCACGTCCGGCATCGGCGTGGCGGCCATTCAATTGGCGGCTGCGCTGGGCCACCGCGTGTTCGCCACGGCGGGTAGCGACGAGAAGGCGCGCGCCTGCGAGGCGCTGGGCGCCGAACGGGGCATCAATTACCGCACGGAAGATTTCGTGGCTGTCGTCAAGGAATTGACCGCTGGCCGCGGTGTCGACGTCATCCTCGACATGGTGGGCGGCGATTACTTGCCGCGCGAAATCGAATGCCTGGCCGACGATGGCCGCATCGGCCTGATCGCCGTGCAGGGCGGCAGCAAGGCCACCCTGGACCTGGGGCAGGTGCTGCGCCGCCGCCTGAGTGTCAGCGGCTCGACCCTGCGTCCCCGTCCCGTCGCCTTCAAGGCGGCCATCGCGAACCACCTGCGCGCGACCGTCTGGCCCTTGATCGAGGCGGGCAAGATCAAGCCCGTGATCTATCAAACTTTCCCATTGGAAAAAGCCAACGAGGCGCATGCCTTGATGGAAGCGAGCACGCACGTGGGCAAGATCATGTTGCAAGTTGTTTGAAACGGGGCACTGCCTGTTTGACCGGCATCGGTACCGGAGTTAGAATGACGGGTTATTAGAATTTAGGCTACTATGCGTCGCAAACTCGTCGTCGGAAATTGGAAAATGAACGGCAGTCGCACCTCGAACGCGGTGTTATTGTCTGAAATAGTGGCTGGCCTGACTGCCTCTGGCGCCGCCAGCGCCGTCTGTGTGCCTGCGCCGTATCTGGCGCAGTGCCAGGCGCAATTGGCAGGCTCGGCTCTTGGCTGGGGCGCGCAGGATGTGTCCGCGCACGCCGGCGGCGCCTACACGGGAGAAATCTCGACCGCCATGCTGCAGGATTTTGGCTGCAGCTATGTGGTGATCGGGCATTCCGAGCGCCGCGCCTACCACGGCGAGAGCGATGCGCAGGTGGCGGCCAAGACGGTTGCCGCGCTGGCGGCAGGCATCACGCCTATCGTTTGCATCGGCGAAACCTTGGCGCAGCGCGAAGCGGGTCAGACCGACGCCGTGGTGGCGCAGCAGCTGGGCGCCGTACTGGCGGCGATTTCCACTGACGACGTGGCGAAACTGGTGCTGGCCTACGAGCCAGTCTGGGCCATCGGCACGGGCAAGACGGCCACGCCGCAAATGGCGCAGGACGTGCATCAGGTATTGCGCGGCCAACTGGCGGCAAAGAATGCAGTAGCGGCGGCCGGCGTGCAGATCCTGTACGGCGGCAGCATGAAGCCGGAGAACGCAAAAGAATTGATGGCGATGCCGGATATCGATGGCGGTCTGATCGGTGGGGCAGCATTGAAGGCGGCGGATTTCCTGGCAATTATTCACGCCGCTGATTGAATTAATTTAAACTAAGAATGGAATTGCAATGAACATGATGTTCAATCTGGTAGTGGTAGTACAGGTTATTTCGGCATTGTCGATTATCGCGCTGGTGTTGCTGCAGCACGGCAAGGGCGCCGACATGGGTGCCGCCTTCGGTTCGGGCGCCTCGGGCAGCCTGTTTGGTGCGACGGGTTCGTCGAACTTCATGTCGAAATCGACGGGTGTTGCCGCCGCGATTTTCTTCGGTGCCACCCTGGCTCTGTCGCTGATGGCCAATCAGCGCGCCACCACCGTTGGCGGCGGCGTGATGGATAAAGTCGTCAAGCCAGTGCCAGTCACCGGCGCGGGCGCGATCCCGACGACGGTACCTGCAGCACCGGCGGCCAGCGCTCCAGCAGCAGCGGCGGCACCGGTTGCCAGCACCCCGGCAGGCGCAATTCCGAAGTAATTGTGTAGTAACTGAGTAGTATTTCGATACCTCATCGAGATTAATTCTCATTACGGGCAGATTATTGCTCAATGTTTTAGCAGCGCGGCAGGAAAAAATCGTGGCGCGCTGGAAGATGTAAAAATTTATCGTTTTTATCTGTGTTTTGATGCATTTGTGCATTAACTTTAGCGGCAAAGCAGAGTAGAATACGGGCCTTACCGCCGACGTGGTGAAATTGGTAGACACGCTATCTTGAGGGGGTAGTGGCGCAAGCTGTACGAGTTCGAGTCTCGTCGTCGGCACCAGAAATCAGAAGCCAGCAACGGCGCACGAGCCATGGCTCGTACAAAGTTGCTGGCTTTTTTTACGAGGATGTGTCGTTCGATCCTGGTCTTAGCTTTGATTGGGGTCGTGCGTTAGATACGCTGCAAATGATCGCAGTGTCCTCATTTAACCGATCGTTCAATATAAGCTCATCAATCGTGAACCTCGAAAATTACTTCCCCGTCCTGCTGTTTATTATTATCGGCCTTGGTGTCGGTATCGCTCCCCAGCTCCTGGGGCGCCTGTTAGGCCCTAACAAGCCTGACGCAGCAAAACTCTCCCCGTACGAATGTGGCTTTGAAGCATTCGAAGACGCGCGCATGAAATTTGATGTGCGCTACTATCTGGTCGCAATCCTGTTTATTTTGTTCGATCTGGAAACGGCATTCTTTTTCCCATGGGGCGTTGCAATGCGCGACCTGGGCTGGGCCGGTTTCGTCACGATGATGGTGTTCATCGCTGAATTCGTGGTCGGATTTTGGTACATTTGGAAGAAAGGTGCCCTTGACTGGGAATAAGCCATGGCTATTGAAGGCGTATTAAGCGAAGGTTTCATCACCACCTCGGCCGACAAGCTGATCAACTGGGCGCGCACCGGGTCTATGTTCCCGATGACGTTCGGTCTGGCCTGCTGTGCGGTCGAAATGATGCATGTGGGCGCAGCCCGCTACGATATGGACCGTTTCGGCGTCGTGTTCCGTCCGTCGCCGCGTCAGTCCGACGTCATGATCGTTGCCGGCACCCTGTGCAACAAGATGGCGCCGGCCTTGCGCAAGGTCTACGACCAGATGGCAGAGCCACGCTGGGTCATCTCGATGGGTTCCTGCGCCAATGGCGGCGGGTACTACCATTACTCCTATTCTGTGGTGCGCGGTTGCGACCGCATCGTGCCTGTCGACGTGTATGTGCCTGGCTGTCCTCCGACCGCTGAAGCCTTGCTGTACGGCATCATGCAGTTGCAGAACAAGATCAAGCGTACCAGCACGATCGCACGCTAACCGGGCCGCTTCAGATTATGACAACACATTTAGAAGTATTGCAAAACGCCCTCGGCACTGCCCTGGGCGATCGCGTTAGCACGACGGTTGCACTGGGCGAAGTCACCCTGGTCGTCAAGGCCGAGGACTACCTGGCCGTGATGCAGACCTTGCGCGATGATCCAACCCTGCATTTCGAGCAAATGCTCGACTTGTGCGGCGTCGACTACTCGACCTATGGCGACGGTAGCTGGGATGGCCTGCGTTTCGCGGCCGTCTCGCACTTGCTGTCGGTCAAGCACAACTGGCGCGTGCGCGTGCGCGTGTTTGCGCCGGACGACGACATGCCGCTGCTGCCCTCCGTGGTGAACATCTGGCGTGCGGTCAACTGGTATGAGCGCGAAGCGTTCGACTTGCTGGGCATTCTCTTCGAAGGCCACAACGACTTGCGCCGCCTGCTGACCGACTACGGTTTCATCGGCCATCCGTTCCGCAAGGATTTCCCCGTCTCCGGCTATGTCGAGATGCGTTACGATCCGGAACAAAAGCGCGTGATTTACCAGCCCGTGACGATCGAGCCGCGGGAAAACGTGCCGCGCGTGATCCGCGAAGAACATTACGGGATGAAATAATGGCTGAGATTAAGAACTACACCCTGAACTTTGGGCCACAGCATCCGGCCGCGCACGGTGTGCTGCGCCTGGTGCTGGAGATGGATGGCGAAGTCATCCAGCGTGCCGACCCGCATATCGGCCTGCTGCACCGCGCTACCGAAAAGCTGGCCGAGCAAAAGACCTACTTGCAATCCGTGCCGTACATGGACCGTCTCGACTATGTGTCGATGATGTGCAATGAACATGCGTACGTGATGGCCATCGAAAAGATGCTGGGCCTGGAAGTGCCGCTGCGCGCGCAATACATCCGCGTCATGTTCGACGAGATGACGCGCATCCTGAATCACCTGATGTGGCTGGGCACCCATGCGCTGGACGTTGGCGCCATGGGCCCGTTCCTGTATTGCTTCCGCGACCGCGAAGACTTGTTCGACGCCTACGAGGCAGTCTCGGGCGCGCGCATGCACGCGGCCTACTACCGTCCGGGCGGCGTGTACCGCGACTTGCCGGATTCGATGCCGCAGCACAAGGCCTCGATCATCCGCAACGCCAAGGCCATCGGCAAGCTGAATGAAAACCGCCAGGGTTCGTTGCTGGACTTCATCGAAGACTTCGCGCGCCGTTTCCCGAATTCCGTGGACGAGTACGAAACCCTGCTGACCGACAACCGTATCTGGAAACAGCGTACCGTCGGCATCGGCGTGGTCTCGCCGGAAGATGCGCTGGCCATGGGCTTTACGGGCGCCATGCTGCGCGGCTCTGGCGTGCAGTGGGACTTGCGCAAGAAACAGCCGTACGAAGTGTACGACCTGATGGATTTCGACATTCCTATCGGCACCAACGGCGATTGCTACGACCGCTACCTGGTCCGCGTGGAAGAGTTGCGCCAGTCGAACCGCATCATCAAGCAATGCGTGGAATGGCTGCGCAACAATGAAGGTCCTGTCATGACCAGCAACCGCAAGGTGGCGCCTCCGGGCCGCGTCGACATGAAGACCAACATGGAGTCCTTGATTCACCACTTCAAGCTGTTTACCGAAGGTTTCCACGTGCCGCCAGGCGAGGCCTACAGCGCCGTGGAGCATCCGAAGGGCGAGTTCGGCGTGTATCTGGTGTCCGATGGCGCCAACAAGCCGTACCGCATGAAACTGCGCGCGCCAGACTACGCCCACTTGCAGTCGCTCGACGAGATGGCGCGTGGGCACATGCTTGCCGACGCCGTGACCATCATCGGGACGCAAGATATCGTGTTCGGCAGTATTGACCGCTAAGAGGCAAAAAGTATGTTGTTATCAGAGCAATGCTATAAGAAAATTGACCGCGAGCTGGCCAAGTACCCGGCCGACCAGCGTCAGTCGGCCGTCATGGCCGCGCTGGCCCATGCCCAGGATGAACTGGGCTGGCTGGCGCCGGAAACCATGAAGGAACTGGCCGATTACATCGGCATGCCGGCGATTGCCGTGCAGGAAGTGGCCACGTTCTACAATATGTACAACGTCAAGCCCGTGGGCAAACACAAGATCACCGTGTGTACCAACCTGCCATGCGCCCTGTCGGGCGGCGTGCGCGCTGCAGACTACCTGAAGCAGAAACTGGGTATCGATTTCCGCGAAACCACCGCCGATGGCCAGTTCACCCTGGTTGAAGGCGAGTGCATGGGTGCTTGCGGCGATGCGCCTGTCTTGCTGGTCAGTAATAAAACCATGTGCAGCTGGATGTCGAACGAGAAAATCGACGCCATGCTGGAGGAACTCAAGAAATGACGTCACTCCACAACCGCCATATCGATCCATTGATCCTGAAGGATCTGGATGGCAAGAACTGGCATTTGCAAGATTATGTGAACCGCGGCGGCTATAGCGCCCTGCGGCGTATCCTGGAAGAGAAAATCACGCCGGAACAGATCATCGCCGACCTCAAGGCCTCGTCCTTGCGCGGCCGTGGCGGCGCGGGTTTTCCTACCGGCTTGAAGTGGAGCTTCATGCCGCGCCAGTTCCCGGGTCAGAAATACCTCGTCTGCAATACAGATGAAGGCGAGCCGGGCACTTTCAAGGACCGCGACATCATTCGTTACAATCCCCATGCCCTGATCGAAGGCATGGCCATTGGCGCTTATGCGATGGGCATCACCGTCGGCTACAACTATATCCACGGCGAAATCTGGGCCGAGTACGCCCGTTTCGAAGAAGCGCTGGAAGAGGCGCGTGCCGCCGGTTTCCTGGGCGACAAGATCATGGGCAGCGAGTTCTCGTTCCAGTTGCATGCGCACCATGGTTATGGCGCTTACATCTGCGGCGAAGAAACCGCCCTGCTGGAGTCCCTGGAAGGCAAGAAAGGCCAGCCGCGCTTCAAGCCGCCTTTCCCTGCCTCGTTTGGCCTGTACGGCAAGCCGACCACGATCAACAACACGGAAACCTTCGCTGCCGTGCCATTCGTGCTGAACATCGGTCCAGAGAAATACCTGGCGATGGGCAAGCCGAACAATGGCGGCTCGAAGATCTTCTCGATCTCGGGCGACGTGGAATTGCCGGGCAACTACGAAGTGCCGCTTGGCACGCCGTTCGCCACACTGCTGGAACTGGCAGGTGGCATGCGCGGTGGCAAAAAGATCAAGGCCGTGATCCCTGGCGGCTCGTCCGCGCCGGTGATCCGCGGCGACATCATGATGCAGACCGACCTGGACTATGACTCGATCGCGAAAGCCGGTTCGATGTTGGGTTCGGGCGCCATCATCGTGATGGACGAAACACGCTGCATGGTGAAGGCGCTGGAGCGCCTGTCCTACTTCTACTTTGAAGAATCGTGCGGCCAGTGTACGCCTTGCCGTGAAGGCACAGGCTGGATGTACCGCATGGTGCACCGCATCGAGCAGGGACAGGGTCGTCCAGACGACCTGGACATGCTCAACTCGATCGCCGACAACATCCAGGGCCGCACCATTTGCGCGCTGGGCGATGCGGCTGCCATGCCGGTACGGGCCTTCATTAAGAATTTCCGTGAAGAATTTGAATATCATATCGAGCACAAGCATTGCTTAGTGCCCGCATATATCTAAGCTGCGTCAGGTAACGATCACCATGGTTGAAATCGAAATAGACGGCAAAAAAGTCGAAGTCCCTGCTGGTAGCATGGTGATGGACGCCGCCAACAAATTGGGAACCTACATTCCGCACTTCTGCTATCACAAGAAATTGTCGATCGCAGCGAACTGCCGCATGTGCCTGGTCGAAGTGGAAAAGGCGCCCAAGCCTTTGCCCGCTTGTGCGACCCCGGTCAGTGCCGGCATGATCGTGCGCTCCGCCAGCGATAAAGCTGTGCAGGCGCAAAAGTCGGTCATGGAATTCTTGCTGATTAACCACCCGCTCGATTGCCCTATCTGCGATCAGGGCGGCGAATGCCAGTTGCAAGACTTGGCTGTGGGCTACGGCAAGAGCGAATCGCGCTACAAGGAAGACAAGCGCGTCGTGCAGCCGAAGGAAGCCGGTCCGCTGGTTTCCATGCAGGAAATGTCGCGCTGCATCCAGTGCACCCGTTGCGTACGCTTTGGCCAGGAAGTGGCCGGCGTGATGGAGCTGGGCATGATCGGCCGCGGCGAACACTCGGAAATCGTGTCGTTTGTGGGCCAGACGGTCGACTCCGAACTGTCGGGCAACATGATCGACCTGTGCCCGGTCGGCGCACTGACCTCGAAGCCGTTCCGCTACAGCGCCCGTACGTGGGAACTGTCGCGCCGCAAATCGGTCAGCCCGCATGACGGCCTGGGCGCGAACCTGATCGTGCAAGTGAAAGCTGGCAAGGTCAAACGCGTATTGCCGCTGGAAAACGAAGCCGTCAACGAGTGCTGGATCTCGGACAAGGATCGTTTCTCGTACGAAGCGCTGGACAGTGCCGAGCGCCTGACTTCCCCGATGCTGAAACAAGGCAACGAGTGGAAAGAAGTCGATTGGCAAACGGCGCTGGAATACGTGGCGCACGGTTTGAAAAATATCAAGCACGAGCATGGCGCTGACGCCATCGCCGCGCTGGCAACGCCGCATTCGACCGTCGAAGAGCTGGTCCTGCTGCAAAAAGTCGCGCACGGTCTCGGTAGCGAGAACGTCGACTTCCGCCTGCGCCAGACCGACTTCGCGCTCGACGCAAGTGTGAAACCATGGCTGGGCATGCCGATCAACGAATTTGGCCAGATCAAGCGCGCCTTCGTCATCGGCTCGTTCCTGCGCAAGGATCACCCATTGCTGGCCACGCGTTTGCGCGCGTCCGTGAAGGGCGGCGCCAAGCTGTCGATCCTGCACGCCTCCGACGATGATCAATTGATCACCATCGCCAACAAGATGATTGTCGCGCCTAGCGATTGGCTGGCAGCCTTGTCGGAAGTGGTCGTCGCTGTTGCCAAAGCGAAAGAAATCGCCGCGCCAAACGGTTTTGAAGCGATTGTTGCTTCGGACGTGGCTGTCGCCATCGCCGCCAGCCTGATGGCTGGCGACCATGGCGCCGTGCTGCTGGGTAATGCGGCAACGCAACACCCGCAAGCGTCGCAACTGCATGCTGCCGCGCAATGGATCGCCGAACAGACGGGCGCCAAGCTCGGCTACCTGACGGAAGCGGCCAACACGGTTGGCGCGCACCTGGTCGCCAAGCCGCGCGCCAACGTGCAAGCTGCCTTTGCCGTGCCGAAGAAAGCCTACGTGCTGCTGCACGCCGAGCCGGAACTCGATGCCGCCAATCCACAAGCGGCCCGCGCCGCCCTGGATGGCGCCGATATGGTCGTGGCGATGTCGGCCTTCAAGCACGGCATGGATTACGCCGATGTCTTGCTGCCGATCGCCCCGTTCGCTGAAACCTCGGGCACCTTCGTCAACTGCGAAGGCCGCGCGCAAAGTTTCAACGGCACCGTGAAGCCGCTGGCCGAAACCCGTCCAGCCTGGAAAGTGCTGCGCGTCCTGGGCAACATCCTGGGCCTGGCCGGTTTCGACTACGACACCTCCGAAGCGATCCGCGACGAAGCGTTTGGTGCCGGCGTGACCGATCTGTCGGCACAGCTGAGCAACATCGCGAAAAATGCACCGGAAGCGGCATCGTACGCACCGGCGTCGCCGGCGCTGCAACGCATCGCCGACGTGCCGATCTACTTCGCCGACGCGCTGGTACGCCGCTCCGAACCGCTGCTGCGCACGGTCGATGGCGCCGCGCCGCAAGCGCACCTGTCCCTGGCGCTGGCTGAAAAGCTGGGCATCAAGGCGGGCGACAAGGTCAAAGTGGCGCAAGGCTCCGGCAGCGCCATCCTGGTGGCGGCAATCCATGCCGGCCTGCCGGCCAATGTGGTCAAAGTGTCGGCGGCGCATGCCTCGACGGCTAGCCTGGGCGGCATGTTCGGTGACATCACAGTTGAAACAGCAGAGGGGAAAATCTGATGGCTCTGCCTGAATTTGTAAACGTCATCAACAGCAGCGGCCAGAATTTGCTGGGCGGTACCTGGCCGTTCTTCTGGACCCTGATCAAGATCCTGTGCGTGCTCTTGCCGCTGATGGGCCTGGTTGCTTACGCCACCCTGTGGGAGCGCAAGCTGATCGGCTGGATCCAGATCCGCGTCGGCCCGAACCGCGTAGGTCCGCTGGGCTTGCTGCAGCCGATCGCCGATGCATTGAAACTCTTGTTCAAAGAGATCATCATCCCGGCCAAGGCCGCCAAGGGCCTGTTCGTGATCGGCCCGATCATGACCATCATGCCGGCCCTGGCCGCCTGGTCGGTCGTGCCGTTCGGCCCGCAAGCCGTGCTGGCCAACGTCAACGCGGGCTTGCTGCTGCTGCTGGCGATTACCTCGATGGAAGTCTACGGCATCATCATCGCCGGCTGGGCCTCGAACTCGAAGTACTCGTTCATGGGCGCCATGCGCGCTTCGGCACAGATGATTTCGTATGAAATCCCGATGGGCTTCGTGATGGTCATCGTGCTGATGGTGTCGGGCAGCCTGAACTTCATCGACATCGTTGGCGGCCAGCAAATCGGCTACTTCGCCGACAAGGGCGTGAACTTCATGTCGTGGAACTGGCTGCCGCTGCTGCCGATGTTCGTCATCTACCTGGTGTCGGGCCTGGCTGAGGCCAACCGTCACCCGTTCGACGTCGTCGAAGGCGAGTCGGAAATCGTTGCCGGCCACATGGTCGAGTACTCGGGCATGGCCTACGCCATGTTCATGCTGGCCGAGTACGCCAACATGATCCTGATCGGCGCGCTGGCTTCCATCATGTTCCTCGGTGGCTGGTCCGCACCGTTTGCTTTCCTTGAGTTCTGGGGTGGTTTCGGCGGCTTCTTCTGGCTGTTCGCCAAAACCTTCTTCATCGTGTCGGTGTTCATCTGGGTGCGCGGTACTTTCCCACGCTATCGTTATGACCAGATCATGCGCCTCGGCTGGAAAGTGTTTATCCCGTTGACGCTGGTCTACCTGGTCTTCGTCGCTGCCTGGATGCAGACATCCTGGAATATTTGGAAGTAAGAGAGTGCATACGAATGGATAAGGTAAAAGATTTCCTCAGCAGCCTGTTGTTGGGTGAGCTGATCAAGGGCATGGCGCTGACAGGCAAGTACATGTTTTCGCGCAAGATCACGGTGCAATTCCCGGAAGAGAAGACACCGATCTCGCCGCGTTTCCGTGGCTTGCACGCGCTGCGCCGCTACCCGAACGGCGAAGAACGTTGCATCGCCTGCAAACTGTGCGAAGCGGTTTGCCCGGCGATGGCCATCACGATCGAATCGGAACAGCGTGACGACGGCTCGCGCCGCACCACGCGTTACGATATTGACTTGACCAAGTGCATCTTCTGCGGTTTCTGCGAAGAGTCCTGCCCGGTCGATTCGATCGTCGAGACGCAAATCCTGGAATACCACGGCGAGAAACGCGGTGATTTGTATTACACGAAAGAGATGTTGCTGGCCGTGGGTGATCGTTATGAAAATGACATCGCCGCTGCGCGCGCCGCCGACGCACCTTATCGCTGATGGATGCGCCGCAGCCCCTGGCTGCGGCGCGCCCCTCGTTCATCTGTACGTCTATTGGGTTTTTTATGGACTTTAAAACAATTTTGTTTTACGCCTTCGCGCTGATTCTCATCATAGCGGCGACACGCGTCATCACGGCCCGTAATCCGGTCCACGCAGTACTGTTCCTGGTGCTGTCCTTCTTTTCCGCAGCGGGCATCTGGATGCTGCTGCAAGCTGAATTCCTGGCCATCGTGCTGGTATTGGTGTATGTCGGCGCCGTGATGGTGCTGTTCCTCTTCGTGGTCATGATGCTCGATATCAATATCGACCGCATGCGCGAAGGCTTCTGGGGCTACTTGCCTTTGTCGGTGACGGTGGGCGTGATCATCGTGCTGGAAATGGCCGCTGTCCTGTGGCACGGTTTCCGCAACTTTGCGCCTAGCATCGCTCCGGTGAACGTCAACTTGGGCGGCACCAAGGAACTGGGCCTGCTGATCTACACGAAATATGTGTTCGCCTTCGAGATCGCTGCCGTCGTGCTGCTGGTGGCCATCGTTGCCGCTGTTGCATTGACTTTGCGCAAACGCAAGGACACCAAGCATTTTGCTCCGGGCGATGCGGTACGCGTGAAGCGCAACGACCGCCTGAAGATCATCAAGATGGACGCGGTCGTCGAGCGTCCTGCGGCTGAGCCGGAAGTTAAGGAGGCACCATGACATTATCGCTCACACATTTTCTGGTCCTGGGCGCGATCCTGTTCGCAATCTCGATCGTCGGTATTTTCCTGAACCGCAAGAACATCATCGTATTGCTGATGGCAATCGAATTGATGCTGCTGGCGGTGAATATGAATTTCATCGCGTTCTCCCATTTCATGGGCGACGCGGCCGGTCAGATCTTCGTTTTCTTCATCCTGACGGTTGCCGCCGCTGAGTCGGCTATCGGTCTGGCTATTCTGGTGGTGATGTTCCGTAATCTGGATACCATCAACGTCGAAGACCTGGACAGCCTCAAAGGCTGATGTTTTTCAGACTCGATCTCTCGAATAATAACGATTAAGGTTCATCATGGCGGGGCAACTCCTCAACCCTAACCTCCTTCTTGCCGTACCGCTGGCGCCGCTGGCCGGTGCCGCGATTGCAGGTTTGCTTGGCACCCAGTTCCTGGGTAATTTGGTCGGACGCAAGACGTCGCATACCGCGACGATCCTGGGCGTACTGATTGCGTTCATCCTGTCCGTGCAGACATTGCTGGCAGTGATGGATGGCGCGACATTCAATGGCACGATCTATAACTGGATGACGATCGGCACCCTGAAGATGGAAGTGGGCTTCCAGATCGATTCGCTGTCGGCGATGATGATGTGCGTGGTCACCTTCGTCTCCCTGATGGTGCACATCTACACGATCGGTTATATGAAGGACGACGAAGGCTACAACCGCTTCTTCGCCTACATCTCGCTGTTCACGTTCTCGATGCTGATGCTGGTCATGGCCAACAACTTCCTGCAACTGTTCTTCGGTTGGGAAGCCGTGGGCCTGGTCTCTTACCTGCTGATCGGTTTCTGGTATCAGCGTCCGACGGCCATCGTGGCCAACATGAAGGCGTTCCTGGTCAACCGCGTGGGCGACTTCGGCTTCATCCTGGGCATCGGCCTGCTGTTGGCATTCGCCGGCACCATGAACTACCAGGAAGTATTTGCCAAGAAAGACGAACTGGCGCTGTTGAGCCTGCCAGGCACCGACTGGGCCCTGCTGACCGTTGCCTGCATCTGCCTGTTCATCGGCGCGATGGGCAAATCGGCGCAGTTCCCGCTGCACGTGTGGCTGCCTGACTCGATGGAAGGTCCTACCCCGATCTCGGCACTGATTCACGCCGCGACGATGGTGACGGCCGGTATCTTCATGGTCTCGCGCATGTCGCCGCTGTTCGAACTGTCCGACACGGCACTGTCCTTCATCCTGGTGATCGGTTCCATCACGGCGCTGTTCATGGGTTTCCTGGGCATTATCCAGAACGACATCAAGCGCGTCGTCGCTTACTCGACCCTGTCGCAACTGGGCTACATGACTGTCGCGCTGGGTTCGTCCGCGTACTCCGTGGCCGTGTTCCACCTGATGACGCACGCCTTCTTCAAGGCGCTGCTGTTCCTGGGCGCCGGCTCCGTCATCATCGGCATGCACCACGACCAGGATATCCGCAACATGGGTGGCCTGCGCAAATACATGCCGATCACCTGGATCACCTCCCTGGTCGGTTCGCTGGCCCTGATCGGCACGCCGCTGTTCTCCGGTTTCTACTCGAAAGACAGCATCATCGAAGCCGTCGAAGCAACGCACATCTGGGGCGCTGGCTTTGCCCAGTTCGCCGTGCTGGCTGGCGTGTTCGTCACTGCCTTCTACTCGTTCCGCATGTATTTCCTCGTCTTCCACGGCAAGGAACGTTTCGGCCAAGGTCACGCACATGATGCGCACGCTCACGACGACCATCATGCACCGAAAGCGGCCCATGGCGCGCACGGCGATGCGCATGACGACCATCATGAAGAAGAGGAAGACGACCACGCGCACCACGGTCTGGAACCTGGCCAGAAGCCGCATGAATCCCCATTCGTCGTGTGGTTCCCGCTGGTGATGCTGGCGATCCCGTCGCTGCTGATCGGTTACCTGACGATCGGCCCGATGCTGCATGGCGATTTCTTCAAGGGTGTGATCTTCGTCGGCGAAAACCATCCAGCAATGGAAGAGTTGTCGCATGAATTCCACGGCGCAATGGCGATGGCGATCCACGGCCTGTCGACGGCACCGTTCTGGCTGGCATTGTCCGGCGTGGTGGCAGCCTACTACTGCTACATGGTCAACCCGCGCGTGCCGGCCTGGTTCTTTGCCAAGTTCCACGCGATCCACACCCTGCTGGACAACAAGTACTACCTGGACAAGTTCAATGAAGTCGTGTTCGCCGGCGGTGCCCGTTTGCTGGGTAATGGCCTGTGGAACTTCGGTGACAAGAAGCTGATCGATGGCCTGCTGGTCAACGGTAGCGCCAAGGTCGTCGCCTGGCTGTCCTCGCTGTCGCGAGGCTTGCAGACCGGCTACATCTATCACTATGCATTCGTGATGATCTTGGGCGTGCTGGGCTTCCTGATCTATTTCCTGCCATTCTGGCCCGCTAAGTAAGCTGACCTGATAAAAGAATACTGAGAACCATGATGCAGTCTACGATTTCTACACTACCTCCTTACCTGAGTCTGTCGATCTGGGTGCCGATCATTTGCGGCGTCCTGGTCCTGGCTCTTGGCCGTGACAGCAAAGCGGGTTTTACCCGCTGGCTGTCGCTGGCTGGCGCCGTGCTCAGCATGCTGTGCACCTTGCCGCTGATCCAGCATTTCGACAACGCCGCACACGGCATGCAATTCGTCGAAAAAGCACCGTGGGTTGAAACTTTCAATATCTGGTACTCGCTGGGTATCGACGGCCTGTCGCTGTGGTTCATTCCACTGACGGCGTTCATCACGGTCATCGTCGTCATTTCCGCTTGGCAAGTGATCGAGAAGCGCATCGCCCAGTACATGGGCGCCTTCCTGATCCTGTCGGGCTTGATGATCGGCGTGTTCTGCGCGCTGGACGGCTTGCTGTTCTACTTCTTCTTTGAAGCAACCCTGATCCCTATGTTCATCATCATCGGTATCTGGGGCGGTTCGAACCGCGTGTACGCCTCGTTCAAGTTCTTCCTGTACACCTTCTTCGGTTCGTTGCTGACCCTGGTTGCCATCATTTACCTGCGCAATGTGACGGGTAGCTTCGACATCCTGGCCTGGCATGCATTCAAGCTGACGATGAACGAACAGATCTTCATCTTCCTGGCCTTCCTGATGGCGTTTGCCGTGAAAGTGCCGATGTTCCCTGTCCACACGTGGTTGCCGGACGTCCACGTGGAAGCGCCTACGGGCGGTTCCGCCGTGCTGGCCGCCATCATGCTGAAACTGGGCGCGTATGGTTTCCTGCGTTTTTCGCTGCCGATCACGCCGGACGCCAGCCACTACCTGTCGGGCTTCATGATCGCCTTGTCGCTGATCGCCGTCATCTACATCGGTCTGGTTGCCCTGGTGCAAACCGACATGAAAAAACTGGTCGCCTACTCGTCGATCGCGCACATGGGTTTTGTGACCCTGGGCTTCTTCATGTTCAACGACATCTCGGTGCAGGGCGGTATCGTGCAGATGGTGTCGCACGGTTTCATCTCCGGCGCGATGTTCCTGTGCATCGGCGTGCTGTATGACCGCATGCATACCCGCAACATCGCCGACTACGGCGGCGTCGTGAACCGCATGCCGAAATTTGCCGCCTTCTTCGTGCTGTTCTCGATGGCCAACTGCGGTTTGCCAGCGACTTCCGGCTTCGTCGGCGAGTTCATGGTGATCCTGGGCGCGGTGAAATACAACTTCTGGATTGGCTTGCTGGCTGCAACGGCACTGATCTGGGGCGCGGCTTACTCGCTGTGGATGGCCAAGCGCGTGGTGTTCGGCAAGATCAAGAACAAGCATGTGGCCGAACTGACCGACATCAACAAACGTGAATTCTTCATGCTTGCTGTGCTGGCCATCGCCGTGCTCGTGATGGGTCTGTACCCAGCCCCGTTCACCGACACGATGCAAACTTCGGTTGCCGACCTGCTGCAGCATGTCGCCATCAGCAAGTTGCCTTAAATAGAAGACCGATAACATGACTAATGCACCTAATCTGGTACCGCTGTACGCGGAAATCTTTCTGCTGATCGCCACGTCGGCGCTCTTGCTGATCGATATGTTCTTGCCTGCGGCGAAGCGTTCGATCACCTATGCGCTGGCCTTGCTGACCCTGGCAGGCTGCGCCTTGCTGACCGTGGGCGACTTCAATGCGGGCACCACCGTCTACACGTTCCACAATATGTTCGTGTCGGACCCGATGTCGCAGCTGTTGAAACTGTTCTCGTACGGCGCCGTGGCGCTGACCCTGATCTACTCGCGTGCCTATGCCACCGACCGCAACATGCTGTCGGGTAACCTGGGCGGCGAGTTCTACGTGCTGGCCCTGTTTGCACTGCTGGGCCAGATGATCATGATCTCGGCCAACAACTTCCTGATCATCTACCTGGGTCTGGAACTGATGTCGCTGTCGCTGTACGCGCTGATCGCCTTGCGCCGTGACAATGCCAAGGCCACGGAAGCGGCCATGAAATACTTCATCCTGGGCGCGCTGGCTTCCGGTTTCATGTTGTACGGTATCTCGATGCTGTACGGCGCGTCCGGCACGCTGGACCTGGGCGAACTGCGCGTGGCGCTGGAAAACGGCAAGACCAACGGCACCATCATGGTCTTCGGCCTGGTGTTCCTGGTAGCGGGCCTGGCCTTCAAACTGGGCGTCGTGCCATTCCACATGTGGGTGCCTGACGTGTATCAAGGTTCGCCGACGGCCGTGACCTTGCTGCTGGGCGGCGCGCCGAAACTGGCCGCGTTTGCCATCACCCTGCGTTTGCTGGGCGAGGGCTTGCTGCCGATGGCGCATGACTGGCAGCAAATGCTGCTGGTGCTGGCCGTGATGTCGCTGGCCATCGGTAACTTCACCGCTATCGCGCAAACCAATTTGAAGCGCATGCTGGCGTACTCGACCATCGCGCAAATGGGCTTCGTGCTGCTGGGCCTGCTGTCGGGCACCGTTGACGCACCGAACAACACCCTGAACGCGGCTGGCGCAGCCACCGCCTACGGCGCTTCGATGTACTACGTGATCACCTACGTGTTCACCACCCTGGGTACTTTTGGCGTGATCATGTTGTTGGCTCGTAATGGTTTCGAAGCAGAAGAACTGGCCGACTTCAAGGGCCTGGGCAAACGCAGCCCGATCTTCGCGCTGGTGATGACCTTGTTCATGTTCTCGCTGGCCGGCGTGCCGCCGCTGATGGGCTTCATGGCCAAGTATTCGGTGCTGGCTTCCGTGCTGGCCACGGGCCAGCTGTGGCTGACCATCGCCGCCGTGCTGTTCTCGCTGATCGGCGCCTTCTATTACCTGCGCGTCGTGAAAATGATGTGGTTCGACGAGCCGACGGACAGCAACGCGCTGGTCGTGCATGGCGACATGCGCGTCGTGCTGGCCTTGAACGGCGTGTTCGTCCTGGCGCTGGGTGTGATGCCTAACAGCATCCTGGCTGCCTGCGCGACCGCCATCACCAAGACTTTGGCGTCCTGACCGATGGATGTCACCGCCTCGAGCTGGCTGGTGATCGCCCTGGCCATCCTGGGCGCCAACCTGCCTTTCCTGAATGAGAAACTGTTTGCCGCCGTGCCCCTGAAAAAGGCGGCGCAGGCAGACGGGGACAAAGGCTGGCGCAAGCCGCTGGCACTGCGCCTGCTGGAGATGGTGATTCTGTACTTCATCGTCGGCGCCGTGGCGTTCGCGCTGGAAGCGCGCATCGGTAACGGTTTCCCGCAGACGTGGGAGTTTTATGCCATCACCGGATGTCTGTTTCTGGTGCTGGCTTTCCCGGGTTTCGTGTCTCGTTATCTCCGTAAACGCCGCTAGGCACCATCCTCCGAAAGCGGCGCCTCTGGCGCCGTTTTTTTATTGAACTAAGGAATTGCATGGATACGAATCTGATTGAAACCAAAGTCGACGGCGAGCTCGTCTACGAGGGCGGCTTCCTGCGCGTGCAGCGCGACCGTGTCACGCTGCCTGACGGCAAGATCACGGTGCGTGAATTCATCCTGCACCCGGGCGCCGTCGTCATCCTGCCGCTGCTCGACGATGGCACGGTGCTGATGGAACGCCAGTACCGCTATCCGCTGGACCGCGTGTTCATCGAATTCCCGGCTGGCAAGATCGATGCAGGAGAAGCGCATCTGGCCTGCGCCCAGCGCGAGTTGCTGGAAGAAACGGGCTACACGGCGAGCGACTGGCAATTCGTTTCCACCATCCATAACGCCATCGCCTATTCCGACGAGCACCTGGAACTGTTTTTGGCGCGCGGCCTCGTGGCCGGCGAGCGCCGCCTTGACGAGGGCGAGTTCCTGGAAACGTTTACGGCCACCGTGCCGCAGTTGCTCGACTGGGTCAAGGATGGCACCATTACGGATGTGAAAACGGTCATCGGCATCTTCTGGCTCGACAAGATTACCAGCGGCGTCTGGCAACCGGCTTGATCCTGCGCATGCGCACGGCTCTTTTCCTGCTGCTTGCCTGTGCCACCCTGGGTGTGCAGGCACAGCCGCGCACGCCGTTCCAGGTACGTTGCGAAGACACGATCAGCAAGACGGTGTCCGTGCTGACGGCACAGCAAAACGGCTACAGCATCGACACGCATCTGCCGTACAAGGCCCTGACCGTGATGAAGGGCATGGCGCGCGCGAATACCTGGGTGCTGGGATTGACCAAGACCGACTCGCGCGTGGCCATCGCGCTGGCCGGTCCCATGCTGCAAGACCCGGCCAGCGGCTACGAGTGCGTGGCGCCGCAAATTACCGTGACCCTCACGTATGCGCCCGTGGTGATCTATATCGGCCGCGAGTTCGCCCCCGGCAGCTGCGCGTATGATGAGATACTCGCGCACGAGCTGCGGCACATGAAAACCTATATGGAACACCTGCCGCGCGTGGAAAAGACTGTGCGTGCCGCGCTGGCCAAACGCTTCGAGGCGCGGCCCTTGTATGCGCCCAGCGGCACGGCGAAGGCGGCGCTGGCGCGCGAGATCGACACGGGCTGGTTGCCATACGTCAAGGCCGAAATGCGCAAGGTGGAAGTCTTGCAAGCGGCCATCGATTCGCCGCAGGAATATGCACGTCTGGGCAAGGCGTGCAAAGGCGAGATCCAGAACATCCTGTCGGGCAAGACAGCGCCCGCCAACTAGGCAATTAGATGAGGAATGGCATGACAGAAGCACCGAACACCGTCCGTTACTTTGCGCTGATCCCCGCCGCCGGCGTGGGCGCGCGCATGGAAGCGGGCAGTCCCAAGCAATACCTGCCCATCGCCGGCAAGCCCATGCTGCGCCACGCGCTCGAAGCCTTTCTCGCCAGCCCCCTGATCGCGCACACGTACATCGTGGTCAGCGCGGACGATGGCCAGATCGACGGCGTCGTGCCGGAGCAGGGCGCAGACCATGGCGTGACGGTGCTGCGCTGCGGCGGCGCCACGCGCATGGAAACGATATTGAACGCCTTGCAGGCATTGCACGGCAGCATCGCTGCGCACGACCAGGTGCTGGTGCACGACGCGGCGCGTCCCGGCCTGACACCGGCGCTGATCGGCAAGCTCATCACCGAGGTGGGCGCGCATCCGGCCGGCGGCTTGCTGGCCTTGCCCGTGGTCGATACCGTCAAGCGGGCCGGGGCGGGCAGCGTGTCGGCGCAGACGGTGCCGCGCGACGGTCTGTGGCTGGCGCAGACGCCGCAAATGTTCAACTATGCCTTGTTGCACCGGGCTTTGTCGCAAGCGCCCGACCCGCACGCCATCACGGACGACGCCAGCGCCGTCGAAGCTCTGGGCCTGGCGCCCAGGCTTGTCGAAGGCCACCCGCGCAACCTGAAGGTGACCCTGCCGCGCGACATACACACGGCCGAGCTGTATTTGTCCCACTCTTGGCCCATCCTTGAATCCTGAACAGAAAGACCGCATGACAACCACCACGACTCCCGTACTTCCTTTCCGCATCGGCCAGGGCTATGACTGCCACGCACTGGTGGAAAACCGCGACCTGATCATCGGCGGCGTGAAAATTCCCCATCACCTGGGCTTGCTTGGCCACTCTGACGCCGACGTGCTGCTGCACGCGATTACAGACGCCATCTTCGGCGCCGCCGCCCTGGGCGACATCGGCCGCCATTTCCCCGATACGGACGCGCAATTCAAGGGCGCCGATTCGCGCACCCTGCTGCGCGAAGCCGTGCGCCGCGTGCAAGCCACCGGTTATATCATCGGCAATATCGACGCCACCATCATCGCCCAGCGCCCGAAGATGGCGCCGCACATCGCCGCCATGTGCGCCAACGTGGCCGACGACCTGGGCGTGAGTTTGGGCCAGGTCAACATCAAGGCAAAGACGAATGAAAAGCTGGGCTACCTGGGCCGTGAAGAGGGCATCGCGGCCGAAGCCGTAGCCTTGCTGCTGCGCGCCTGAACGTAGCCGACAGCACCTTCTAAATGATTCCTGAAAATTAATATTTCCAAAGTGAAATTTGGTGAAAATTCAACGTTATTGTCATGATAATATTTGTCCGCTTTTTCGGACGCGACAAGACGTCACCTTATTTATAACCACGGGAAATATTAAGAGAACGGAATCATATGCAAAGTTGTATGCAGGGACCAGTCGTGCGCTGGTTGGGGGCTGGTATGTTGGCCATGGCCATGCTGGCCGGCTGTGGCGGTGGTGGCGGTGGCAGTGAAACTGCGGCGCCGCCGCCGGTGGCGGCCGTGCCGCAGCCTGCCATCCTGTTTGCCGGCGCCGTGTCAGCGGCGGCCGAAGGCGCCGACGCCATTGGCAGCATGGGCGGACAGATCGAACTCGATGCAGGCGGCAGCAAGGACGCTGACGGCGGTGCACTGACTTTTGCCTGGAGCATCGTCTCCAAACCTGCCAGCAGCGGCTTGAACATGGGCGCTGTTGCAACCCCCAAACTGAACTTCCAGCCCGACGCTCTGGGCACCTATATCTTCAAAGTGCGCGTGACGAATGGCAAGGGCGGCTTTGCGGAAAAGAACGCCACGGTGCTGGTGAATAACCGGGTGCCGAATGCAGTGGTGGTGGTCAATGCCACCTACACGGCGCAGCCGCTCGTGAAGGACGCCGTAAGTGTATCGGCACGCTCCGGCATCGTGCTCGATGCCACGGGCAGTACCGATGCCGATGGCGACAAGGTGAGCACGACGTGGGAACTGATCCAGAAGCCAGCCGGCAGTAGCTCAACGCTGTTTGTCGCGGGTCAAACGGCGCGTTTCTCGCCGGACGTGTTGGGCCTGTACAAAGTGCGCGCCCGCGGCGCGGACGGCAAGGGTGCGTATGCCGAAACGGTGTACCAGTTCGATGTCAACAACAGCATGCCGTTAGGCGTGATCCAGGGCACGGTCGCGGTGGTCAGCCGCAACAACCAAACCGTCCCCGTCGGGCAGCCGCTGGTCACCAGCGGCATCCTCAGCTATGACGAGGGTGGCGCACAATTGACTTATGCCTGGGCGGTTGACAGCCGGCCGGCCGGTTCTGTTGCCGCGCTGGCCTCAGCATCGACCGCAATACCATCGTTCACGCCGGACGTGGCAGGCGCCTATATGCTGTCCTTGACGGTCAGCAACGGTCGGCAAACAGCGGTGGCCTATCTGAAGTTCAATGCCGTCATCGCATCCTATAGTGTCGTGGACTTGCCTTTCACGCCGCAGGAAGTACGTTACAGCAAGGGACTTGATCGCCTAGTCATGATCAGCAGCGATCCTGACGCCATGAAAATCACCAATCCGGCTGATGGCGTCACTACCAGCATCAGTCTGCCAACCTCGGTCAAGTCGTTTAATTTGAGTCCGGACGGCAAGCTGGCTGCCGTATTGCATGAAGGCGTGGTCAGCCTGGTTGATCTGGTGGCAGTGCAACTGCTGCGCTCCACAGGTACCGAAGGTACGCAGACGGAGGTGTTCACCACCAATGATGGCGTCATCTTCCTGATGGGCCAATCTGTTGGCATGTCGACGCGCTCGGCCATTGCTGTGCTCAACGGTCGTACTGGGCAAGTGATGCCTGGGCTTGATTTCTCCCCCGGCTTCTACGGAACGCTGCGTGGCGTTTTTGCGGCATCCAAAAACAAGGCATTTGCGGTGCAGGGCACTTCATACGCTATCTCGTATTTCACCGTGGACCCCCAAACCAACGCCATCCTGGCCAATGCCTACGTTTATGGCGATTATCCGATCGGGGCTCCACTCTTCCTGTCGCCTAAGGAGGATCTGTTATTTACGGCAGCTGGCACGTACTTTAGTACGGATACGCTGAAATATGTCGGCCGCTTTATCCTCAGTTCGGCTGGTAACACTGTGCTGTCGATGAGCTACTCGCCTGTGAAGGCGGAAGCGCTGCTCATGGAAACATCGTACAACTATATTTATCCCGTTGGCGATGTTACCTACCAAGCCAGCTACAAGCGCTTTACCGGAGACCTGTTGTTCCCTGCCGGCGACGTTACTTTGCCCGTCATTGGCGGCGAGCAAAGTTATGGCATCGGCATCTTCCATACGGCCGCCGGCGATCCGGTGGCGCTGGTGCAGACGGGCGGATTCCAAAAAAATACACCGCGCGTCAAGTACCATCTGATCTATCGCTGATAGTCTCTGCCAGGCGGCGCGCCCGCCTGGCAATCTGTGCTATTTTTAAAGGCGGCGCGATGGCAAAGACCATCGCGGCCGCCTTTTTTCATATAGACAGGAGAACTCCAGATGCCAACCATCAAGCGCACACGCCTTGCCACTGCACTGCTGCTGGGAGCCTTCGCGGCTTGCGCCATGCCCGCTCACGCCGAACTGCAAGCCACGGGCGAGCCGCCCGCCGCCAAGCAGGCATGGAAGGCCGAGACTGTCGCGCAGGGCGTGCGCCAGCCGTGGGGCATCGCCTGGCTGGGCGAGGGGCGCGCGCTGGTCACCAGCAAGCAGGGCAGCTTGCATCTGCTGAAGGGCAAGAAATTCGAGGATGTGGCGCTGGAAGGCATGCCCAAGGTGTTTACGGGCGGGCAGGGCGGCTTGCTCGATATCGTGATTCACCCGCAGGATGCGGGCAAGGCCACGCCACGCGTGTACATGACGGTGTCGACGGGCAACAATGATGCCAACCGCACGACCCTGGTGCGCGGCGTGTTCGACGGCAAGAAGGTGACGGGCATCCAGACCCTGTTCAAGGTGGCCACGGATAAGAGCGGCGGCCAGCACTTCGGCTCGCGCCTGCTGTGGCTGCCGGATGGTACTTTGCTGATGAGCGTGGCCGATGGCGGCAATCCGCCGCTGCGCATCGGCGACCGCCTGGCGCGCGAGCAGGCGCAAAACCTGGCCACGCACCAGGGTTCCATCCTGCGCCTGACAGACGAAGGCAAGCCCGCCCCCGGCAATCCGCTGGCGGCCAAGGGCGCCTTGCCTGAAATCTGGTCGTATGGCCACCGCAACGTGCAAGGCCTGGCGCTCGATCCCGTTTCGGGCCGCGTGTGGGCCACGGAGCACGGTCCGTATGGTGGCGATGAGCTGAACCTGGTGGTGGCGGGCGGCAACTATGGCTGGCCCCTGCAAAGCTATGGCGCCGACTACACGACGCATGAACCCGTCGGCAAGCATGAAGTGCCGGGCATGCTCAACCCGAGCGTGGCCTGGGTGCCGTCGCCGGCACCGTCAGGTCTGGCCGTCTACACGGGCGACAAGATCGCCGCCTGGCGCGGCAGCATCTTCAGCGGCGGCCTGGCGGCCAAGGATATCCGCCGCATCGCCGTCGATGCGGATGGCAAGGTGACGGGGCAGGACCGCCTGGCCATCGGCGCGCGCGTGCGCGACGTGCGCCAGGGACCGGATGGCTATCTGTATGCGCTGACGGATGAAGACAATGGCCGTTTGCTGCGCATCGTGGCGCAGTAGCACGGCGGGCGCCATCTTCGCTTAAGATGGCGCCTTTACTCAAGACAAGGTGGCGGCATGGCCCGTGATACTTATGCATACCGGCACGTTGCCGTCGAATCGCGCGCGATCAATGGCCGCGTGGAAATCCGCCCCGTGCCGGGCCAGGCCTTTTCGCCGGAGCTGGCCGTGCAGTGCTCGCGCCGCCTGGTCGAGCTGCAGCATTACCCTTTGGGCAGCCGCTTTTTACTCTTTGCCAAGCTGACGGACCGCCTGGGCGGCACGCCCTTCCTGTATGCGTTTCACGGCGATGCAGACGTCTTGATGACGCCGGCGGAAGTGACGAAATTCCTCGGCGAATTTCGCCGCGGCCGGATCTGAACCGACTGCCTTGCTAGGCCTTGCTAGGCCTCGCAGGCCGCGCCGGCGCCCGCCTTGGCGCTGGCTTGCGGCTTGCCGAAGAGCGCGATCGTCAGCGCGCAGCCGAGGGCGAACAGGCCGCCCGCCACCATCGCGCTCGATACGCCCAGCCGGTCGACGGCCATGCCGCCGAGCAAGGCGCCCGACGCCAGCGATACTTGTACGATGGCAACAAACAGCGCGCTGCTGCCTTCCATCAAGTGTGGCGCGGCCTTGAACATCCACGTCTGCACGGCGATCGGCATGGCGCCGAAACCGAAGCCCCACACGGCCACCAGCAGCATGGCGGTGAATGCATGGCTGCCGAACGCGGCCAGCGCCAGGGTGGACAGGCCCAGCACGGCGCCCGTCACCATCAGCGCGGCCCGTTCGTAGCGGCCGGCGGCCCAGCCGCCCACCAGGTTGCCGATGAAGCCGGACGCGCCATATACCAGCAGCATGGCGCTGACCGTGCCGGCGGCTAGGTGCGAGACTTGCGTGAGGAACGGCGCGATATACGTGTAGGCGGCGAATTGTCCCGTGAAAAGCATGGCCGTGGCGATCAGGCCCAGCCTGGCCTTGCGGATGCCGAAAATCATCGGCAACTGGCGCAAGCGGATGGCCTGTGTCGGTGGCAGCTTGGGCAGCAGCAATAGCTGGCCGATGAAGACCAGCACGGCAATGGCGCTGGCTGCGCCGAAAGCCACGCGCCAGCCGACCAGCTCGCCCACCAGCGCGCCGGCCGGCACGCCCGCCACCGTGCCCAGCGAGACGCCGGCGAAGATGATGGACATGGCGCGCGATGCATGCTGCGGCGCCACCAGGCGCGGGCCGATGGCGCTGCCGATGGCCCAGAAGCCGCCCACGCCCACGCCCAGCATGGCGCGGCCCAGCAGTATCCAGCCATACGAGGGGGCCAGCGCCACCAGCAGGTTTGAGGCGACCAGCAGAGCCGTGAGCGCCAGCAGCACGATGCGGCGGTCCAGGCGGCCCGAGCCGACGGTCACGAAGATGGCGGCAAACGCGGCAACGATGCCGGGCGTGGTGATCATCAGCCCCGCCTGGCCCTTGCTGATGGCCAGTTCGGCGGCCATGTCCGGCAGCAGCCCGACGGGCAGGAATTCGGAGGTGACGAGGGCGAAGGCGCCAATGCCGACGGACAGGACGGCCAGCCAGGGCGCCACGGTGGTATCGTCGCTGTTGGCCGCCGGGGCGGAGGGGGAAGCAGGTGGTGTTTGCATGGGAGGTCCTGAAAAGCCGGGAGGTTTTTAACCGGTCGGTATATAATCAGGGCAAGCAAGCGTTGTTGTCAATAATTTTTTACCGAACGGTATGAAACAAGAGAAAAAAGAAGAAGTAGTCAAGGCGAAAACGGGGCGTCCGCGCACCTTCGACGCGGACGAAGCGCTCGATTGCGCCATGAAAGTGTTCTGGGAAAAAGGCTATGAAGGCAGTTCCCTGCCGGAATTGACGAAAGCCATGGGCATGAACCGTCCCAGCCTGTATGCCGTCTTCGGCAACAAGGAGCAATTGTTTCACAAGGCGCTGGAGCGCTACAGTGACACGCGCATGCAGTTTTTCGATGCGGCGCTGGAACAGCCGACGGCGCGCCAGGTGGTGGAAGCCTTGCTGACGCAGTATGTCGACGCGCAAACCATGCCCGACGGTCCGCACGGCTGCATGGGCGTGAATGCGGCGCTCGCCTGCAGCGACGATGCCTTGCCGATCCGCGATGAATTGTTTGCGCGCCGGCTGCGCGGTGAAATCAAGTTGCGCGACCGCTTGCGGCGCGCCAAGGAGGAGGGGGATTTGCCGCCCGATTCCTGTCCCGAACAGCAGGCGCGCTTTGTCGTGACCCTGTCGCAAGGCATGGCCATCCAGGCGGCGGCGGGGGTAGCGCGCGAGCAATTGCAGCAGATGGTGGGATTGCTGCTACGCAATTGGCCGCTGTAACTACCCGGTCGGGGCGATGGTCTTGGCCAGGTCGCTGGGCGCCTTGCGCCGCCAGGCGGCCGTCAGGGCCGCGGCCAGCATGTCCAGTTCGGCGTCCGCCAGGCGCACCGTGATGCCGGCCAGCCGTTCGCCCCACCACAGTTTTTCGCAGCCGGACGGCGTGATGACGGTGGCGATATGCGCCGCTTCCGCATCCAGCAGCACGTTGATGTGCTCGTCGTCGGGCAGGGTGGCAAAGATCTTCCCGCCCACGCGGAAGGCTGGACGGTCGTGGTGTTCTTCCTCGGTGGCGTCGGGAAACGACAGTGCCAGATAGCGTAGTTCTTCCAGGTCGACCATTTCCTCTTTCCCTCTCATCGGACAGATAGCTGCATGACTACATTTTGCCATGCTGTTTCGCCGCGTGGTGCAGCGGCATGCGAAAAGAAATGCGCAAGATGCGACACTGGTGCGTGCCTTTGTGGTGCTGTTGCGACACCTCGCCAGCCCGCGCGACGACGGCATTGCCCGGGTGGCACGGTTGTCCAGGCCGATTTAGCTGCCTGGCGCGTGATTGTCATAAAAATATCTTACATGGTAAAAAGAAAAATACTTTTCTTCCATGAAATTTAAGATAAAATAGACTCAACGTTTTACCTGACCCGTCAACCGACTGGCTTTGTCCCGGGAACCCAAACCCTTTCCAGGACGCTTGCAGTGCCGCCATGGCACGCTGCAAGTCCGCGATGTTCTGCGGAAGCTGTGCCCCCGACCGCTCATCCTTGCAATTTCCCGCGCTATGCCGACACGCCTCAATGCAGCGTGTATTCAGCTCCAGCGCCCTCACGCCTGCTGCGCCCGTTGAATACTTACTGAATGGATACTTAATATGAAAAACTTGCCTAAAATCGCCCTGTCCCTGATCGCTGCTGGTGTGTTTGCCCAAGCGAACGCCAGCACCATCACTCTCTCCACCGGCTACTCGACTGCCGGCGCGCAAGCTTCCGCCGCAGCTTACCAGTCCGTGGTGAATGCCGCCGTGGCCACGCCTGGCGCCGGCTATGGCACGACGACCCTTGCCAGCTACAACAATGTCACGAATAGCAGCCTGTTCGGCAGTGGTTCGAACATCGCCTTCAAGTCGGTGATCAATTTTGGCGTCAGTGCGGCCGATGCGGGCGCCTGGAGCTTCCGTAGCGGCGTCGACTTCGGCAAGGGCGGCGCCCTGTTCCTCGACGGCGTGGCGCTGGACTTCAAGAGCAGCGACCTGTGGTGGGCTGGTAACTACAACAGCAGCAGCCAGTTCCTCGCCGGTTCGGGCACCTTGTCGGCAGGCAACCATACCTTGAGCATCTTTGGCCTGGAAGGCTGCTGCGATGGCGGCCAGCAAGTCCAGTTCAAGGCAGGCAGCAGCAATTTCACCAGCTTTTCCAGCACCGATGGCCTGGTGTCGGCCGTGCCGGAACCAACCACCTATGCCATGCTGCTGATCGGCCTGGGCTTGCTGGGCTTTACGGCGCGCCGCAAACAGGACGACAAGTTCTAAACAGCGAGACTGTACGCGTCTTGCGGCGCACGTAAAAAAAAGCCCGCCGTGTCTTGACAGACCGGCGGGCTTTTTGCATGCGCTTGCTCAATCGCCGCTGTCTTCGTCTTCACCGGCCCCCTTGGCCGCCTTGCCGCGCTCGGCGTCGACGGCGTGCTGCAGGCCGGCTGCATCGCGGAAGAAAGCCTCCGTCGTGTGATTCGGGCTCAGGCGCATGACCGGCGGGTAGATGACCGACATGTAGGCCTCATCTGCCAGGCGGCCGCTGATCTGCAGGTTGCTCAGCAGGATCAGGCTCGAGCCAAGGATTGCCAGCACGACGGCAACGAGGCCGAAGCGGCGCGGATGCTGGGGTTTGATCGTGCACAAATGGTAGTAGATCATCGCGCATACAATGACGATGAACATATGCCGTCCGTAGCGCGTCAGCACTTCCAGCGACAGCGCATACGCCGCCACATTGCTGCCCAGTTCCCACACTTCCATGGCCAGCAAGCCGCAGCCGATGATGAACAGGTGGCGGCCGAAGCGCGCCACATGGCCGAACAAGCGGTTTGCCACGGCCCAGATCGACGCCCACACGAGGCCGCCGGCCAGCGCGTAGGCGATGATCATCAGGTAGGAAATCGGGTCGAAGGCTTCCGCGTCGCCGAGCCAGTTGCTGAAGGCGGCCGAGGCGCCGATCATGGCCAGGCCGGCGACGGCGGGGCGCAAGCCTTCCCAGTCGTGCCTGGTGGTGTCGCTCAGTTCGGGCGCAACAGGGTGGTCGCTGGTGCGCACGCGCAGGCGTGTGTGTCCCAGGCGCACGATGCTGTTGCCGTGCAAGGCCACTTGCAGTTGCCGCTGGCCCCGGTGGATCACGCCATTCTGGCTACCCAGGTCGCGCAGCAGCAGGCCGCCTGCGCCATCATCTTCGACAATGGCGTGGTGGGCGGCCGTGTGCGCGTCGTCGAGGATGAAGTCGTTGTCGTAGCCGCGGCCGATGCGGATCGGCAGGGTGACGATGCGCTGGCGTTGCTGCACTTCGCCATTCTCGGCGAGGATTTCGATGAAGTACGGTGCTGTCATGGCTTGCGCGTCCCGGTGGTGGATGGGGCGCGCGACAGCGCTTCGAGGAAGGTACGCGTGACGCGCATGCCGTTGGCGTAGGACACGCCGCGCGCGTCGATACGGCTTTGCAGGCTCATGAGTGGCTCATCGGTGCTGGCGGCCAGCAGGGCAAAGTCGTACAGGCCGGTAAACTTGCGGTAGGCGCGCACGCACAGGACGGCGCGCAGGGGCAGAGTGGCGTTCTTGACGAACTGTTCAGTGCAATGGGGGCCCGTCAGGTGCACGCTTTTGTAGCTGCCGAAACTTTCATTCTTGAACGAGGCGCTGGCCAGCTCGGAAAAGCGTAGCGCGCCCAGTTCGCTGCTGCGCAGGAATTCGTGGCGCATCGACACTTGCCCCGTTTGCAGGGCACCGGAAATGAAGATGGCCGATTCCATGGCGCAGCTGGTGTTGTCGAGCATGTAGGGCTTGTCGGACTTGACGTTGGAGCGGCCCCAGCAGCGCATCTGGTCGGACTCGCGCACGGGCACGCGGTATGGGCCCATGGCCTTCAGGCTCAATGGCGTGTCGAGCAGGCGCGCCAGCATGACGTCCTGGTGCGCCAGCAGTTGCGCCGTCACCAGCGGCTTGAAGTCTTTCGGCGGCTTGCCTTGCAAGGCGACCTTGGCCAGCAATTGCTGGGCATAGCGGGCGGGCACGAGAAAACTGACGAGTTCGCCATCGAGGCGCTTCGACACGTTCACGCCGGCCACGTCGCCGCTGGCCGTCACGCTGGGACCGCCGCTCATGCCGGCATTGATCGGTCCCGTAAACATCAGCTGGTCGTAGAAGCTGCGCGTGACGACGCCGTTGTACGAGCCTTCCGAGATGGCGAAGCCCAGGTCCAGCGGATTGCCCATCGAATACAGGTACTGGCCCTGGGTCAGGGGCGCCAGGGGGTCCGGCATCTTGAAAAAGCCCGTGCCGTGGCGGTTTACGCGCAAGACGGCCAGGTCGTGCAGCACGTCGACGGCCAGCAATTCCACATTGCCGCGCTGGCCGCTGGTATCCACCCATTCGCCCACATAGGTATCGGGGTCGAGCGCGAATTGCGACACGACGTGATAGTTGCTCACTACCAGGTCGCCCGTGCCTATCAGGAAGCCCGAACCGACCGACGATTGCGTGCGGCCATTTTTCAGCAGCACGCGCACTTGCAGGATGTCGGCGCGCGCGGCCGTGTAGAGTTTTTGCGCCGCCGACGAGGGCGGCGGCAAGGCTGCATGTTCGGTGGCGGCTGGCGCGGCGGTGGCCGGTGGCGGTTTGGCGGGGGGAGTCGAAGCGGTGGGTGCCGCAGCTGGCGCTGGCGCCGGGGCCGCGTGTGCGCCTGCTGCAGCGCACAGGCTGGCCAGCAAGAAGGCGAAGTTAGATAATTTCATGCATCCTTTGTGCGTGAGCAGGAGCGAGGCCGGCCCGGCGCGGCATCGTGCACGCGTTGCGCCAGCCCGGGGGATTACAGGGCGC
Source organism: Janthinobacterium breve (assembly GCF_051380895.1). Classification (NCBI taxonomy): domain Bacteria; kingdom Pseudomonadati; phylum Pseudomonadota; class Betaproteobacteria; order Burkholderiales; family Oxalobacteraceae; genus Janthinobacterium; species Janthinobacterium breve. The sequence goes on along the minus strand of NZ_JBNYXY010000005.1, from coordinate 293,797 downwards.
CGTCTTCCAGCGCCGGCGCCGTTTCCGGCGTCATCATGTGGCCCAGCTTGCTTTGCTTGGTATTCAGGTAGTGCTGGTTGAAGGCGTTGCGGTTGACCAGCAGCGGCACCCGTTCGGCCACCGTGATGTCCAGCGCTTCCATGGCGGCAATCTTGCGCGGGTTGTTCGTCATCAAGCGCAGGCTGTTAATGCCGAATTGCGCAAACATGGGCTTGCACAAGGTGTAGTTGCGCGCGTCGGCCTTGAAACCCAGCTGTTCATTTGCCTGCACCGTGTCGGCGCCTGCCTCTTGCAGGCGGTAGGCACGGATCTTGTTGATCAGGCCGATGCCGCGCCCTTCCTGGCGCAGATACAGCAGAATGCCGCGGCCTTCCTCGGCGATGCGCTTCAAGGCGCCTTCGAGCTGGGCGCCGCAGTCGCAGCGCTGGGAAAACAGCACGTCGCCCGTCAGGCACTCGGAATGCACGCGCGCCAGCACCGGTTCGCCGTTGCCGACATCGCCCAGCACCATGGCCAGGTGTTCCTTGCCCGTGGCGTGCTCGACAAAGGCGTGCAGGGTGAACTGGGCCCACGGCGTCGGCAGTGCGCAGGAAGTCGTGTAATCCAATTCGCCTGTCGCCAGGAGGTCTGCGCCGCTTTGCATGGTTGTGCTCATATAGGTAATGTTCGAAAATGGAGGCGCGCCGTACCACTCCGGTGCCGGCGCGCCCTGCCATCATACCAAAAAGCAGGGGCATCCATTTCCCCTGGCTGAGATTTGAAGGCTGGAATGCCTGGTACTGTCCCTCTAATTGCGGCCGGATCAGCTTTTTGCAAGACGGCTGGCCTTGCCGAATCCCCGTTCCACCAGCAACAGCATGCCGCCAAAGATGGACAGGTTCTTCAGGAAATTGGTCAGCTGGTCCTGGAAATCGGCTGCATCGGTGCTCCAGAAGGCGTGGAAGATGAGCGTCGTCGGGATCAAAAACAGTGCCAGCGCCAGCGCCGCCCAGCGCGCCTGCCAGCCTGTGATCAGCAGCAGGCCGCCGCCCACTTCCAGCGCGATCACGCCGACCAGCAGGATGTTCGCCAGCGGCAAACCCTGGCTGGCCATGTAGCCGGCCACGCCCGCAAAGCCGCCGATTTTCAGCAAGCCCGAGACAAAGAACAGCATGCCAAGGGCGGCACGGCCGAAGGGGAGCAGGATATCCGTATTGTTTCTCATGCTTGTTTTCCGTTTCCTTTATCTAAATGACTATTTGGGCAGGTCGAAGACCAGCACTTCCGCGTCTTCCGCCTGGGTCAACGTCACGGCCGCTTCCTGCGTCAATTTCAGCGCATCGCCCGCTTTGAGCGGTGTGCCGTTCACCACCAGGCTGCCGCGGATCAGGTGGACGTAGGCGAGGCGGCCTTCGTCGAGTGCATGTTCGGCCTGTTCGCCTTCCTGCAGGATGCTGGCGTAGATGGCCGCATCCTGGTGGATCAGCACGGAACCCTGGCGGCCGTCGCTGGAGGCGATCAGGCGCAGCTTGCCCCGTTTGCTGTCCGGCGTGAAATGTTTCTCTTCATAGCTGGGAGCAATGTCCGTCACATTCGGCTGTATCCAGATTTGCAGAAAGTGCAAGCCATCCGTGGCAGAATGGTTGAACTCACTGTGGCGCACGCCGCTGCCGGCGCTCATGCGCTGCACATCGCCGTAGTGCAGGACGGAACCGGTGCCCATGCTGTCCTTGTGTTCGAGCGCGCCGTCGAGCACATACGAAATGATTTCCATGTCGCGGTGGCCGTGCGTGCCGAAACCCTGGCCTGGCGTGACCCGGTCTTCATTGATCACCAGCAAGGGGCCAAAGCCCATGTGCAGCGGATCGTGGTAGCTGCCGAAGGAAAAGCTGTGGTGGGAGTTGAGCCAGCCGTGGTTGGCGGCGCCGCGTTCTTCGCTATGACGAATCTGTAACATGGTGGACTCCGTTTCTATAAGTTAATGTGCGATAATTTCGAAGGACCGTTGCCTGGCAGTTGCCGTGGCGCTTTTGCTGCCCTTCGCTGTACGATGGAGAAAGTATAGGCCGGCCAGCCCGGAAAGAAAAACGGAAAATCTTGCGTACTATGATCGAAAAAATCGAATGTTAAGACTGAGCCTGGAAGCCCTGCAAATCGTCGACGCCATCGACCGCCGCGGATCGTTCTCGTCGGCCGGCAAGGAGCTGCATAAAGTGCCCTCCACCATTTCCTATACGGTGGCCAAGCTGGAAGACGACCTGGGCGTGCAAGTGTTCCTGCGCAATGGTCCCAAAGTCATGCTGACGGCGGCCGGCCAGGAATTGCTGAAAGAGGGCCGCTATCTGCTGAAGGCGGCGCAGGACCTCGAGCACCGCGTGCGCCGGGTGGCGTCCGGTTGGGAAACGGAATTGTCCATCGGCATCGACTCCATGTTTTCCGCCGTAGCCCTGGCCGATGACGTGCGTGCCTTTTATCAGGTGGCGCAGCAGACGCGCCTGCGCCTGTCGCAAGACACCCTGTCGGGCACCTGGGAAGCGCTGCTGGACCGCCGCGTCGACTTGCTGGTGGGCGCGCCCGGCGACGGGCCGGCGGGCGGTGGCTATATCGCGCAGCCGATCGGCATGCTCGACTTCGTGTTTACCGTGGCGCCCACGCATCCGCTGGCGCAGGTGCCGGAACCCTTGTCGCGCGGCCACTTGCAGCAGCACCGGGCCGTGGTGGTGGCCGATTCGGCGCGCCAGATGGCGCCGCGCACCGTGGGGCTGCTGCTGGGGCAAGATGCCTTGAGCGTGCCAAGCATGCAAGTCAAGTTCGACTACCAGGTGCTGGGGCTGGGCTTTGGCTTCCTGCCGGGGCCGTGTGCGCGCGCCGCTATTGCGCGCGGCTTGCTGGTGGAAAAGGCCGTGGAAGAGCCAAAACCGTCGGAAACGTTTTACCTGGCCTGGCGCGTGGGCGAAGATGGCGCCGCGCTGCGCTGGTGGATGGCGCGCATGCGCGAACCGGATGTGTTTGCCCGCCTGGCGCAGCATCTGCCGGGGCGTGCTGCTTGACATTAAGTAACTGCAAGCCCGCGATGGCGCACCCAGCCATTCTGCGTAGGTCTTAAAATGTTGACATACGCCAACATTTTTAAGTTACCATATTCACAGTATTTCGACCGTCTTTCTGCCCCGACCTCCACGCCCCATAGTGGGATTTTGATGATTACATACACTGCAGCGCCCTTGATAGTTTCCCTCGACCTGGCCCAAGAGTGGGGTTGCCATGCTTGAGGCGAAGGTCGCGCTGTGCCTGCGCCTGGCCCAGGATGCCCGTGAACAGGCGGGGCCGCAGCAGGCTGCCACCCTGGCGCGGCTGCAGGATGAACTGGAGCGGCTGCGCGGCGCCAGCCGGCCCGTGGTGCGCGTGGCACCGGCCGACGCCTTGCTGGAAATCGATCCCGATGGCTTCCTGATCGGCTGGAACCATGGCGCCGAACAGATGTTCGGCTATTCCGAACTGGAAGCGCTGGGCCAGCACATCCTGTTCCTGTATCCGGAAGACGACGCGGAAGCGAGCGTGCTGGAATTGCATTTCAAACAGGGCGACGTGGCGACCGATGTGCGCCGGCGCAAGAAGTCGGGCATGGTGACGTGGCTGCGCATGCACCGCCACGTGATCCACGACCAGGCGGGCAAGGCGTGCGGCATGGCCGTGCGCCTGTCGGCCATGAGCGAACCGCTGTCTGACGTGGATAAGGTGAGGTTGCACGCGCGCATCATCGAAGACAGCGAGCAAGCGGTGCTGATCACGGATGCGGAAGAGCGCATCGTCTCCATCAACAGCTCGTTTTCCCGCATCACCGGCTATTCGCCGGCCGAAGCCATCGGCCGCACGCCGGACTTGCTGCGCTCGGGCGTGCACGACCCCGACTTCCGCGCCAAGGTGCGCGCCGCCATGCGTGGGCACGGTTCCTGGCGCGGCGAAATCATCGGCAAGCGCAAGAATGGCGAACTGTTCCCGCAAGACGTCACCATCAGCGTCGTGCGCGACGAATTTGGCGAAATCAGCCATGTGTTTTCCCTGTTTTCCGATATCTCAGTGCACAAGGATGCCGAAGCGCGCATGCAGCGCATGGCCAACTACGACAGCCTGACGGGCTTGCCCAACCGCTGCCTGCTGAACCAGCTGGTCGACCAGGGCCTGGCCGAAGCGAAACGGCAGGGCACGCATGGCGCGCTGATGGTCATCGACATCAGCCGCATCGGTTCCATCAGCGATACCCTGGGCCACGAAGTGGGCGACCAGCTGGTGATCGCCATTGGCCAGCTGTTCCGTGGCGCCTTGCGCGATGCCGACATTTTAGCCAGGGTCGACAACAGCAAATTCGTCGTCGCGCTGTTGCACATCGAAAAGCGCGAACACGCGGCGAATGTGGCGCAAAAACTCCTCAACCTGCTCGAAGCACCGATCAATATCGATGCGCACGCCCTGCACGTGGGCGCCAGCATCGGCATCACCGTGTATCCGGAAGATGGCCTGGAAGCGCCAGCCCTGTTCCGCTTTGCCGACGTGGCCGTGGCCAAGGCGGGGCAGACCATCGAATCGACCTTCCTGTTTTACCGCGAAGACATGAACCGGCGCGCCAAGGAACATTTGCGTCTGGAAAGCGAAATGCGGCTGGCGCTGGGCGACAAGGAGCTGGAATTGCATTACCAGCCCAAAGTGAGCCTGGCCAGCGGCCGTATCGTGGGCGCGGAAGCCTTGCTGCGCTGGAAGCATCCGATGCGCGGCATGGTCTCGCCCGGCCTCTTCATTCCCGTTGCCGAGGAAACCAGTTTGATTCTGGAACTCGGCACCTGGGTGCTGGACGAGGCTTGCCGCCAGATCCGCAACTGGGAAGACCGTGGGCTGCACATGCCGGCCATCGCCGTCAACCTGTCGGCGCGCCAGTTCGATGAACAGTTGCCGGCGCGCATAGCGGCCGTGCTGGAGCGCTACCAGGTGCGTCCCGACCAGATCATGCTGGAAATCACGGAAAGCCTGTTGATGCGGGGCGCCGACAAGGTCATCGACATCATGAACCAACTGGTGGCCATGGGCCTGGCGCTGGCGCTGGACGATTTCGGCACCGGCTATTCCAGCCTGGCTTACCTGAAGAAATTCCCCATCAGCACCCTGAAGATCGACCGCTCCTTCGTCATCGGCTTGCCGTTCGAGGAAAACGATTGCGCCATCGCCCGCGCCATCGTCACCATGGCGCAACAGCTGCGCCAGGAAATCGTCGCCGAAGGGGTGGAGACGGCCGAGCAGATGCGCTTCTTGCGCGAACTGGGCTGCGACCAGCTGCAAGGCTACCTGTTCAGCCCGGCAGTGCCGGCGGCGGAATTCGAAGTGATGCTGGGCGAGGGCCGGCAGCTGCGCCTGGATGCGGTGGCGGTTTAAGCGATGCCCAGCTTCACTTTTTCCTGCAGATAATCGAGCATCACGCGCACGCGGGCCGGCACTTGCAAGCCCGGTCCCACGAAGACGGCGTGCACGAGTTCCTTGTCGCCCGGATTGTAGTCCTGCAGCAAGGGTATTAAATGACCTTGCCCGATGTCGCGCTGCACATGCTGGCGCGAAAACCGTCCCAGTCCCATACCCGCCAGCACCAGTTGGCGCATGCTTTCGCCATCGCTGACGCAGGTATTGCCTTGCGGCGCTACCTGCATGGTGCCGCCGCTCCCGTCGAGGAAGGGCCAGGTTTCGTTCTGGCAGCGGAAGTTGAATGCCAGCAGATTGTGCTTTACCAATTCCTGCGGCGTGCGCGGCAGGCCGTGCAGCGCCACGTAGGCGGGCGAGGCGACGACGACCATCGCATCTTCTCCCAGCTTGCGCGCCACCAGGTTTGATTCCTTCAGCTTGCCTGTGCGGATGGCGATGTCGGTGCGGTCCTCCAGCAAGTCGACGATGGCGTCGCTGACGACCACGTCGAGCACGATGTCGGGATAGCGCTGGGCGAACTCGGGCAGGATGGGCAGCAGATGGCGCACGCCGAACGGCACGAAGCAGTTGATGCGCAAGCGCCCGCGCGGCGCTGCGCCCTGCGCCGCTTCGCGCTCGGCGCCGTCGATATCGTCGAGGATGCGCTTGCATTGCACGAAGAAGGCGTCGCCCTCGGGCGTGGTGTGCAGCTGGCGCGTGCTGCGCTGCAGCAGGCGCGCGCCGAGACGCGCTTCCAGCCGGCTGACCAGCTTGCTGACTGCCGACGGCGTCAGGGCCAGGCGGCGCGCGGCGGCGGAAAAGGCGCCCGTCTCCACCACGGCGGCAAATACGGCCATCTCGAATGCACGGTTGATGTCTTGCCTGGCCATTATTGAATCCAATTCATAGGTGTTTCCGTTATTGAAGTCTATATCAAAAGTGGTTCCATCGATACACTGGCTGGCTTGAACCAATGTTGGAGCCATCATGACCACCGCAAGCCCTGTTTCCACGTCAGCCAGCAAGATGCCGCCCGGCGTGCTGGCGCTGGCCGTCGGCGCCTTTGCCATCGGCGTCACCGAATTCATCGTCGTCGGCATCCTGCCGAGCATCGCGAAGGATTTGCATATTTCCATCGAATCGGCCGGCTCGCTGGTCAGCCTTTATGCGCTGGCGCTGGCCATCGGCACGCCGTTGCTGGTGCTGCTGATGTCGCGTTTGCCGCGCAAGGCGGCCTTGCTGGGGCTGATGAGCGTGTTCCTGGCCGGCAACCTGCTGGCCGCCTTTTCCCACACGTTTGAACTGTTGCTGGTGGGACGGGTCATCACGGCCGTGGCGCACGGCACCTTCTTTGCCATCGGCGCCACCGTGGCCGCCAGCCTGGTGACGAAGGCGCAGGCGGGCAGGGCGATTTCCGTGATGTTTGCGGGCCTGACCCTGGCCATGGTGATCGGCGTGCCCTTCGGCAGTTTCCTCGGCAACCTGATGGGCTGGCGCTTGCCTTTCTTTGCCGTGGTGGTCCTGGCCGCACTGGGCCTGGCGGCGATGGCGCGCTGGCTGCCGGCAGGTTTGCCGCAAGGCAAGGGCGGCAAGGCCATGACGCAACTGGCGGCGCTGGGCAGCGGTCCCATTTTGACGATGATGGCCGTGACCACGTTTGGTTTCGGCAGCAGCTTTGCCGCGTTTACCTTCATCACGCCCATCCTGACGGATGTGACGGGCTTTTCCGCCACCATGGCCAGCGCCTTGCTGATCGTGTTTGGCGCCGCCACCTTTGCCGGCAACTTGGCGGGTGGCTACCTGACCAGCCACCTGGGCTGGCAAAAGGCCTTGCGCCTGATGCTGTTGTTGTTGGCCGCCACGCAAGTGGGCGTAGCCTTGAGCATCAGCTCGCCATGGATGATGACGGTGATGCTGTTCGTCTGGGGCGTGTTTGCCTTCGGCCTGTCGCCCGCCTTGCAGGCCGGCATGCTGGCCACGGCCGAGCGCTACACGCCGCAAGCCGTCGATTTCGCCTCGGGGCTGAACATCTCGGCCTTTAACCTGGGCATTTCCTTCGGTTCCATGCTGGGAGCGCTGATGGTGTCTCGCCAGCTGATGGCGTCGTCACCGTGGGCCGGCGTGGCCGCCGCCTTGCTCGCCTTGCTGCCGCTGGGCTGGCTGGCGCGCAAGAACGGTCTACAGTCAGGTGCGGTAGCGGAGCGCCTCCACGAATGCTGAAAACGCGGGCGTGGCCTGGCGCCGGTTCGGGTAGTACAGATGGTAGCCCTGAAAAGTGGGGCACCAGTCGGCGAGGATTTCGACCAGGCGGCCATCGGCCAGGTAGGGCGCCAGCAGCGGCTCGGGTACATACGCCAGGCCGATGCCGTCGAGCGCGGCATTGAGCACATGCATGATGCTGTTGAAGACCAGCTGGCCTTCGGCCTTGACGGCAAAGGCTTGCCCATCCTTTTCGAATTCCCAGGCGTAGATGGCGCCAGCGGGCCGGTGGCGGATATTCACGCAAGCGTATTCGGTTAGCGCATGCGGCGTTGCGGGCGCCCCATGGCGCGCGAAATACGCAGGTGATCCCACCACGGCCAGGCGCCAGTCGGGGCCGATGCGCACGGCGATCATGTCCTTGCTGATGGCTTCTCCCAGGCGGATTCCCGCGTCGAAGCGCTGCTCGATGACATTGGTAAAACCGTAGTCGACAACCAGTTCCAGGTTGATATCGGGATAGTCGCGCAGGAAGCCGGCCAGCATGGGACGTAGCAGCAGTTCGATATGGTCGTCGGTGCAGGTGACGCGGATGGTGCCCCTGGGCTTGTCGCGCAGTTCTCCCAGCGCTTCGACTTCGGCGGCGATCTGCTCGAACAGGGGCGCGATGGCAAGCATGAGCTTTTCGCCCGCGTCGGTGGGCGCCACGTTGCGCGTGGTGCGTGCCAGCAGGCGCACGCCCAGCCGTTCTTCCAGCGTGCGGATGGTATGGCTGAGCGCGGACGCGGTAATGCCCAGCCTGGCAGCGGCTTTGGTAAAGCTGCGTTCCCGCGCCACGGCCACGAAGGCTTGCAGATCGTTGACTTTGTTTTGGCTCATTGCTGAATTTTTTTCACAACTACATCAAGATTGTACCCCCTAATCAAAAGAGCATGCCTGCGCCAAGATGGTGCCCTGATTTTTAAAGGAGCATCGAGCATGACGACGACAAGCATGAAGACGGCAACCCGGACTGGCCTGGGCAATGCAGGCAATCTGAACGAACCTGCCACTGGCCGCCGCGCATTCGTGAAGGCGGCCGGTATTGGCATGGCGACCTTGGGCGCGCTTTCCGTGCGGGGAAACCCCGTTTTCGCCGCCGCACAGGCCGCGCCAGCCGTGCCCGGTGGTGCCGACAATTTCTACCAAAGCAGCAAGGTGACGGTGCAGCCGGTGCGCTTCCAGAACCAGTACCAGATGACGGTTGCCGGCAATCTGTTCCTGCCGGCGCAACTGGACCGCAGCGGCCGGAACGCCGCTATCATCGTTGGCCACCCAATGGGCGCCGTCAAGGAGCAAAGCGCGAACCTGTATGCGGCGAAGATGGCCGAGCAGGGCTTCGTCACCCTGTCGCTCGACCTGTCGTTCTGGGGCGAGAGCGAGGGGAGGCCGCGCAACGCCGTCTCGCCCGACATCTACGCCGAGGATTTCAGCGCGGCCGTCGATTTTCTTGGAGTGCAAGCCTTTGTCGATAGCGGGCGGATCGCCGCCATTGGTATTTGCGGCAGCGGCAGCTTTGTCATCAGTGCCGCCAAGGTCGACCCGCGCATCAAGGCCGTCGCCACGGTGAGCATGTACGACATGGGCAGCGCCAGCCGCCACGGCTTGCGCCGGTCGCAAACGCTGGCACAGCGCCAGGCCTGCATCGCCGCGGCGGCGCGCCAGCGCCAGGTGGAGTTTGCTGGCGGGGCCACCGTCTACACGAGCGGCACCTTGCCCGAGCTGAGCGCCAACGCGGGGGCCATCGAGCGCGAATTCCATGATTTCTACCGCACGCCGCGCGGCGCCTACACGCCGGCCGGCCAGCTGCCCGAGCGCGCTACCCGCCCCACGTTGAGCAGCAACGTCAAGTTCATGAATTTCTATCCTTTCATGGATATCGAGACGATTTCACCCCGTCCGCTGCTGTTCATCACGGGCGACCAGGCGCACTCGAAAGAATTCAGCGAGGATGCCTACCGGCGTGCCGCCGAGCCAAAGGAGCTGCATTACGTTGCCGGCGCCGGCCACGTCGACCTGTATGACCGTGTGACCCTGATTCCTTGGGACAAGCTGACGTCGTTCTTCCAGCGATCCCTGGCAGCATGAGCGTGGTTCGCAGCGTGGCGGCAGCGCCCGCGTTCTGGGGCGGCATCCTTGCCATGACCCTGTGCGTGTTTACCCTGATCGCTTCCGAATTCATGCCGGTCAGCCTGCTCACGCCCATGGCGGCGGACTTGCACGTCAGCGTAGGCTTGGCAGGCTATGGCATCGCCACCTCGGGCGCCTTCGCCGTGCTGGCCAGCCTGTCCATCTCGACCCTGGCGGCGGCGATGAACCGCAAGACCTTGCTGCTGCTGTTGACGGGCCTGATGTGCGTGTCCGCGCTGGTGGTGGGACTGGCCACCAGTTACGCGATGTACATGGCCGGGCGCGCGCTGATCGGCGTGGTGGTGGGTGGCTTCTGGTCGATGTCGGTCGCCGTGGCGATGCGCCTCGTGCCCAGCCATAGCGTGCCCAGGGCGCTGGCCATCTTCAACGGCGGCAATGCGCTGGCAACCGTGGTAGCCGCGCCGCTGGGCAGTTATCTGGGCGCCAGCATCGGCTGGCGCGGCGCCTTCCTGTGCCTGGTGCCTGTGGCACTGATGGCGCTGGCCTGGCAGTGGTGCAGCTTGCCATCGATGCCGGCGCCGCCGCGTGCGGCCGGTTCCAGCCAGGTCTTGCGCTTGCTCAAACGCCGTCAGGTCGCCCTGGGCATGCTGGCCGTCGGCGCGTTTTTCATGGGACAGTTCGTGCTGTTTACCTATGTGCGGCCGTTCCTGGAAACGGTCACCCGCGTCGGCGTGCCCACGCTGTCGATGCTGCTGCTGGCGACCGGCGTGGCGGGCTTCATCGGTACCGCGCTGATCGGCGTAGTACTGCAGCGTGGCCTGTACCGCACGCTGGTCGCGATCCCCTTGCTGATGGCCGTCATCGCGCTGGCCCTGCTGGTGTTCGGCGCCGAGCTGGCGCCCGTCTTCGTGCTGCTGGGCTTGTGGGGGCTGTTGGCGACGGCCGCGCCCACGGGCTGGTGGTCGTGGCTGGCGCAGACCTTGCCCGCTGACGCCGAAGCCGGCGGCGGCCTGATGGTGGCAGTCGTTCAGCTGTGCATTGCCTTCGGTTCTACTGTCGGCGGCATCCTGCTCGATGGCCACGGCTTTCGCGCCACCTTCACGGCCAGCGCCGCGCTGCTCGTGCTGGCCGCGCTGCTGGCCTGGCGCACGGCCCGATTGCAAGGAGCTGCGCAGTGATCTTATTCCAGCAAGGCGGTGCGCGCTTTACGATTTATATTCGGGCCTGAGCGCCGGCGCACCGCGTTTCAGGCGCTGCGCCATGTACGAGCTGCCCATGGACGCGGCCATGATCATGGCGATGGCCAGCCATTGCGCGGCGTCCAGGCGTTCATCGAGCAGGATGAACGCCAGCATGGCGGCCACGGCCGGTTCCATGCTGCTCATGATGCCGAACGCTTGCGGCGTCAGCCGTTTCAGGGCCACCATTTCCAGCGAGATCGGTATCGCGCTGGAAATCAGGGCCACGCCCAAGCCCACGGCCAGCACGACCGGCGAGAGCAGGGCGGTGCCGCTATGCATCACGCCCACGGGCACCACCACCAGCGCGGCCATCGCCAGGCCCAGCGATACCGAGTGGCCTGCATGCAAATGGCTGGCGCGCTTGCCGAAGATAATATAGGTGGCCCAGCAAACGGCCGCCGCCAGGGCGAACAGCACGCCGGTGGGGTCCAGATTGCTGATATCGTGGCCCAGCGGCAATAGCAGCGCCAGTCCCGCCACGGCCAATGCCACCCAGACGAAGTCGAGCGGACGGCGCGAGGCCAGCAGCGCCACGGCCAGCGGGCCGGAAAACTCGATCGCCACGGCGATGCCGAAGGGAATCGTGCGCAAGGCCATATAGAAACACAGGTTCGTCAAACCCAGCGCGGCGCCATACAGGGCCACCGTGCGCAAGTCGGCGCGGCTCAGCTGCCAGCGCCACGGCCGCCAGAACAGCAGCAGCAACAAGGCGGAAAAGCCCACGCGCACGGCCGTCGTGCCCTGTGCGCCTACCAGCGGGAACAGGCTGTGCTTGGCCCACGACGTGCCCAGTCCCAGGCAGGTGACGGAGCCGAGGATGGCCAGCAAGGGGATAAAAGAAGAGTAGCGGTGTTGTGGCATGGCGAGTATGGCTTGATATCGGAAGCATGAAAGTTTATTGTGTCTGATCTGATATTTGCACTGTATTTTGACCCTCATGACGCAACTTTCGCTCACGCCTTCCATCCCCCTCGATGCATTCGACCTGGCGATCCTGGACATCTTGCAGCGCGACAATACGACCTCGCAGCGCGAAATCGCCCGGGCCGTGCATTTGTCCGCACCCGCCGTGCAGCGACGCATCCGCCGCCTGCGCGAGAGCGGCGTGATCCGTCATGAAGTGGCCGTGCTCGACGCGAGCCGCCTGGGCCGCCCCCTGATACTGACGGTGGAAGTGCATTTGCACGACGAGCACCCGCTGCGCACGGCCGGCATGCGCGCACGCATCATGGCCGAACCGGCCATCCAGCAGTGCTACGGGATCACGGGCGAGTCCGACTATCTGCTGATCATTACTGCCAGCAGCATGGCCGAATACGAGGCGCTGACGGAACGCCTGTTCGGCGGCGATGACAATATCCGGCGCTACCGCACCTCGGTGGCATTGACCTGCCTCAAGATGGGCTTGCACGTGCCGCTGGGATAGGGCAAAGTCCAGGCAAATGACTATCTCCAAAAAGAAACAAGCCGCCGTGATGGCCACCATGCCCGCCCACATGCGCGCCGCACTGGCAGCGTATGCGTGGGCGCGCGACAGCGTCGGTGAGTCGGACGCCGCCGTCTACCGGCTGCAGGGCAAGGACGGTGCGCCGGACCGGTTCCTGAAACACGGCAAGAATGCCATTGCTGCCGATATTGCCGATGAAATGGCGCGGCTGCGCTGGCTGACGAAGTACCTGCCCGTGCCGACGGTGGTGCAGTTCGCCCGCGTGGCAGACCCGGACCAGGCATGGCTGCTGATGACTGCCTTGCCTGGCACGACGGCGTCCGCGGTGCTGCAAGCGAACCCCGCGCTGGGCTCCGCCGTGGTCGACGCGCTGGCGGCCTTTCTGCGCCGCCTGCACGCGCTTCCCGTGAGCGACTGCCCGTTCGACGCCGGCCATGCTGTTCGGCTGGCCCAGGCGCGCCAGCGCATCGATGCGGGCCTGGTCGATGCCGAGGATTTCGATGCCGGGCGGGAAGGCTGGACGGCAGAGCAGGTGTGGGCGGCGCTGCAGGATTGTCTGCCCCTGGTGCCCGACCTCGTCGTGACGCATGGCGATTTTTCGCTGGAGAATATCCTCCTGCAGGAAGGCGCCGTCGTCGGCTGCATCGATGTGGGGCGGGCGGGCGTTGCCGACCGCTACCAGGACCTGGCCATCGTCTGGCGTAGTCTCGGTGAGTTGGACGCCTTGCTACAGCAAAGGTTTGTGCAGCAATATGGGATCCTTGATGCCGATCAAGGCAAGCTGCAATTTCATTTGCTGCTCGATGAGCTGTTCTGAATGCAAGAAAATGCGCATCTGCCGGAGCCTGGCCTTCTTGCAGCCTGGCTGGCCGCACGTTCCATTGCCCGTGGCTTGGCGCTGCCCGTGCCCGATCATGGCGGGTGGCGCGTCGAGACGGGCTTGCCCAAGGAAATCCGGCGCTACGTTTTTTCGCGACCTGTTCCAGGCATCAGCGCGTTGGCAGCTTCGATTCACCATCCGCATATCTTCATCAAGATGTGTGGTTCTGGGGAGCAATTGCTCCGCCTTTTGCCGCCTCGGTGGCAACTGTGCCCTACCGGTTTTTTCATGACCCATGAAGGCAGTCTGCATGCGCCAGCTTTGCCGGCCGGCTACCGGCTTGACGTTGCCACGTCGCAGGCCATCACCACGGCGCGTATTTTCACTGGCGATGGTGCTGTTGCCGCCAGCGGCCATGCCGTGGAACATGCCGGCGTCTTTGTTTTTGACCGCATCGTCACCGAAGCCGCGCACCGGCGCCGGGGGCTGGGGCGAGCACTGATCGCCGCGCTGGGGGCCAGGCAGAAATCGGGCAGCGCGCGCCGGGTGCTGGTGGCAACCGAGGAGGGCTTGAAACTGTATGCGAGCCTGGGCTGGCATACCCAGTCACCGTATTCGACGGCCACGATCATGTAAGGCGGCGCTGTCGCACTCAGCACTCAGCACTCAGCACTCAGATATGGCATTGATTCCTTGCCTATATTTCACGCGAAGGGGAAAAGAAGCGCAGTGTCGCCCACGCCAGCCTGTGTGCGTGGCACAATGCGTGATCCGCATGCCACTCATCCCAGGACTTTCATGACCCGCGCCATCCTTGACGAAGCCCAGATCCATCCCGCTGCCCGCCCTTTGATCGGCAGCAAGCACAAGGACATCGTGCGCGAGGTGCAGGCTGCCATCGCCGCGCACCAGGTGGTGGTGGTCGGCATGGCGCTCAATCCGTTTCCGCGCAAGGCGCGCAAGATCCTCGACGTGCTGGGCACGCCTTACCAGTACCTGCAATACGGCAGCTATCTGAACCAGTGGCACCGCCGCAATGCCTTGAAAATGTGGACGGGCTGGCCGACTTTCCCCATGGTCTTTGTCAATGGCGTGCTCATCGGCGGCGCCAGCGAACTGCAAAAACTGGTGGAAAATGGCGAGTTCAGCGCCATGCTGGCGAAGAAGGTGCGCCAGTTTTAAGACCTGCCTTACGCTCCTTACTCGCCCGGCCGCCACGGCGACTTGCGCGTGCGCAAGGGGTCGAGCAAGCCGCGCAAATCGTTGTGGTCGAGTTCGTACATCAGCGCAAGTAAACTACCCAGTTCGCCCGAGGGGAAGCCCTCGCGCGCGAACCAGCCCAGGTAGTGTCCCGGCAAGTCGGCCAGCAGCCGTCCCTGATATTTTCCATATGGCATTTCGCGCGTGACCAGCAGCGCCAGTTTTTCTGAATTCATGCAACAGCTCCGGTTTCGATCGGGCCAGTGTAGCAGATCTGTATATTATTGATTTCAGCGCAAGTATCTTCTGCATGATGAGGTATTTTTCGCCACAAAGAAAACCCCGATACTGCATGACTACATCTTTTATCGGAGTTTGTCATGCCCATTGCCTTGCTCGCGCTGACCCTCAGCGCATTTGCCATCGGAACCACCGAGTTTGTCATCGTGGGGCTGTTGCCCACCATCGCCGCGGATCTGGGCGTCAACCTGCCATCGGCCGGCCTGCTGGTCAGCCTGTATGCGCTGGGCGTCGCCGTCGGTGCGCCCGTGCTGACTGCCCTGACGGGCAAGATCCCCCGCAAGACCCTGCTGCTGTCCTTGATGGTCTTGTTCACCCTGGGTAACTTGCTGGCCTGGAAGTCGCCCGGCTATGAAACCCTCGTCATCGCCCGTATCCTGACGGGGCTGGCGCACGGCGTGTTCTTTTCCATCGGCTCGACCATCGCCACCTCGCTGGTGCCGAAGGACAAGGCGGCCAGCGCGATCGCCATCATGTTTACGGGCCTGACCGTGGCCCTGGTGACGGGCGTGCCGCTGGGCACCTTCATTGGCCAGCATTTCGGCTGGCGCGAAACTTTCCTCGCCGTCTCGGCACTGGGACTGGTCGCCTTTGTCGGCAGCTTGCTGTACGTGCCATCGAATATTGCCCACAGCAAGCCTGCCTCCTTGCTGCAGCAAGTGCAGGTGCTGGCCCAGCCCCGGCTGCTGCTGGTGTACGCGATGACGGCCGTCGGCTATGGCGGCTCTTTCATCGCCTTCACGTATCTGGCGCCGATTCTGCAGCAGGTGGCGGGTTTCAGCGCCGGCGCCGTGGGCGCGGTGATGCTCGTGTATGGCGTCTCCGTGGCGTTCGGCAATATCTGGGGCGGCAAGCTGGCTGACAAGAAGGGTCCCGTGCGTGCCCTGAAACTGATCTTTTTGCTGCTGGCGGCCGTGCTGCTGGTCTTGACCTTCACGGCGCCGCATCCCGCGCTCGTCGTCATCACCGCGCTGCTGTGGGGCGCCGTCGCTTTCGGCAACGTGGCCGGATTGCAAGTGTATGTGGTGCAGCAAGCCGAACACTTCACGCCGCGCGCCGTGGACGTGGCCTCGGGCTTGAATATTGCCGCCTTCAACCTGGGCATCGCCGGTGGCGCCTGGGGTGGTGGCTTGATCGTCGAACACCTGGGCCTGGTGCACACAGGCTGGATCGGTGCCCTGGTGGTGCTGGGTGCATTCGGCTTGACGGCCCTGAGCGGCCGCCTGGACCGCCTCAATCCCATTCCCGTGCGTGCTGGTGGTGAAAAATCGATTCATGCGGTGGGGCACTAAGCTGTAAGCTGGCTTGAACGAGGCCGGGGCCGCAGCGCCCCGGCCGGCCTGGCCTGCAAGTAAGTTGCTGGCAGAAAACACCAAAACGGGCGAGAGTATGGCTTAAAATAAGGCTTACCTTCCTTTTGCCCATTCCCCCATGTCCGATACCGCCACTTCCCCCCTGCGCCTGCGCGCAGATATCAATCCCAAACCGCTGGGCATTGCCCTGTTGCTTATCGCGCTGGGCGCCTGGTATCTGGCCCTGACCGTGGGCGCCACGCAATCCGCGCTGTACGTGGTGGGCGCTTTGCTGGGCATTACGCTGTATCACGCGGCCTTCGGTTTTACGTCCGCCTGGCGCGTCTTCATTGCCGATGGCCGCGGCGACGGCTTGCGCGCGCAAATGCTGATGCTGGCCGTCGGCGTGGCGCTGTTTTTCCCCGCGCTGTCGGCCGGCACCCTGTTCGGCACGCCCGTTGCGGGCCTGGTTTCTCCCGCCGGCACCTCGGTGATCTTCGGCGCCTTCATCTTCGGCATCGGCATGCAGCTGGGCGGCGGTTGCGCCTCCGGCACCTTGTACACGGTGGGTGGCGGCAGCACGCGCATGCTCGTCACCCTGGCCGCCTTCATCGTCGGCTCCGTGATTGGCACGGCGCACATGCCGTTCTGGACCTCGCTGCCGCAGCTCAAGCCCATTTCTCTCGTCACGACCCTGGGCCTGGTACCCGCGCTGGCGCTGAACTGGATCGTCTTCGCGCTGATCGCCGGCATTACGGTATTCGTTGAAAAGCGCCGCCACGGCAAGCTCGTCGCGACGCCGCTGCGGCCAACGCAGGCATCGCCCTGGCTGCATGGCCCGTGGCCGCTGGTGGCGGGCGCCATCGCGCTCGTCGTGCTGAACTTCGCCACCCTGGCGCTGTCGGGCAAGCCATGGGGCGTGACGTCCGCGTTTGCCCTGTGGGGCGCGAAAGCGGCGTCTGTGGTCGGCATCGACACGGCCAGCTGGGCCTACTGGTCGACCAAAGCCAATGCCGCCGCCCTGGCCGCGCCGTTGACGCAAGACAAGACCTCCGTGATGGATATCGGCATTGTACTGGGCGCCATGCTGGCGGCGGCGCTGGCCGGCCGCTATGCGCCCGTGTGGCGCATCCCGCTGCGCTCGATCATCGCCGCCGTGGTGGGCGGCTTGCTGCTCGGCTATGGTGCGCGCCTGGCCTACGGTTGCAACATCGGCGCGTATTTCAGCGGCATCGTCTCGGGCAGCTTGCACGGCTGGTTGTGGCTGGTGTGCGCTTTCATCGGTAACGTCGTCGGCACGCGCTTGCGTCCGTGGTTCGGGTTGGAAGTGGAGCGCGTGAAACGGACCGGCTGCTGATGCCTGATTGACCGGGGGCATTGCTGTACGCTTTGTTGTATATTGCTGCCCCTGTTCCTCTTTGCCGCCAGCGCATCGCCCATGTCCCCCACCATCCTGTTTGCCATCGTCCTCGCGTATTTCCTGATCCTGCTGGGCGTGGCGTGGCGCACTTCGCGCCACGCCACCAACGACAGTTTTTTCATCGGCAACAAGGACAGCAACTGGATGCTGGTGGCCTTCGGCATGGTGGGCACCACGCTCACGGGCGTCACCTTCATCAGCGTGCCGGGCGCCGTGGGGAGCAACGGCTTCGGCTACATCCAGTTGATGATCGGCTATGTCCTCGGCTACCTGGCAATCACCTTCATCTTGCTGCCGCTGTACTACCGGCTGCAGTTGACGTCGATTTACCGCTACCTGGAATTGCGCCTGGGACGCCGCTCGTACCAGAGCGGGGCGGCGTTCTTCATCCTGTCACGTCTGCTGGGCGCCACGGCGCGGCTGTATCTGGTGGTCAATATCCTGCAGGCGACGATACTCGACAGCCTGGGCGTGCCGTTCTGGCTGACGGCCGGTGTCGTGCTGCTGCTGATTTTGCTCTACACGTATGAGGGTGGCGTGAAAACCATCGTCTGGACCGATACCCTGCAAACGGCCTGCATGCTGGCGGGGCTGGTGATTTGCAGCGTGTTTTTGCTGCGCGAGATGGACCTGTCCCTCATCGATAGCCTCGAGCGCATGCGCGCGCAGGGACTCACGCGCATGTTCAATGTCGACCCGGACAGCCCAGCCTATGTGTGGAAGCACATCGTGGCCGGCATGTTCATCACCATCGCCATGACGGGCATGGACCAGGAAATGATGCAAAAGAACATTTCCGTGCGCACCTTGCGCGACTCGCAAAAGAATATGCTCAGCCTGACCGTGGTGCTGACTGGCGTGCTGCTGTTGTTCCTGTTCCTGGGCGGCTTGCTGCACCTGTATGCGCCGCTGGCGGGCGTGACGGCCACGGGCGATAAACTGTTCCCTGCCGTGGTGCTCGGGCATTTCCCCGCCGTGGTGCAGCTTATTTTCTTCATCGCCCTCATTTCCGCCCTGTTTCCCAGCGTGGACGGGGCGCTCACTGCCTTGACATCCACCTTTTGCATCGACATTCTGGGCCTGCAGCGCAGGCAGGATCTGAGTGCCGCCACGCAAATGCGCTGGCGCCGCCGCGTTCACCTGGGTTTTTCCGCACTGTTCCTGATCCTGATCATGGCCTTCAAGTGGATCGATAGCCCCAGCATGATCGTCGTCATCCTGAAGCTGGCCAGCTATACCTATGGTCCGCTGCTGGGCTTGTTCGCCTTTGGCTTGATCAGCCGGCGCGGCGTGCGCGACCGCTGGGTGCCGCTGGTGGCCGTGGCCGGGCCACTGCTGTGCGCGCTGATCGAAGGGGAGCAGGCGCTGTTGTTCGCACATTACCGCATCGGCCTGGAATTGCTGATCCTGAATGGCGCCCTGGTGCTGGGCGGCCTGTTCCTCATTTCCACGCCGGCAGGGCAGGGCGACCAAGGCGCGCAATACTTGTCAAAATAAGACGAATCCCAAGACGACCGCGGCCATTTTCAGCTATATTGATTTCCTTTCGGTACATAACCCCACGGAGCATCAATGTCACTCAACCCCTTCCCGCCGCTGCGCCGCGGCTTTGACGCATTCTGGCGCGCGCTGGACGCCACCCGCCGCGCGGTCATCAATCTGATTTTCCTGCTGATCGTCATCGCCATCCTGATCGCCATCTTTGGCGGCGGCGCCAAGCCCCTGGCGGAAAAGACCACGCTGGTGCTGGACTTGCAAGGCCCGCTGGTCGAGGAAACGCCGGGTGGCGTGCGCGAGGCGGTGCTGGCCAATGTCAGCGGCGAAGTCAAGAAAAACGTGCAGCTGCGCGACGTGCTGGCGGTGCTCGACACGGCGTCCAAGGACAAGAACATCGGCTCCATGGTGATCTTGCTCGACGAATTGCAGGGCGGCGGCCTGGCGTCGCTGCGCGAAGTGGCGGCCGGCGTGGAGCGCTTCCGCGCCACGGGCAAGAAAGTCACGGCCTGGGGTTCGAGCTACAACCAGCGCCAGTACCTGGTGGCGGCCAAGGCCGACGAGGTATTCCTGCACCCGATGGGCGGCGTCATGCTGGAGGGCTTTGGCCGCTACCGCAATTACTACCGCGACGCGCTCGACAAGGTGGGTGTGACGGTCAACCTGCTGAAAGTGGGCACGTATAAAAGCGCGGCCGAGCCTTTCATCGCCAACGGCCCGTCCGAGGCGGCGGCCGAAGCGGACCGCTACCTGAACAACGGCCTGTGGACCACCTACACGACGGACGTGGAAAAGGCGCGCAAGCTGCCGGCCGGCGCCATCATGCAGGCTATCGATGCGCTGCCCGCGCTGATGACGGCCGCTGGCGGCGACCTGGGCAAGCTGTCGCTGGACGCCAAGCTGGTCGACGGCCTGAAAACGCGCGATGAACTGCGCCAGTTCATGATGGCGCGCGGCGCCAAGAACACGGAAGGCACGAACTTCCGCCAGATCAATTACACCGATTACCTGGCGCGTTTGCGCCCCGTGCACGTCGGCGACGCCGTCGGCGTGGTCATCGCCTCCGGTGAAATCGGCGACGGCATCGCGCCACCGGGCGCCATCGGCGGCCTGTCCACCTCGCGTTTGATCCGCCAGGCACGCGAAGACAAATCGATCAAGGCCATCGTGTTGCGCGTCGATTCGCCGGGCGGCAGCGCCTTCGGCTCGGAATTGATCCGCCGTGAACTGGAACTGACGCGCGCCGCCGGCAAGCCCGTGGTCGTCTCGATGGGCAACGTGGCCGCTTCGGGCGGTTACTGGATCAGCACCTCGTCCGATGAAGTGATCGCCGACGCGGCCACCATCACCGGCTCCATCGGCGTGTTCGCGATTTTGCCGACGGCCGACAAGGTGGTGGAAAAGCTGGGCATCCATACGGCCGGCTCGCCGACCACCTGGCTGGCCGACGCGGGCAACCCATTGCGCCCGCTCGATCCCCGCTTCGCGCAAGTGATCCAGGGCTCGATCAACCACGTGTATGGCGACTTCCTGAACCTGGCCGCCAAGGCGCGCAAGACGACGCCGGAAAAGATCAATGAAGTGGCGCAGGGCCGCGTCTGGACGGGCTTGCAGGCGAAAGAGCGCAATTTGGTCGACCGCATCGGCAGCTATGGCGATGCGCTGGCCTCGGCCGCCAAGCGCGCCAAGCTGGGCAGCGACTACCGCGTGACCTACCTGGAGCAGGAAACGTCGAACGTGGACCGTTTGATCGGCATGTTCGGCTCCAAGGCCATGGCCTCGCTGGGGCTGGGCGAGCACGTGAAGCTGGGCCTGGCCAGCACGGGCTTGCCGGCCGATGCGGCGCTGGGCATGGCACAGGACCTGAGCTGGCTTTCGGGCATCACGCGCGAACATAAACCGTTCATGGCCCTCACGCACTGCCTGTGCGAGGTGCCTTTGGGCGGCAAGTAACAGCAACATCAACAGCATACCCAAGCCGGCTTCGCCCGGCTTGTTTCATATCAGGAGCTATGCATGGCAAACGACATGAGTATCCACACTGACACGGCGATCACCATTCGCCCTTGCGTGCAGGGCGATGAACAGGCGCTGGCGCTGGTGGGGCAATCGACCTTCCTGGAGGCGTTTGCCGGCATCCTCGATGGCGCCGACGTCATCGCCCATTGCCAGCGCCAGCACGACGCGCAACTGTACCGCGACTGGCTGGCGCTGCCGGCCATGCGTTTGTGGCTGGCCGAAGCCACACCCGGTGGCGCCCCCGTCGGCTACCTGGTGCTCAGTCCCGCCAGCCTGCCGGTGGCGGATCCGCGACCGAATGACCTGGAAATCAAGCGCATCTACCTGCTGCACCGCTTCCAGGGCCAGCGCGTGGGGCAGCGCCTGATGCAGGCGGCCGTGGAGCAGGCGCGCGCCGGCGGGGCAGGGCGCGTGCTGCTGGGCGTGTACGCGGAAAACCACGACGCGCTGGCGTTTTATGCGCGCTGCGGCTTTGCGCAGGTGGGCCGGCGCACTTTCCGTGTGGGCCGCACCGATTACCAGGATGTGATTCTCGGCATGACGCTGTAAATCCGGGTAAAGAATCGCTGCCGTCTGTCGCCGCCTGAGCACCCGCGTGGCGCCAGGTCAAGGCCGATGGCGGGAGATTTGTAGCGAGTTTGTATCTGCATGCGAGTCGCCCGCGCGCCGCTGGCGCCGGGGCACGACGCCCCGCAAGCCTGATTTTTCCACCACTCCCCCACAGTGGCGGCATGCCCACAGGCGTGCGTGCCCAGGCCCCGCACTGCAAGCCATGGATAATTGTTTCAAGTAGAAATGAAACAGTTACATGACTATGCTAGAGTCGTTTCACGCTAGGGAGCGATGTTTTTTCAGCTGACTTTCAGCTCTTGACTCCCCAGGCTTTGTACCGAAACAACCCCGAAAAACGGTCGTCCGGCCTGAGTGTATTCCACCTCGGCCGGCGCCACAAACTCGCCGTGCCAGCGGCCTATACAAGGATAAGCGATGGATTCGCAGACAACACCCAACACCCCACGGCGCAGCCGCCGCTCGAAAATCGTCGGCACGGTCATCGCGTTGGCCGTGATGGCTGCACTTGGGGGCGGTGCCTGGTACCTGACCCACTCCGGCACCAGCGCCCAGGGCGGCGCCGGCATGGCCGGACCCGGCGGTCCGGGTGGACCAGGCGGCCCCGGCGGGCGCCGCGGCGCTCCCTCGACTACCGTTGGCGTGGCCACGGCCGTGAAGTCCGACCTGCCCGTGGTGCTCGATGCGCTGGGCACGGTGACGGCGGCGTCCACCGTGACGGTGCGCCCGCAAGTGTCGGGCATCCTCAAGGAATTGAAATTCAAGGAAGGCGGCATGGTCAAGGCGGGCCAGGTGGTGGCGCAGATCGACCCGGCCCAGTTCGAGATGGCGCTGATGCAGGCCACGGGCCAGCGCCAGCGCGATGAAGCGCAGCTGGAAAACGCGCGCCTGACCCTGAAACGCTATCAAACCCTGCTGGGCCAGGACTCCATTGCGCGCCAGGATGTCGATACGCAGGCCGCCCTGGTCAAACAGCTGGAAGGGACCGTCATGACGGACCGCGCCGCCGAAGGCACGGCCAGACTGAACCTGGGTTATACCAAGGTGGTGTCGCCGATCAGCGGCCGCGCGGGCCTGAAGGTGGTCGATATCGGCAACCTGGTGAGCACCAGCGACGCGGGCGGCGTGGTGGTGGTGACGCAACTGTCGCCCATCGACGTGCAGTTTTCCGTGCCACAGGATAAGGTACAGACCATCCAGGAGCGCCTGAATGGCGGCACGGCCCTGGCGGCGCTGGCGCTGGACCGCACGCGCACGCATACCCTGGACCAGGGCAGCCTGAGCGCGCTCGATAACCAGGTCGATGTGCAGACGGGCACCGTGCGCGCCAAGGCCCGCTACGCGAATGACAAGATGGCCCTGTTCCCCAGCCAGTTTGTCAACGTGCGCCTGGAACTGGGCAATATCACGGGCGCCGTGCTGGTGCCCGTGACGGCCCTGCGCCACAGCAATAATGGCGACTTTGTGTATGTGCTGAAAGCCGACAAGACCGTCACCGTGCGCATGGTCACGCGGGGCCAGGCCACCACCGATATGGTGGAAATCCGCGCCGGCCTGGAAGCGGGAGAGCAAGTCATCACGGAAGGCGCCGACCGCCTGAAGGAAGGCGCTAAAGTCACCCTGGCGGGCGACAAGCCGGCCGGCGCGCGCGGTGCCGCCGGCGGTGCCACTGGCGCGAACGGCGAACGCCGCCACCGCCGCCAGCAGGCTGACGGCGCGGCCAGCGCATCGGCTTCCGCTTCTGCATCCGCGCCTGCCGCAGTGCCAGCTAGCGCTCCAGCGAAGGGCGCTGCGCAATGAGTCCATCGACTCCCTTCATCAAGCGCCCGGTCGCCACAGCGCTGCTGATGCTGGCCATCGTGCTGGCGGGGCTGGTCGGCTTCAAGTTCCTGCCGCTGGCCGCCTTGCCGCAGGTGGACTTTCCCACCATCCAGGTGCAGACCTTGTACCCGGGCGCCAGTCCCGAAGTCATGGGGCAGACGGTGACGGCGCCGCTGGAGCGCCAGTTCGGGCAAATGTCGGGCTTGCAGCGCATGAGTTCCACCAGCGCCGCCGGCGTCTCCCTCATCACCTTGCAGTTCACGCTGGGCCAGACCCTGGACGTGGCCGAGCAGGAAGTGCAGGCGGCCATCAACGCGGGCGGCTCGTTGCTGCCCACCGACTTGCCGGCGCCGCCCGTCTACGCGAAGATCAACCCGGCCGACGCGCCCGTGCTGACCCTGGCCATCACTTCCGACACCATGCCGCTGACGCAGGTGCAGAACATCGTCAACACGCGCTTGGCGCTGAAGATCAGCCAGGTCAACGGCGTGGGCCTGGTGTCGCTGTCGGGCGGCCAGCGTCCCGCCGTGCGCATCCAGGGCGACACCAAATTGCTGGCCTCGTACGGCCTGGGCCTCGACAGCCTGCGCACGGCCATCGCGGGGGCCAATGTCAACAGCGCGAAGGGCAGTTTCGACGGCCCCACGCGCTCGTTTACCATCAACGCCAACGATCAATTGGTGACGGCGGAAGACTACAAGCGCCTGATCATCACCTATAAAAACGGCGCGCCCGTGCGCCTGTCCGATGTGGCGAATGTGGTCGACAGCGCCGAAAACACGCGCCTGGGCGCCTGGTCGGGCAAGCAGCCGGCCATCATCCTGAACGTGCAGCGCCAGCCCGGCGCCAACGTCATCAAGACGGTCGACGCCATCAAGGCCCTGCTGCCCGACCTGCAAGCCAGCCTGCCGGCGGCCATGAAGCTCGACGTGCTGAGCGACCGCACGACGGGCATCCGCGCCTCCGTCGAACATGTGGAAATGGAACTGTTATTGTCCGTGCTGCTGGTGGTGCTGGTGATCTTTGCCTTCCTGCATAGCATGCGCGCCACCGTGATCGCCAGCCTGTCCGTACCGATCTCGCTGATCGGCGCCTGCGGCGTCATGTACTTGCTCGGCTACAGCCTGAACAACCTGTCGCTGATGGCGCTGACGATCGCCACCGGCTTTGTCGTCGACGACGCCATCGTCATGATCGAAAACATCGCCCGCTACATCGAAGAGGGCGAAACGCCGATGGCGGCCGCCCTGAAGGGCGCGTCGCAGATCGGCTTTACCATCATCTCGCTGACGGTCTCGCTGATCGCCGTGCTGATTCCCTTGCTGTTCATGGGCGACGTGGTGGGCCGCTTGTTCCGTGAATTTGCCATGACCCTGGCCATCACGATCTTGATTTCCGCCGTGGTGTCGCTGACCCTGGTGCCGATGATGTCGGCGCGCTGGCTGAAAAGCCATGCAGATGAAAAGGTCAGCGCCACGGGCCAGCGCATCCAGGCTTTCCTCGACAAGGTCATCGTGCAGTACGACCATGCGCTGGTGTGGGTACTCAAACGCCAGGGATTGACCTTGCTGGTGGCCCTGGCCACCTTGCTGCTGACGGTGATTTTGTACATCACCATTCCGAAAGGCCTGTTCCCCACGCAGGACACGGGCCAGCTGCAGGCGCGCATCGAAACCTCGCAAGCCGTCTCGTATGAGCGCATGGCCACCTTGCAGCAGGCGGCGGCCAGCGCGCTGCTGGAAGACCCCGCTGTCGATACGCTGAGTTCCCTGGTGGGTGTCGATGCGGCCAACAATACCATGCTGCACACGGGGAGCATGCTGATCAATCTCAAGCGTCCGCGCAGCGGCAATCAGGACGACATCATGGAACGCCTGCGCAACCGCGTGGCCAAGGTGGCCGGCGTGACCCTGTACCTGCAGCCGACGCAGGATCTCACCATCGATGCGGAATCGGGGCCGACGCAGTACCGCGTCTCGCTCGAAGGGGCCGATACGGCCACCGTCACCGAGTGGGCCGGCAAGCTGGCGGCGCGCATGCGTGAAAAATCGCAGCTGCGCAACGTGGTCACGGACGCAGGCGCCACGGGCGCCGCCGTCGTGGTGGCCATCGACCGCGACAGCGCCGCGCGCATGTCGGTCACCACGGCCACCGTCGACGACGCGCTGTATAACGCCTTCGGCCAGCGCATCATCTCGACCATTTTCACGGAAACCAACCAGTACCGCGTGATTCTCGAAGCGCAGCCCGGCATCGTCACCACGCCGGCCGACCTGTCGGAACTGCAGGTGCGCACGGGTTCCGGCAAGTCGACGCCGCTGTCCGCCTTTGCCAGCGTCAGCGAAAAACAGGCGCCGCTGCAAATCACGCACGTGGCGCAGTACCCGGCCACGACACTTGGCTTTGATACGACGCAAGGCGTGGCGCTGGGCAGCGCCGTCGACGCCATCCGCGCGGCGGCGAAAGACATCGCCATGCCGCCGTCGGTGACACTGACCTTTCTGGGCGCGGCCGGCGCGTATGAAAATTCGCTGTCTAACCAGCTGTGGCTCATTTTGGCCGCCGTCGTCTGCGTCTACATCGTGCTGGGCGTGCTGTATGAAAGCTACATCCACCCGCTGACGATTCTGTCGACCCTGCCGTCGGCCGGCGTGGGCGCCTTGCTGGCGCTGATGATTTCCGGGCAGGACCTGGGCGTGATCGGCATCATCGGCATCATCCTGCTGATCGGCATCGTCAAGAAGAACGCCATCATGATGATCGACTTCGCCATCGAGGCCGAGCGCGACGAGGGCAAGGGGCCGCAGGAGGCCATCCACCAGGCGGCGCTGCTGCGTTTCCGCCCGATCCTGATGACCACCCTGGCGGCGCTGTTCGCGGCCGTGCCGCTGATGCTGGGCTGGGGGGAGGGCGCCGAGTTGCGCCGTCCGCTGGGCCTGGCCATCTTCGGTGGCCTGATCGTCAGCCAGGTGCTGACCCTGTTTACCACGCCCGTCATCTACCTGGGCTTCGACCGCCTGGGCCGCCGTTTCGGCAGCAAGACGGGCGGCGCGGTGAACCTGGATAAACCCGGGGACCATTCTCAGCCGGGGAGCGCCGCGTGAATCTGTCCGAACCGTTCGTCAAGCGCCCCATCGCCACCGTGCTGCTGACCATCGGCATCGCGCTGGCGGGTGTCGGCGCCTTCTTCGTGCTGCCCGTCTCGCCGCTGCCGCAGGTCGATTATCCGACCATTTCCGTCAGCGCCAGCCTGCCCGGCGCCAGCCCCGAGACCATGGCGACCTCGGTGGCCACGCCGTTGGAGCGGCGCTTGGGCGTGATTTCGGGCGTCAACGAGATGACGTCGTCGTCCAGCACGGGCTCGGCGCGCATCAACCTGCAGTTCGACCTGAACCGCAAGATCGATTCGGCCGCGCGCGAAGTGCAGGCGGCCATTTCCGCCTCGCGCGTGGACTTGCCGGCCACCCTGCGCAGCAATCCGACATATCGCAAGGCCAATCCGTCCGACGCGCCCGTGATCATCCTGGCGCTGACGTCAAAGACGCGCACGCCGGGCCAGATCTACGATGCCGTGTCGAACCTGGTACAGCAGAAAGTGGCGCAAGTCAAAGGCGTGGGCGACGTGGAGCTGGGCGGCGGCTCGCTGCCGGCCGTGCGCGTGGAACTGCTGCCTTACCAGCTCAATCACTATGCCGTGTCGATGGAAGACGTGCGCGCGGCCATCCAGGCCACCAACGCCAACCGGCCCAAGGGGGCGATCTCCGGCGACGCGCGCAGCCTGCAGATCTACTCGGGCGCCAGCACCGCCTCGGGCGGGCGCAGCGCGGCCGACTACCGCAGCCTGGTGGTGGCCTGGCGCGATGGCGCCGCCATCCGTCTCGACGACGTGGCCGAAGTGGTCGACGGCGTGGAAAACACGAATACCCTGGGCCTGTTCAATGGCGACCCGGCCGTCATCGTGCTGATCACGCGCCAGCCGGGCGCCAACGTCATCGCCACGGTGGACGGCGTGCGCGCCCTGCTGCCGCAATTGCAGGCACAGCTGCCCGGCGACATCAAGCTGCAAGTGGCGTCCGACAGCACCAATTCCATCCGCTCGTCGCTGCACGAGATCGAGTTCACGCTGATCCTCTCCATCGTGCTCGTCGTGCTGGTGGTCAGCGCCTTTTTGCGCAGCGTGCGCGCCACCATCATCCCGGCCGTGGCCACCATCGTCTCCTTGCTGGGCACTTTCGGCGTGATGTACATGCTGGGTTTCAGCCTGAATAACCTTTCCCTGATGGCGCTCACGGTGGCCACCGGCTTTGTCGTCGACGATGCCATCGTGGTGCTGGAAAACACGCAGCGCCACATCGAGGCGGGCATGGACCGTTTCAAGGCGGCCCTGCTGGGGGCGCGCGAAGTGGGTTTTACCGTGCTGTCGATCAGCCTGTCGCTGGTGGCCGTCTTCATCCCGCTGCTGTTCATGGGCGGGCAGGTGGGGCGCTTGTTCCGCGAGTTTGCCGTCACGCTGTCGGCCGCCGTCATGATTTCGCTGGTGATTTCACTGACCACCACGCCGATGATGTGCGCCTGGCTGCTGAAAAGCGGTGAGCATCACAAGGCGCCCGGCGCCGTGGCGCGCTGGTTCGAACGGGGCTTCGAGCGCATGCTGAAAGTGTATGAACACTGCCTGGACTGGGCCCTGTCCAGCGCCGCGCTGGTGATGACCATCCTGGTGTTCGTCGTCGGGCTGAATGTGTATCTGTTCGCGGCCGCGCCCAAGGGCTTTTTCCCGCAGCAGGACACGGGCCAGATCAATGGCGGCATGCGGGCCGACCAGAGCATCTCGTTCCAGGCCATGCAGGGCAAGCTGCGCCAGCTGGTCGATATCATCAAGGAAGATCCTGCCGTCGCCACCGTCGTGGGGTTCACCGGCGGGGGCAGGGCAGGGGGCGGCTTCATGTTCATCGACCTCAAACCCGCCTCGCAGCGCACCGACAAGGGCCAGGCCGTGATCGCGCGCCTGCGCCCGCAACTGGCCAAGGTGACGGGCATTTCGCTGTTCCTCAACCCCGTGCAGGATTTGCGCATGGGCGGGCGTTCCAGCAATTCCACCTACCAGTACACCCTGATCAGCGACAACCAGGCGGACCTGAAGAAATGGGCGGCGAAACTGGCCGACCAGATGAAGCTGCAGCCGGCCCTGATCGACGTCGACACGGACCAGGCGGAAAATGGCGTGGAAACCTATGTTTCCATCGACAAGGACCGCGCCACGCAGCTGGGCGTGCAGGTGCGCGACATCGACAATGCGCTGTACAACAGCTTCGGCCAGCGCCAGGTGGCGACCATCTACGATGAGCTGAACCAGTACCACGTGATCATGGAAGTGGCGCCGCGCTACGCGCAAAGCCCGGAAGCGTTGCGCTCCGTGTATGTGCCGGCGTCGAATGCGGCGGCCGTCGCCGTCGCCGCTGTCACCGGCACCAGCGTCAGCACGACCACCGCCGCCGCCACCTCGGCGGTGACTGCCACCACCTCGAACACGACGGCGGCGCGCGATCCGTCCAGCGGCTCGGCATTGAGCACCACCCTGGCGACGATGGTGCCGCTGTCGTCGTTCAGCAGCTTTGCCGAAAGCTCGACGGCGACGTCCATCAATCACCAGGGCGGGGAACTGGCCACCACCGTGTCGTTCAACTTGGTCGACGGCTATCCGCTCAGCGACGGGCAGGCGGCCGTGGCCCAGGCGGAGTCGGAAATCGGCATGCCGGTGAATGTGCGCGGCAGCTTCCAGGGTTCGGCGAAGAGTGCGCAGGACAGCAACAAGGAGCAGCCGCTATTGATCCTGGCGGCCATCGTGGTGATTTACATCGTGCTGGGCATCCTGTACGAAAGCCTGATCCATCCGATCACCGTGCTGTCAACCTTGCCGTCGGCGGGGGTGGGCGCCGTGCTGGCATTGCTGCTGTTCCGCATGGAGTTTTCCATCATTGCCCTGATCGGCGTGTTCCTGTTGATCGGTATCGTCAAGAAAAATGCTATATTGATCATCGACTTCGCGCTGGAGGCCGAGCGTTCGCGCGGACTGACAGCGGTGGAAGCGGTGCGCGAGGCATGTTTGCTGCGTTTCCGCCCCATTCTGATGACCACCCTGGCGGCGGCGCTTGGCGCCTTGCCGCTGGCGATCGGTTTCGGCGAGGGGTCAGAGCTACGCCAGCCCTTGGGGGTCGCCATCATCGGCGGCCTGATTGCCAGCCAGTTACTCACATTGCTGACCACCCCGGTGGTCTACATCCTGCTCGACAAGCTGCGCACGCGCAGTGCCGACGAGCAGCAATTGAGCCGCATTCCTGGGCCAGATAACCCGAGCACACAATCATGAAGCAAGTAAAACCTATTCCATCCGCCGTCCCCGCACGCCACTTGCTGGCGCTGGCCGCTGCTGTCCTGCTGGCCGGCTGCGCCGTCAGTCCCACGTATGAAACGCCGACGGCCGCCGCGCCGCAAACCTTCAAGGAGGCGGCCGGCTGGCAGCCGGCCGTGCCGGCCGATACCCTAGAACGGGGTCCCTGGTGGACCCTGTTCGGCGACGCGCAATTGAACCAGCTGGCCGACAGCATCGACATCTCGAACCAGAACGTGGCTGAGGCCGTTGCCTCGTACGAGCAGGCGCGCGCGCTGGTGCGCGAACAGCGCGCTTCGCTGTTCCCTACCGTGAATCTGACGGGCAGCGGCGCCCGTTCCGGTGGCGGGGGCGAGCAGCAGACGAACAATAATTTCAAGGCGGCCATCGGCGCCTCGTGGGAACCGGATATCTGGGGCCGCCTGCGCGCCGGCGTGACGGGGGCGGACGCCAGCGCAGCCGCCAGTGCGGCCGACCTGGCCGCTGCGCGCCTGTCGGCGCAGGGCGAACTGGCGACGAATTACTTTTCGCTGCGCCAGAGCGATGCGCAGATCGCGCTGCTGAACGCCACCATCGATGGCTACAAGCGCGTGCTCGACATCACCAGCAACCGTTTTAACTCCGGCATCGCCGCCAAGTCCGACCTGCTGCAGGCGCAGACGCAGCTGGCCAATGCGCAGATCGATTTGTCCAGCCAGACGCGCGCGCGCGCCCAGCTGGAACACGCGATCGCCATCCTGCTGGGTAAGGCGCCGTCGGACTTCAGCCTGGCCGTGGCGCCGTGGACCCTGACCGTGCCCGAGGTGCCATTGGGCGTGCCGTCGACCCTGCTGCAGCGCCGCCCCGATATCGCCGCCGCCGAGCGCAGGGTGGCCGTGGCCAACGAGCAGATCGGCATCGCCCGCTCCGCCTACTATCCGAGCCTGAACCTGACGGGTTCCTACGGTTCCGGCGCCAGCAAGGTGGGCGACCTGTTCAATGCATCGTCCAGTTTGTGGTCGCTGGGCGTATCGGCCGCGCAAACCTTGTTCAATGCTGGCGCCACCACGGCCAGCGTGGATGCGGCCAAGGCGGGCCACGAAGCGGCCGTGGCGCGCTACCGTCAGACGGTGCTGGCCGCCTTTGGCGCCGTGGAAGACCAGTTGTCGGCCACGCGCGCGCTGGCCGAGCAGCTGGCCTTGCGCCAGCAGGCGTCATCGGCCGCCGACCAGGTCGAGCAGCAGATGCTGAATCGCTACAACGCGGGCCAGGTCGGCTATACGGATGTGGTGACGGCGCAGGTGACGGCGTTGTCGGCACGCCGTTCGCTGGTGCAGGCGCAGGCGGACCGCCAGACGACGGCCGTGGCCCTGATCCAGTCTCTGGGCGGCGGCTGGCATGTGCCGCAGGCGCAGTAGACGGCAGGCGGGCGCAGGCTAAAACTCCTGCGCCAAATTCGCGTTTTCACGCGTGGCTTGAGTGCTAGAATGCAAAATTGTCAATTGCCGGCCTGACCTCTTGATTTACCTCAAATCCAAGCTGCAGCAGCGTTTGATGCCCCTGTTTCTTTACGCCTTGAACCGCGATGGCGTTTTGCTGTTGGGCAGCGCCGACACGCCTGGACATTCTTCAGAGCCGTTCGCACCGCTGACGGCATCCGCCAGGCTGTCCCGGCGCCCTGACAACTTTGCGCACCAGCTTGCCGACGTGTCGCTGGCGGCTACCCCGCGCCGGGGCCTGCAGCCGAACCCCAGGGTGCTGGAACCGGCGCAGCAGTTGATCCAGGCACGCAATGACATTCATGCTGTTTGCAATGACATCCAGACCTCGCGCAACGAAGTCAAACCGGCTAAGAAGGAATGGCAAGTGAGCAATGAAAAGTTGCAATCGGCGAAGATACACGAAGCCCGGCTGCGCCAGATCCAGTCCGGCGCCCTAGCAGACGGGAAAGCAGGAAAGAGGGCGTCATGAGCGAACCATTCGACGACGGTAGCATGCCGGCCAGATTGCGGGCGCAGGCCGAGCAATTGGCGCAGCAGCGCCAGCAGATACCGCCGCCGCAGTCGAATGATGAGGTGATGCGTCAGACGCAAGAGCTGCAGCTCAGGCAGATCGAACTGGAAATGCAGAGTGCGGCCCCGGGCGAACTGGAACAGATGAGGGCTGAATTTGAAAGCCGCCGCGACCTTTATGCGCAGCTGTATGAACAGGCGCCCGTCAGCTATTTTTCAGTGGCGCGCGAGAGCATCATCACGCGTGTCAACATGGCTGCCTGCGGTTTGTTGCAGCGTGACAAGAGCCAGCTGCTGGGACGGCGTTTCGAGCAATTTGTCGCGCCCCAGGTGCAGATTGGTTTCCGCCATTTCCTCGACGCCGTCTTCAGCAGCGGCGCGCGTCAGGTAATCGAGGTGCAACTGTTCGAAGGCGTAGCGGGCCGCACGGGTCGCATGGTGCGCATCGAAGCCAATGTCGACGCAGCCAGCGCCACGGCGCGCATGGTGGTGATGGACCTGGGCCACGAGCATGCGCGCGAATCGGCCTTGCAACGCGCCTTCGTCATCCTCGACAGCATACGCGAAGGCGTGCTGGTGACCGACAGTGGCAACCGCATCATTTCCGTCAACCCCGCCTTTACCACCATCACCGGCTACCAGGCGGAGGAAGCCATCGGACGCGATCCGTCCTTCCTCGGCGGCGGCACGCATTTGCCGCATTTCTATAAAGCCATGTGGCGCAGCCTGCACCAGAATGGCAGCTGGTATGGCGAACTGGTGAACCGGCGCAAGAGTGGCGAGCGCTTCGTCGAATCGCTGTCGATCACGCCCATGCGCAACCAGGATGGCGACATCAGCCATTTTGTCGGCGTGTTTTCCGATATCACAGAGCGCAAGCTGGCCGAGGCGGACTTGCGCGAACTGCATCGCGAGCTGGACCAGCGCGTCATCGACCGCACGGCCGAATTGCTGCGAGCCAACCAGCATCTGCAGCTGGAAGTGCACCAGCGCGAGCGGGCGCAGGAAGCCTTGCGCGATGCCGAGCGTTTCTTTCACGCCACCATCGATTCGCTGACGGACCGGGTGCTGGTGCTGGACCGGGCCGGCAGCGTCGTGCATGCCAACCAGGCGTGCCTGGCCTTTGTCGGGGAAACGCCACGGCCGCTGCAGTACCTGGAATTTTGCGAGACGGACCCGCGCTGGCAGCGCAGCGCCGGGCGCGAGCTGGCCGCCGGCATCCGTTCCGTCATTGCCGGCACTGCCGACACGTTTGCGCTCGAGTATGAATTTGCCACCCGCTCAGGCCCGCGCTGGTCGCAGGCCAGGATCAGCCGTTTCCTTGGCGAAGAGCCGCTGCGCGTGGTGGTGGCGCACACGGACATTACCGAACGCAAGCTGATGGATGGCGCCCTGCGCCAGTCGCATGCGCAGCTGCGCCAGCTGGCGCTGCATCTGGAAACGGCCAAGGAAGACGAGCGCAAGCGCATCTCGCGCGATATCCACGATGAACTGGGGCAAAACCTGCTGGCGCTGCGCATCGATATTTCCATGCTCAGCGCGCGCACCGAAGGTTCCCATCCGCGCCTGCACCGCCGGGTCGGCGCTGTGCTCAGCAATGTCGACACCACCATCAAGAGCGTGCGCGGCATCATGAACGAGCTGCGCCCGATGGCGCTGGACCTGGGTTTGCAGGCCGCCATCGAATGGCAGGTGGGCGATTTCCGCAAGCGCAGCGGCGTCGCTTGCCGCCTGCTGATACGCGACGAGGCCCTGTTTGCCACCATCGGCAGCCAGGTCGAGATCGTGCTGTTCCGCATCGTGCAGGAAGCGCTCAGCAACGTCATGCGCCACGCCCAGGCCAGCCAGGTCGAGATCGAGCTCAGTTCGGATGCCTGCGCCGTGTACGTGGCCATCAGCGACAACGGCATCGGCATCACGCCGCAGCAGCAGCGCAAAAAGCAGTGCTTTGGCCTGATCGG
This sequence comes from Janthinobacterium breve, assembly GCF_051380895.1. Lineage (NCBI taxonomy): Bacteria > Pseudomonadati > Pseudomonadota > Betaproteobacteria > Burkholderiales > Oxalobacteraceae > Janthinobacterium > Janthinobacterium breve. Next base: position 260,080 of record NZ_JBNYXY010000005.1, on the reverse strand, counting down.
CATTGCCGAGCGGGTGACGGCGCTGGGCGGCCACTTCGAGGTGGGCCTGCCGGCGTCGGGCGCCGGTTGCCGTTTGTCCCTGCAGATTCCCTTGCCGGGGGCGGGGCGGCCGGCCGCCTGATACAGAAATTGCAATGGGTTAATTTTTGGCGACTCAGGCCCCCTGGACAGGCTATACTTTCGCCTGCTATTTATGGAGGGGCATATCTTGTTCAAAACAATAGTTTTACCAGTCGCCTTACTGGGCGCGTTCGCCGGCGCACACGCCGACGAAGGGCAGTGGCAACCACACCAACTGCCACAGCTGAAAGCCGAACTGAAACGGGTCGGCATCGACATTCCTGCAGAAAAACTGGCCGACCTGAGCAAGCACCCGATGAGCGCCATCGTGTCGCTGGGTGGCTGCTCGGCCGCTTTCGTCTCCGACGCAGGCCTGGTGGTGACGAACCACCATTGCGCCTACGGCGCCGTGCAGCGCAATTCCACGCCAGAACACAATTACATCACCAACGGCTTCCTGGCCAAGACGCGCGCCAGCGAGCTGCCGGGCGGTCCGAACAGCCTGGTGTATGTGACGGACAAGGTAGAGAACGTCAGCGAGCGCGTGCTGAAAGGCTTGACGGCCGACATGAGCGGCCGCGCGCGCCACGAAGCCGTGGAAAAGCGCGTCAAGGACCTGATCGCCGAATGCGAAACGGACAAGATGTACCGCTGCTCCGTGCCCGCCTTCCACCGCGGCCTCGAGTACTACCGCATCCGCCAGATGATGATACGCGACGTGCGCCTGGTGTACGCGCCATCGGACAAGATCGGCAACTTCGGCGGCGACATCGACAACTACGAATGGCCGCGCCACACGGGCGACTACTCGTTCCTGCGCGCCTACGTGGGCAAGGATGGCCGTCCGGCCGACCCGTCGCCCGATAACGTGCCGTACAAATCGAAGGACTTCCTGGTGGTCTCGGCCGAAGGCTTGAAAGCCGGTGACGGCATCTTGCTGGCGGGCTACCCCGGCCGCACCAGCCGCTACAAGCTGCCGGCGGAAATCCGCTTCGCGCGCGACACGGCCTTTCCCCTGAAAGTATCCGAACTGCAAGCTGACCTGGCCGTGATGGCCGACGCCACGAATGGTGATGCGGCCGCTGCCGTGCGCTATGCGAGCGTGGTGAAAGGCATCAACAACGTACTGAAGAAAACCCAGGGCTTGCTCGACGGTTTCGCCCGCAAGGACATCGCCGCCATCAAGGATGTGCAGGATGCCGAATTCCGCGCCTGGTATGCGAAGCAGCCGAACGTCTCGACCACCCTGCTGGCCGAACTGGATGCGGCGATCGCCAGCGACATGGCCTTGAGCGAAGAAGAGTTCGCCTGGTCGGTGGCCACCAACAGCGACTTGCTGAAAAGCGCGCGCACCATCTACCGTTTGTCGCTGGAGCGCCAGAAAGCGGACGCCGAGCGCGAATCGGGCTTCCAGCAGCGCGATCTGGCCTTCATCAAGGCCCGTCTGGCGCGTCTGGAGCAGTCGTATGTCAACAAGGTCGACCAGGCGCGTTTTGAAGCGGGCCTGAAGCGTTACGCGCAGCTGGCGGCGAAGAGCCATCCGCAAGGCCTGGACGCGCTGCTGCCGGCGCCAGGCGCCGTAGCGGCCCTGTACCAGCAGACGCAACTGGCTGACACGGCCAAGCGCCTTGCCTGGCTGGAAAAGGACCAGGCCGCTGTTGCCCAGTCCGACGACGCCTTCATGCAGCTGGCCATCAAGTTGCAGCCGGTCGAGGCGGCGCTGGAAGAGCGCCGCAAGGAAATCGACGGCAACCTGGAACGCGTGATTCCGCAATACATGCAAGCCGTGATTGCCTGGAAGAAATCGCAAGGCAAGCCGGTGTATCCTGACGCCAACTCGACCCTGCGCGTCACGTACGGCACGGTATCGCCGTACTCGCCGCGCGACGGCATCACCAAGGGCCCGTTCACGACCGTGGAAGGCATCGTCGAGAAATTCACGGGCAAGGCCCCGTTCGAAGCGCCGCAAGCGCTGCTCGACGCCGTCAAGGAAAAACGCTACGGCCAGTTCCGCGACCCGGTGCTGGGCACGGTTCCCGTCAACTTCCTCACCAGCGCGGACACCACGGGCGGCAATTCCGGCTCGGCCGTGATGAACAAGCGTGGCGAGCTGATCGGCCTGAACTTCGATTCGACGTATGAATCGATCACCAAGGACTGGTACTTCGACACGGCCATCACGCGCGCCATCCACCTCGACATCCGCTACATGCTGTGGGTGATGCAGGAAGTGGACCACGCGGATAACTTGCTCAAGGAAATGACGATCAAGTATCCGAAGGCTGCAAAAGCCGCGAAGAAGTAAGCATTAATTTGCGCTAGCGCATAGCCGCATCCGCCGCAGGGCCGATGCGGCTTTTTTGCGGCGGTGCAGGGGAGAGCAGCCGCATTTATGCGCCGGTTTGTGGTCTCCACATCGCCCGCACTGCACACGTGGCAGTCGCCTGCCGCCTCGGGGGGGGGGCCACGTATAATTCCCCTCACCATCCACCGTTATTCTTTTCCGACAGGCCCCGCCATGCCCTTGACTCCCGATTCGCAGCTTGATTGGCACGCGTTTGAAACGGCATACGCCGTCGAAGAGACCTGGTTCAAGCTGGCCAGCGCATCGCTGGCAGTGCTTGGCGCATCCGCTTTCAAGGATCAGGTATTTACAGCCTTTGCTTTCAACGCCGTATCGTTTCCATCCATTTCCTTGAGTTTTGACACCGATCCCGATAACAGGGAGCGCAATGATTACCCGCCGGACTGGTCGAACGAGTGCATGGAAGTCGATGTGCCGGAAATGGGCCAACTCTGGGAGGACGGCCATGCAAGGATCGAAGGCGCGCTGCTCGAGCTGATTGACACCGCCGATGACGAGCTGCTCTGCGCCATCGAAGAGGGCTATCTGCACAGCCTCAGGAAAACGATGGTGCGGCTTGAAACGAGCCATGCTTTCGAACAGATCAGGACATGCGCGCGTTTCTGGACCGTGGTCACGCAAGTCGATGCCGATACCGATGAAGAGGAGCGCCTGCTCGACCAGGTGCGCCGGCGCCTCCTGACGTGAGCATCCGCCGCCATTGCCGGCGGCCTTCTATATCAGGGCTTTCCAGCGCATGATTTCCCCGTCCGTCAGCGTCGGCCCCCAGCCGCCCCCCCAGCGCCGCATCGTGCTGAACAAGTTCCTCCAGCGCGCCAAGCAGGTGCCCGGGTATGGCCATGCGTACGTCCTCCGGCCAGGGGTCTCCCATGCCCGTCACTGCCAAGGATGCAAAGCCGCGTTCCCAGGCTGCAAAATCCCCAGGCTGGACCTGCGCCACTTCCCACACGTGCCCGGCGAACGCGGACAGTGCCGGATGATGAATGTCAAAGCGCCGGCAAAAGCGTTGCAGACACGTCACGGCAATGCATTGCCTGGCAATCACGGAGAGCGTATCTATCGATATGTCATGCATAAATAATGGTGTTTCAAAAAAATAATGGCTAGCCTCGGCTGAATGCGCGCATTGTCAACGCCCTGGCGCACGCTGCTTCAGCTCGAATCATTTCTCAAAGACAAGCCAGGACCAGCTTACCCCCGCCTGGCGATTCTGCTGCTGAACGGATGGCGCCTGCGTACTCAACATCAATTTGAGCTGGTATCGCATCGCGAGGTCTGCCGTTTCATTGGCAGAGACATCAAAGATGCGACGGCCTTCAGGGGCTGGGCCATGCCTCAGGGATATGACGAGCATGGCGAAGGGCTTGAGCAACTTGCTGATATTGCCCATCGCCTCGATCCTTTCTTCCGCTGCCAGATGCATCCAGACGGCCGCGACGACAATAAGGTCATACCTGGCAGGGCGCGCTCCCAGCGTGGAAAGAGCGGGGAGGCTGTCGTTCACCCATTCGATGTTGGCCAGGGCATGCGCCTTCATGCCCGCCTCGCGGAAGGCTGCAACGGGTTCAAGCGCGGTCACTTTGTGGCCTGAGCTTGCAAGCCACGCCGCGTCGCCGCCTGTCCCGGCGCCGATGTCGAGCACGGCGCTCGATATCGTCGGCAAGAGATGACTGACGGGCCGGTATTTATCAAGGAATGTAACGTTGTCGTATCGTGCAATGAGCTGCGCTGCGTTTTCTGCATAGCCCTCGGTGCCCGGGATAGTAGATGACTCCATGGGATCCTGCATTTCCTGCATTATCAGTCGACTCCTCTGGCGATGTCTATTGCTGCAGTCATAACGGCTTTTCTTCCGCTTGCTGATGCGCCTGCCGCAGCGCCGCCACCGGCAACTGGAAAAAGCGCGGCACCATTGCTGGCGACAGGTCGTCGCCGCTGTCCGCCATGGCCAGGCGCCCGCTCAGCAGCAGCATCACGTAGCCGTGGCCCAGCGACCAGCCGGCGCTGGCGGCGGCCTTGTCCCAGCGCGCATCGAGGCCTGCTTCGCGCACGGCCGCGCCGGCTGTCTGCAGCACATACTGGAAGCACGTTTGCGCCGCTTCCAGCAGGGCAGGGAACTGGCGCACATCCTGGTGTTCGAACATCAGGCGGTAGTGGGCAGGCGCGGCCAGGGCGAATTCGATGTATTGCTGGCCCAGCAGCTGAAAACGCTGCTCGGCGGGCAGGCTGCCCGGCGGCGGCAGTTCTGCCTCCCATTTCACGATCAGGCTGGCGAAGCCAGCCGCCGCCACGTCGGCCAGCAAGGCTTCCTTGCTGGGGAAGTGCCGGTAGACAGCGGCGATCGACACGCCCACCGTGCGCGCCAGTTCGCGCAGGGAGAGGGCGGCGTCGTGCTGCTGCGCCAGTTGCGCGATGGCGGTGGCGACCAGGGTGTCGCGCAAGTTGCCGTGATGATAGGTACTCGTTGTTGTCATTCTATGTTATCGCTGTTCACATTGTCGTGTATGATGTTCATGTTATCACTGAACACATGGAGAGCACATGCAAGAGATGAACATCGCCGTCCGCGCCGTGGCCTTGCCGCCCGGCGCCAGCATCGCCCCCTTGTACCCGGGCAGCAACTTGGCCGATGCGTATGCCGTCGACCTGCCGAACGCGCGCGCCCGCGAGCTGGACATGGAAAGCCTGGCGCGCATCCTGCTGGGCAGCCAGCCGGACTGGGCGCAGAGCCTGATGGTGCTGCGCGACGTCATCGTGGCGCGCTTCGGCATCAAGACGGCCAGGCAGATGGAAGCCAAGCCAGGCGAGCGCATCGGCATCTTCCGCATCTATGCGCGCAGCGCGGATGAAATCATCGTGGGTGAAGATGACAGCCACCTGGATTTCCGCCTGTCGGTGCTGCGCAACCGGGGCGCGGGGCGGCATGGCAGCGTCACCGTGTCCAGCGTCGTGCATTGCCACAATAGGGTGGGACGCGCTTACATCCTGCTGATCCGGCCTTTCCACAAGCTGATCGTGCAGCGTTCGCTGGCGCGCGCCGTCAGGGGGGGCTTTGCCTGAGGGAGAAAGGGGCGTGACGCTGCGGGCAATCTTGCTTATTCATGGCCGGTATTGCATACTGCGCCACCAGCCTCATCACGATTCCCATGAACGATACGCTTCTCCTGCTGGGTTTTGCCACCACGCCGCTTGAACTGATTTCCTTTGTCCTGGCACTGACAACCGTTGCGCTGAATATCCGCCAGAATCACTGGGCGTGGCTGTTCGCCATCATTTCCTCGGCTGCCTACGGTTTCGTCTTTTTCGAGTCGCGCCTGTATGGCGACATGGCCTTGCAACTGCTGTTCATCAGCGTCTCGTTCTGGGGCTGGTACCAGTGGCTGCATCCGGCCAGCGGCGGCAAGACCCTGCCCGTCACGCGTCTGAATGGACGCGGCTGGCTGGCCTGCGCTGCTGGCTGGCTGGTCGGCTTCCTGCTCATCGCCTGGCTGCTGACGACGACGGACACGGACGTGCCCCATGCGGATGGTTTCCTCACGGCAGGCAGCCTGGTGGGGCAATTCCTGTTGTCGCGCAAGAAGCTGGAAAACTGGATCGCCTGGATCATCGTCGACGTGCTGTATGTCTGGCTGTACCTGCACAAGGGCCTGACTCTGACGGCTGTGCTGTATGCCTTCTTCGTCGTGATGGCCATCATCGGTTTGCTGGCGTGGAGAAAGTCGGCACCGGCCGCGCCCGATGCCATGGTCCTCAAGTGATGGCGCCTTGCGTGCGCGTGGCGATCCTGGGCGCGGAATCGTCGGGCAAGTCGACCCTGGCGGCCGCCCTGGCCGAGCGCTACGGCAGCGTCTGGGTGCCGGAATACTTGCGCGAATTCGTCGAGACGCAGGGCAGGGTGCCTGTCGCAGCCGACCAGTATGGTATTGCGCTTACGCAAGTCGAACGCGAAGCGGCCGCCGCCGCGCAAGCCAAACAATTCCTGTTTTGTGACACGACGCCCTTGATGACGGTGGTCTACAGCCGCCATTATTTTGATGGTGCGGACGCGCAGCTGGCGGCGCTGGCCGATGCCACGCAGTACGACGTGACGTTGGTGACGGCGCCCGACAGCCCGTGGGTGGCCGACGGCTTGCAGCGCGAGTCGGAAGCCGTGCGCCAGCTGATCTACCGCTATCTGCTCGACGAGCTCGACGCGCGCGGCATCGTCTACCACGTCTTGCACGACAACCTGGAGGCGCGCCTGGAACAGGCGGCGCCTTTGTTACAGCAGGCGCTCGCTGCAGCGCCTGCCATTTCCCTCAATTAAAAGTCAAACTGAGCCGATACCTTGAACGTGCGGCTGGCGCCCGGGTACAGATAACCATCGGACTCCGGCGTCACGTCGCGCCAGTAGAACTTGTCGGCCACGTTGTTGACGGCGGCGCGCAGCACGGCTGTCTTGCCGGCGATGCGCGTGGCGTAGGCGGCGCCCAGGTTGAACACGTGGTACGACGGCACGAAAGTGGTGTTGTTGTACTCAAACGCTTTCTTGCCCGCATATTCCCAGCTACCGTTGACGCTCAAGCCGGCCACCTGTTGTACGGCATAATCCGCATGCACGGCCGCCTTGAAGGCGGGCACGTTGGGCACGCGCTTGCCGTCAAGCGACGCTTCGCCCGTGTTCGATTGCTGGCTGTTCAGGGCCGTGAGCGAGACGCCCAGGTTCAGGTCGCGGGTCGCCTTGCCTTGCGCGGATAATTCCAGGCCACGGTGCTGCGCCTGGCCTTCACGCACGAAGTAGCCGGCGGCGTTCTGGAATTCCAGGCCCTTGCGGATCTGGAACAGGCTGGCCGCGACCATGAAGTCCGGCGTCACATCCATCTTCACGCCGAATTCGATCTGCTTCGAGCGGCTGGGCGTCAGCTCTACGTTGGCATTCATCGCCTTGCGGTCGGCCGTGCCGCCATGTTCCATGCCCTGCGAGTAGGCCGCATACACGGAGACATTGTCGAGCGGGGTGTAGACGAGCGCTACGTTGGGCAGCAGGAAGTCGTGTTTGGCGCGGATTTCCGTGTCGGCTTTCAACACATACTGGTAGCCGTCGACATTGATATGGCGCAAGCCGCCATGCAGCTTCCAGTTCGGCGCCAGGCTGACGATATCCTGCACGAAGACGGCGTTTTCCGTATCCTTGCGCACCAGGCGCACGGGACCCGTGACGCCGGGCGAGGTGCCGACGATTTGCGGCTGATAGATGTTGCTCACGCCCACCCAGTCGTACACGTACAGGCCGGCGCGGTCCTTGCGGCGGAAGGTCGATACGCCGGCCGTCAATTCGTGGCGCAGGGCGCCGGTGGCGAACTTGCCCTGGATCATGGCTTGCGCGCTCAGGGGCTTTTTCGTCTCGCCCAGGCTGCGGTAGTCATACACGTCGTAGTCGCCATTGCCGCAGAAGCCAGGGTACAGGTCTTGTCCGCTGCAACCATACGGGAAGGCTGTGTAGTCGTCGCGCTTGAACGAGTGCTGGTTGGCCGACAAGGTGGCGTGCCAGTCGTCATTGAATGCATACTGGAAGCGCAGGCCGATATTGCTGGTGACCGTTTCCACGGGGCGCGTCCACGGCTGCAGGTTGAGCATGGCGTCGGCGCTGATGCCGGTTGGCAAGGTTTTATTGTTCAGCAGCTGGAAGCCGGGCGCCGTCGCCTGCGCCTTGTCCTGGTAGTCGGCGTCCAGTTGCAGCAGCGCTTGCGGCGAGATTTGCCAGTCGAAGGCGCCGGAAATGAACTTGCGGTTGCCGTCCGCGCCCTTGATGTAAGAGCGCAGGCGCTCGGCTGCCACGTTGACGCGGTAGCCGAAGCGCGTGTCTTCCAGGCGGCCGCCCAGGTCGACGGCGCCGTACAGGGTGCCCCGTTCGCGCGCTTCCACGGTGACCGTGCGCAATGGCGCGGCGGTGGGGCGTTTGACGATGAAGTCGATCACGCCACCGGGCGCGGCCACGCCTGCCTGCAAGCCGGCCAGGCCCTTCAGGACTTCGATGCGCTCCTTGTTTTCCAGCGGAATTTGGGTGTCGCCAGGAATGGCCACGCCATCCTTGCGGTAGCTGGAATTATTGTCGAGCTTGAAGCCGCGGATGGAAAATTGCTCCGCATAGCCGACGGCGTTGTAGGCGTCGTTGATGCTGGTGTCGAGCTTGACGGCATCGCTGAGATTGCGGATTTGCAAGTCCTGCATGTCTTTTTGCGAAATGACGGTGACGGACGCCGGCGTCTGCAGCAGGGGTGCGTCGGAAAAACCGCCCACGGAGGCGCGCTTGGCGGCCGGTGCCTTGCTGGCCGTGACGACGACTTCGGCCATGCTTTGCGTGTCGGCCTGCGCTTCGGCGGTGTCAATCGCGGCCAGGGCGGGCGCGGCAAACGCGTGCAGGATGGCCAGGGTCAAAATGGAAACAGATAAATTCGGTGTGGACATAGATTGCTCGTGGTTCAAGCCGTCTCTTGCGAAAGAGCACGGCAGGCTGCTTGTTCGGCTGGCGCCAACGCAGGAGCTATCAAAGGAGGGAGGTACTTTGCGCTTTCCTTCGCTGGCATTATCCAGATCAGGTACGAAGGGTATCTCTCACCCGGATGACTGCTCCAGGACCCCTAGCGGTTGACAGCTTAGCATGAAGCACGGCCAGCTGTCCCAACTGGCTGACCGTTTTACAACAGTGTGGGCAGCTTCTACAAGCTCAGTTCCAGCACCTTGCGGCTGACGGCTGGCGTGATGTCGCGCTGTTCGCCCAGCGCCGTCATGCCGTGCGTTTCCAGGGCGGCCACGACGGCGTCCACGCTGGCGTGATTCAGGCCGTAGTCGGCCAGGCGCGTCTTGACGCCCATGTGGCGGAAGAAAAATTCCGTGCGCGCGATGGCCGCCTCGATGCGGCCATCCTCGTCGCCGCCATCGAGGCCCCACACGCGGGCCGCATATTGCAGCAGCTTGGCGCGCTTGGCCTGCTTGCGCACGCGTAGCATGCTGGGCAGGATGATGGCCAGGGTTTGCGCGTGGTCAAGTTCATACAGGGCCGTCAATTCGTGGCCGATGGCATGCGTGGACCAGTCCTGCGGCACGCCCACGCCGATCAGGCCGTTCAAGGCCAGGGTGGCGCTCCACATCACGTTGGCGCGCACATCGTAGTCGTCCGGGTGCGACAGGGCTTTCGGGCCTTCCTCGATCAGCGTCAGCAGAATGCCTTCGGCGAAACGGTCCTGCACGGAGGCATTGACGGGGTAGGTCAGATACTGTTCCATGACATGCGCAAACGCATCGACGACGCCATTGCCCACCTGGCGCAGCGGCAAGGTAAACGTTTTCGACGGGTCCAGCACGGAAAATTTAGGATAGACCTTGCGGCTCATGAACGAGCGCTTTTCCTGCGTGGCCTTGCGCGTGATCACGGCCGAGCCATTCATTTCGGAACCCGTGGCCGGCAAGGTGAGCACCGTGCCGAAGGGCAGGGCGGCTTCGACGATCTTGCCGCCTTTCGCCAGGATGTCCCAGGCATCTCCCTCGTGCAGGGCGGCGGCGGCGATGAACTTGGTGCCATCGACCACGGAGCCGCCGCCGACGGCCAGCAGGAAGTCGATGCGCTCGTTTTTCACCATGGCCACGGCCTGCATCAGGGTTTCATAGCTGGGATTGGGTTCGATGCCGGCAAATTCGAGCACCGTATGGCCGGCCAGCGCTGCCCTGACTTCATCGTAGACGCCGTTCTGCTTGATACTGCCGCCGCCGTAGGTCATCAGGACCCGCGCCTGCGGCGGGATCAGGCCGGCGATGGCGGCGATCTGGCCCTGGCCGAAGAGGATTTGCGTTGGATTGTAAAAGTCGAAATTGAACATGGGGCTCCTGCCGCTGAAGTTTAGGCTGTTGCTGAGCCATGATTATGGCCGAACGGGTGGAAACGTGTCGTGGACGCTTGAGCTTTTCGCCCGCGCGGTGGAGAATGCAGCCGATGTCACCACCACGCGAAAAGGAATGCGCATGACCACCGTCCCACTGGAAGAAGCGGGCTTGCCGGCCACGGCACTCGACATGCACCGCGCCATCGGCGCCACCATCGCCGCGCTGCAGGCGCTGGATTTGAACAGCCAGCGTTTCGAGGCGTGCACGGACCCGGAACTGCGCCGCGTGCTGGCGCATGCAGGCGACACCAGCCGCAAGGAAGCGGCCATGCTGCTCGAATGGATGCGCCGCCGCGACGCGCGCCTGGACACGGCCATGAAGGAAGCGCTGTTCAAGGCGGGGCCGATTGTTGCCCAGTATCATTATGACGAGAAAATAGTGTAACTATTGGTTTGTTGCCGTGGCGTACCATGCGCCACTTTCGCCTTGCATCGCGTAGACTGTGCCCCGAACACGTTTTTGGGAGAGTTTGCAACGATGAGATCATTACCATACCGAGAAGGCAGCTGGTTTGCCGTGCCCCTGCCGGGCGGCGGCTATGCCGTCGGCGTGGTGGCGCGCAGGGCGCCTTCCGGGCGCATCATGCTGGCGTACATGTTCGGGCCGAAGCGCGACAGCCTGCCTGCGCTGGACGAACTGGAAGGCTTGCGGCCGGAACAGGCCGTGCGCCGCCTGCGCACGGGCGACATGGCCCTGCTCAACGAGCGCTGGCCCCTGCTGGGTGACAGCCACCACTGGGAGCGCGATGCCTGGCCCATGCCGGCCTTTATCCGCCGCAATGAATCCTTGCAGCGCGCCTGGCGCGCCATCTATGCGGACGCGGACCCTGCCAAGTTGAACCGTGAGGAATCGATACCCTTCGATACGCCGGGCATGGAAAGCGATTCGCTGTACGGCTACGGGGCGACGGAATTGTTGATGAATAAATTGCTGGCGCCGGAGCAGGCGTCGGTTTAATCACCGGGGTCAGGCCCGACGGGACTGACCCCGGTGTGTTAGCTTACGCCGCTGGCAAGCTGATCTGAAACGCCAGGCCGCCACCTTCGCGGTTGCGCACTTGTAAGTCAGCGCCATGGCGCAGCAGCACGCGGTCGACGATGGCCAGGCCCAGGCCGGCACCGTTGGCTTGCCCGCGTGCCGTGTCGAGGCGGGTGAACGGTTTCAACAGTTGCTCGATCTTTTCCGCCGGCACGCCCGTGCCGTGGTCCTGCACCTCGATAATCACCTTTTTCACGCCGTGGCTGGTGCGCACCTGGCAGGCGATATCGATTTCCGTCATGTCGCTGCCCGGCGTCTTGCCATAGCGGCGTGCATTCTCGACCAGGTTGTTCAGCACGCGGCGCAAGTCGGTGGGATTGCCCATCGCATGCGCGCCTTCCGCGATGGTGGCATTCATCTTCACGTCCGGCAGGCGCATCGCTTCGCGCGTCATGTCGCTCAGCAAGCCGCTCAGGTCCACGTTCGTAAAGCTCGACGCTTCCGTCGGCTTGGCATAGTCGAGGAACTGGCCGATGATGGCGTCCATTTGCCCGATATCGGACTGGATGCCTACACGCGCCTCATCCGACAGGTTCGCCATTTCCACTTCCAGCTGCATGCGCGTCAGCGGCGTGCGCAAATCGTGCGAAATGCCGGCCAAAATCACGGCGCGGTCCGATTCCACCTGCTTCAAATCATCGACCATCTGGTTGAAGCTGCGGTTCGCCTCGATGATTTCGATCGGGCCTTTTTCCGGCAGCGGCGCCGGCTGCTTGCCCTTGGCGATGTCGCGCGCGGCCGCCGTCAAACGCGACAGCGGTAAATTGATCAGGCTGGAAATGATGGCTGCGCCCAGCAGCGATAGCAGGGAGACCAGGCTGGCCCAGCCCAGCCACTGGAAGCCCGTCAGGCCGCGCAAACGCTCGCGGTCCAGCATCAGCCAGTACTCGTCGTCGTCGATCTTGAAGCTGACCCAGAAACCGGCCACGCCGTTGACGCGCGCGGAAAAGCGCGTGTCCTTGCCCAGCTTGGCTTTCACCTGCGCCTCGATCTCGGGCATCAGGTAATTGTCGGGCGGCGGCTCGATGCGGTCGTCCTCTTCCAGCGAGAAGATGCGGATGCCTTCATTGCTGACGAGGTCGAACAGCAGTTCGCGCCGCAACTCGGGTGCCGAGTGCGTCAGTGCCGCATGTGTGATGGTGACGACGGAAATGATCTGGGCGGAAATCTGCTGCGCCTGCGGCTCGCGCTGGATGACGGAAATCATGCCGATCCAGGTGATCATGCTGACCGTGGTCAAGGTGCCGAGCAGCAAAAAGGTGCGCCAGAACAGGCCGCTTTTCAGCCGCGCCAGGCTGATATCGGGAACAAGCTTCATCATGCCTTGCCTGCGATCAGCGCGGCTGTCCGTCCGGGATGAAGACGTAGCCCAAGCCCCACACGGTCTGGATGAACAGCGGGCTCGACGGATCGGGTTCGATCAGCTTGCGCAGGCGCGAGATTTGCACGTCCAGGCTGCGGTCGAATACTTCGTATTCGCGGCCACGCGCCAGTTCCATCAGTTTCTCGCGCGACAGCGGCTGGCGCGCATGGCGGGCAAACACTTTCAGCACGGAAAACTCGCCTGTTGTCAGGGGCACCGTTTCGCCATTCTTTTTCAGGGTGCGCGTGCCCAGGTCCAGCACGAAGTCGCCGAATTCGAAGGTTTGCGGCGTTTCCGACGGCGCGCCCGGGATTTCATCGGGACCCTTGCGGCGCAGCACGGCGCCGATGCGGGCCACCAGTTCGCGTGGGTTGAACGGTTTCGGCAGGTAGTCGTCGGCGCCCATTTCCAGGCCCACGATGCGGTCCACGTCTTCGCCCTTGGCCGTCAGCATGATGATCGGTGTCTGGTCACCCGCGCCGCGCAGGCGGCGGCAGATCGACAGGCCGTCTTCGCCGGGCAGCATCAAATCGAGCACCAGCAAGTCGTAGCGTTCGCGCAGCCACAGCTTGTTCATGGCCGTAGCGCTCTCAGCCGTGAAGACATTGAAACCCTGTTCAGTCAGGTAGCGGCGCAGCAGATCGCGCAGTCGCACATCGTCATCGACCACCATGATTTTTGCCTGGTGGCCGTGGATCGATTGCGTAGTCGTATTGCTGCCGGAAGTGGAGGTTGTGGTCATTTAAGGTGTCGTGTTATCTTATATTAGTTGCTATAGTAACGCCTCGCGCAGCGTCGGCAAGGGGCTGTGGCGACCCATTACAAAGTGTTACAAACTTTACCCAATTACTCTTACTGCACCGTGTAAAGCATCATACACTGGGGCCACAGTGGAAATCAGCTTTAAGTTTATACGGCATCGCGGAAGAGGAACTCAATGAATATCTTTACTAAAAAAATTCACGCCGCTCCCAGCGCAGCTATTGCCGCACGTACGACTGTACTGTCCGCATTTGCCGTTTGCTCCGTGTTTGCCGCCAGCCTGGCGCTGGCACAAAACCAGCCGCCGCCACGCCGTGACGACCAGCCGCAAGTGCAGGCCCAGCGCTATGAACAGGTACAGCGCAGCAATAGCAATGATACGCGACTGCGCGAACAGCGTGACGCACGCAGTTTCGACACGCGCGCCGAAGAGCAGCGCCGCGCCAACGAGGGCGCCGACGCCTCGCGCCGCACGGGCCGCATGACGCCCGACGAGCGCCGCGACCTGCGCCGCCAGATCAACGAAGTGGGCCAGGATATTTATTCGAATCCCCCGCGCCGCTAGTTACTTGGGCATCGCGCACCCCATCCGACAGGGCCATCTCGCAAGACATGGCCCTGTTTGCATCTGGCAAGCACATTTTTGCCGAGTCAGGCACGCCGCCACGCCCCGTGATATTGTTCCAGTGCACTGAGGCAATTCTCTGAATGTGTTGCTGGGGGAGGCAAGTGGTGAGCGACGACGACACACCCGTTCCTGATGCTGCGCAAGCGGGCAGCTTGCCGCACGGCTTCGTCCAGCGCGACGAGGGCGTGTGGCTCGACCTGTCCCTGGCGCCCGCACAGTTGCGTGCCGCCGTCGACCAGCTGTTCCAGTCGGGGCAGTTGCTGGCGGGTCTCGATTACGCTTTGTTCCTGTTGACCCTGTTCCATACCCCCGCGCCCCGCGCCGCGCCCAAGGGCGACGCCTTGCTGCGCATCGCCGCCCGCGTGGCGCCATTCCCGCCCCAGCGCCGCGCGCTGTATAAACAAATCAAGATCTGCGGCGACAGCGCCGAGTTTTACTTCGAAGCGCTGTCGCCTGACGCGGATGGCCAGGTGCCGGCCCGCCGCGAGTTTGACGAGCTGGTGGCCGACCTGTGGTGCAAGGGCGTGCACTATGGCATCGATGGCGTGGCCGTGCGCGCCATTCTGGGCAGCGGCAAAGCCGAGCGCATCACGGTGGCGCGCGCACTGCCACCGCAGCCGGGGCGCGACGCGCAGCTGCTGGAAGTGTCGCAAGGCATCCACCGCAACGACGCGCCGCGCGAACGCTACGATGGCCGCCTGGATTTGCTCAGTTTCAAGAACCGTTTTCCGCAAGTGAAAAAACGCGCGCGCCTGCTGCGGCTGCTGCCCGGTGCGCCCGGCTTGCCCGGCTACGACCTGGCCGGCACGCTGCTGCCGCCCCCCGCGCCGCTGGAGCTGGACCCGGTGGCGGTGGCAGGTCCGGGCACGGTGGTCGAGCGCTTCAGCGATGGCGATTACGTCGTGGCCACCCAGGATGGCTATGTGAATGTCGATGAACACGGCAAGATTTCCATCGAAAACAAGATCGTCAGCCGCGAAGGCGTCAGCAGCCGCACCACGGGCAATTTGAAGCTGCGCGCCGCGTACGAAGAATATGGCGAAGTGCAGGAGCAGCGCCAGCTCGACGGCAGCGACATCACCATCCATGGCGATGTGTATGGCCATCTGCACTCGCATGGCGGATTAATATGGCTGCAGCGTAATCTGGTGGGCGGTACGGCCTTCAATGAGTATGGCGACGTGCGCGTCGAGGGTGTCGCTTCCGGTTCCGTGCTGCAGGCGCTGAGTGGCGAAGTCCACGTGAAGCGCGCGGAAAGCTGCGTCATCGCCGGCAAGCGCGTGGTGATCGACCATGCCAGCAATTGCGAGATCATCGCCGACGAGGTCGTCATCGAGCTGGCCGAAGGCTGCGCCGTGGCGGCACGCACCATCCGCATCGGCAGCGCCGGTCCGCGCAAGCAGGTGGAGATGCTGCTGTTCCCGCTGGTGCCCGATTTGAGCGCGCTGGAGCAGAGAATTGCGGAAAGCCTGGAGAAGGCGGCGCAGCACCAGCAGGCGCAGCACAAGCGCCAGCAGGAAATTGATGCCATTGCGCAATTGCCCGAGGTGCGCAACTACCTGGCCCTGGCGGGCCAGCTGCGGCGCGGCGAGTTGCAGCTGCAGCCGGCGCAGCAACTGCAGTACGACAAGCTGGCCGCGCGTATCGGCCCCGTGTTGAAGGAAGTGGCGCGCCTGCGCGTGGAGGTGAAACAGTCGGAAATCCTGCAGGCGCAAATGCTGGCGCTGGTGGAGCAACTGCGCCAGCAGCGGCAAGCGACGGCCGGCCAGTCGCGCTGCAGCCTGGGCCTGGTCGACGGCGAAACGGCGGTGCGCGCCATGGTCGTGCCGCCCGGGCCGGCCAAGGTCTACGACCGGCCGCCGAAAGAGATCAAGGCGCTGTTGCGCAGCGCCACGCCGGCCACGCAGCCCGTGTTTGCGGACAGCAGTGGCAGCCTGGACTGGATCTACCAGCCGCCACCCTGATCAGTCCATAACTTTGCCGCGCGATTGCTTGAGCACGCTGTGCGTGCTCTTGCTGTCGAGGCGGCGCCGCTGCGAGCTGCGCGTGGGCTTGGTGGCGCGGCGCACGGCGGGCAGGAAGGTCACGCTGTCGATGATTTCCTGCAAGCGCCGCAAGGCTTCTTCCTTGTTCTGTTCCTGACTGCGCGACTGCTGCGCCTTGAGCACCAGCACGCCATCCTTGCTGATGCGGCTGTCGCGCAGGGCCAGCAGCCGTTCCTTGTACGCTTCCGGCAGCGACGAAGCGGCGATGGGAAAGCGCAAATGGATGGCGCTGGATACCTTGTTGACGTTCTGCCCGCCCGGGCCCTGGGCGCGGATGGCGGAGAATTCAACTTCAGCGGGATTGACGAGGTGTTGCATGGCCTGCCTGTGGGGAAACGATGCCCGTATTGTAAGGGAAGATGGCTGCGCCGGCGCAAGGCTGGGCCGGTCGGCCGATGATGTCTTCCTGGAAAGTTGATGTTTCTCAACGCCGCCTGCGGCGATGCTGGTTAGCATGGGGCCAACGTTGCGCCACTGCGCATCCTGGCAGCACTTACCGGATGAAAGGAACATCATGCAGCCCACGACGACGCCTGGCACCGCAGCGACGGCGGAACGTAGCACCGCGCAATACCTGACGCAGTACTTGAGCTTCCGCTTGGGCGGCCTGGAATACGGCCTCGATTACCGCTGCGTGCGGGAATTGCGCCCGCTGAAGGAGCTCGACCGTTTTTCCTCGGAAGGGGAAGTGCTGCACAGCGTGGCTGTCTCGCGCGGCGTGATCATCCCCATCGTCGACATGCGCGCCGCTTTCGGCAGCGCCCGGGGCGTGCCCGATCCGTCCACCGACGTGATCATCTTGCAGCTGAGCAATGGCGTGATGGGCATGGTGGTCGATGGCGTCACCGATATCGTCAGCCTGGCGCCCGCCGACATCGCCGCCGTGCCCGGCCTGGGCGAGGCGGAAGCCGATTATTTGCTGGGCCTGGGCACGGTAGCCGGGCGCAGGCTGATCCTCGTCGACATCGACCGCCTGATGGCGATTCGCAGCCCCAGCCCCATGCAGGCAGCCTGAAAAAAAGACGACCCTGGGGTCGTCTTTGTGTTGTGCGTTAGCCGAGTTTCTCTAACTGATCCTGCAAATCGAGCCATTCCGCTTCCAGCTGCGCCAGGTCCTTGGTGAAGAAGGTCTGGTCGGCCAGCAATTGCTTGAGCTTGGCCTTGTTGGCCGCGTCGTAGATGGTCGGTTCACCCAGCTTGGCTTCCGTTTCCGCCTTTTGCGCGTTGCGCTTGGCGATCTGCTCTTCCTGGCGCTTGATCTTGTTTTCGATCGGCTTGCGCAAGGCGGCTGCCTTCTGGCGGTCTTCCGCTTCCTGGCGCTTGTCGCGCACGGGCGCTGCAGGGGCGGCCGCTACCGGCGAAGGTACGGAAGAAGTCACAGGGAAGTCGGTCTTGTTGGCTTTGCCGGCGGCCGGCAGCACGTCCGTGCCTTTGCCCAGCTTGGTCTTGAACAGCCAATCCTTGTAGTCGTCCAGGTCGCCGTCGAACGGCTGCAGCTTGCCGTCGGCAACGATGATGAATTCGTCCGTGGTGGCGCGCAGCAAGTGGCGATCATGGGATACGACGACCAGGGTGCCTTCGAACTGGGCCAGCGCTTCCGTCAGCGCTTCGCGCGTTTCCAGATCCAAATGGTTGGTCGGTTCATCGAGCAGCAGCAAGTTCGGACGCTGCCAGACGATCAGGGCCAGCGCCAAACGGGCTTTTTCGCCGCCCGAGAACGGCGCGATCGAGGCGGTGACCATGTTGCCGGGGAAGTTGAAACCGCCCAGGAAGTTGCGCAGTTCCTGCTCGCGCACGGTCGGGGCGATCTTGGCCAGATGCCACAGCGGCGATTCGTCATGGCGCAGCATTTCCACCTGGTGCTGGGCGAAGTAGCCGATGTTGAGGCCCTTGCCCATGGTGGCGTCGCCCGTCAGCGGCATCAGTTCGCCGGCGATGGTCTTGATCAGGGTCGATTTGCCGGCGCCGTTCTGGCCCAAGAGGCCAATGCGCTGGCCGATCTGCAGCGAAAACTTGATGCCGTTGACGATGGTTTTATGCGTGATCTCGCCCGTCGCTTCGTTCTCGATCTTGTAGCCCGCATCGACGTCTTCCATCACCATCAATGGATTCGGTGCCGACAGCGGCTCGCGGAACTCGAACGAGAATTCGGCGGCGGCGCGCAATGGCGCCAGTTCTTCCATTTTCGCCAGCGCCTTCATGCGGCTTTGCGCCTGACGGGCTTTCGAGGCTTGCGCCTTGAAGCGGTTCACGAACGATTCCAGGTGGGCACGCTTGCGCTGCTGCTTTTCCAGCGCGCCGGCGGCCAGGATCATCTGCGCCGCGCGTTGGCGCTCGAAGCTCGAGTAGTTGCCCGAGTAGCGTTTCAGTTTGCGTTCGTCGATATGCACGACGACGTTGACCACTTCATCGAGGAAGTCGCGGTCATGCGAAATGATCAGCAAGGTGCCGGCGTAGCGCTTGAGCCAGTCTTCCAGCCAGATGATGGCGTCCAGATCCAGGTGATTGGTCGGTTCATCGAGCAGCAGCAGGTCGGACGGGCACATCAGCGCTTGCGCCAGGTTCAAACGCATGCGCCAGCCGCCGGAGAAGCTGGCTACCGGTTGCTGCATCTGGTCCAGCGTGAAGCCCAGGCCCAGCAGCAACTGCTCGCCGCGCGACTGCACCGTGTAGGCGTCGGCATCGGCCAGCGCGCTGTACATGTTGCCGATGGCGATGCCGTTTTCCGTGCTTTCCGGTTGCGACTCGAGATGCGCCAGTTCCGCTTCCAGTTTGCGCAAGGTGGCGTCGCCGTCGATGGCGTAGTCGAGCGCGGCACGGTCCAGCGGCGGCGTTTCCTGCGCCACGTAAGCCACGCGCCACTTGGCCGGGAAATCGATCTCGCCCTGGTCAGGGTGCAGTTCGCCACGCATCATGGCGAACAGGCTCGATTTGCCCGCGCCATTGGCGCCGATCAGGCCGATCTTGTCGCCTGGGTTGAGCGTGACATCGACTTGTTCGAGCAACGGTTTGATGCCGCGCATCAGGCTTACTTGTAGGAAACGTATCATTTTTTTCTTTGTGTTGTAAATTAAGGCGCTGCGCCGCTTACGCCAGCGCTTATGCCAGCTTGAGCTGCTCGGCCGTCAGCAGGAATACCATGTCGTCGCCGGCGCTCGTCGTCAGCCAGGTCAGGCCCAGCTCGCCGAAGGCCGCTTCCGCGTATGCGCGTTCGTTGCCGATTTCTATCATCAGGATGCCGTCGTCCGTCAGGCGTTCGGCCGCGCCGGCGATGATCTTGCGCACCAGGTCCATGCCGTCGCTGCCGCCGTCGAGGGCGATTTGCGGTTCGGCCAGGTATTCCTGGGGCAGGGCGCCCATCGACGCGGAATTCACGTACGGCGGGTTGCTGATGATCAAGTCGTATTTCTTGGCCGGCACGTTGGTGTACAGGTCCGATTCGATCAAGTTGACGCGGTCTTGCAATTTATACGTGTCGACGTTGCGCTTGGCCACGGCCAGCGCGTCGGCTGAAATGTCCACCGCGTCCACTGTGGCGTTCGGGAAGGCGTCGGCCATCATGATGGATAGGCAGCCCGAGCCGGTGCACAGTTCCAGGATGTTTTCCACGGCTTCCGGTTCCGCCACCCACGGCGAGAAGTATTCAGGGATCAGCTCGGCGATGAAGGAGCGGGGCACGATCACGCGTTCGTCGACATAAAAATTGTACGTGCCCAGCCAGCCTTCCTTGGTGATGTAGGCCGCTGGCACGCGGTCGATGCTGCGGCGGTCGATGACCGTCATCACGCTGGCGATTTCCGACGGCAGCAGCTTGGCGTCGAGGAACGGTTCGAGCTTGTCGAGTGGCAACTTCAAGGTGTGCAGGATCAAATAGGCCGCTTCGTCGAACGCTTCGGCGCTGCCGTGGCCGAAAAACAGCTTGGCGGTATTAAAACGGGTAACGGCGTAGCGCAGCAGGTCGCGTGGCGTGGAAAACGGGTTCGGGGTCATGGCATTCTCGAAAAGACGGTGTTCTGGCCCGCCGTGACGGGCCTCGGTATTCTGGTTCAGACGGGCAGCAAATGCTCCAGCGTGCGCCGGTAAATATTCTTCAGGGGATCGATGTGGCGCAGTTCGATGTGCTCGTCGATCTTGTGAATACTTGCATTGGGCGGCCCGAATTCTATCACTTGGGGGCAGATTTGCGCGATAAACCGGCCATCCGAGGTGCCGCCCGTGGTCGACAACTGCGTCACAATGCCCGTTTCCGCGTGAATCGCGGACGACAGCGCATCGGACAGGGTGCCGCGCGGCGTGAGGAAGGGCAGGCCGCTGAGGGTCCACTGCAAATCGTATTGCAAGTCATGCCGGTCGAGGATGGCATGCACGCGCTCCTGCAGGCTTTCCGCCGTGCTGGCCGTGGAAAAGCGGAAATTGAAGTCGATCACCATGTCGCCCGGAATCACGTTGTTGGCGCCCGTGCCCGCATTGATGTTGGACATTTGCCACGACGTCGGCAGGTAGTATTCGTTGCCCGCATCCCACTTTTCCTCGACCAGGTCGGCCAGCGCCTGCGCCGCTTCGTGGATGGGGTTTTTTGCCAGGTGCGGGTAGGCGATATGGCCTTGCACGCCCTTGATCGTCAATCGGCCCGACAGCGAACCGCGACGGCCATTCTTGATCATGTCGCCCAGTTGCGCGCTCGACGTCGGCTCGCCCACCAGGCAATAATCGATCTGCTCGCCCCGCGCCTTCAATTGCTCGCAGACGATGACGGTGCCGTCCGTGGCCGGACCTTCCTCGTCGCTGGTAATCAGGAAGGCGATCGAGCCCGTGTGCTCGGGCGTGGCGGCGATGAATTCCTCGCAGGCCACCACCATGGCGGCGATCGAGGTCTTCATGTCGGCCGCGCCTCGGCCGTACAGCTTGCCGTCGCGCTGCGTGGGGATGAACGGCTGCGAACGCCATTGCTCGACGGGACCGGTGGGCACCACGTCCGTATGGCCGGCAAAGACAAACACGGGCGAGGTCAATCCTCGGCGCGCCCACAGGTTGGTGACGTCGTTCGACTGTATCGTCTCGCAGACAAAGCCCAGCGGCGTGAGGAGGTCGATCAGGTGCTGCTGGCAGCCCTTGTCATCGGGCGTGACCGAAGACAGGGCGATCAGTTTTTCGGTCAGGGCGAGGGTTTTGGAGGTGGTCATGGTGTAGAGCGGGGTGCTTCTGTTTAAGTAAAAATTACAGCCCGAAAATGGCTGCGTACTGTGCATCCGAAAACGCCACGCTGAACTTGCCATCCTTGTCCAGTACGGGGCGCTTGATGATGGAGGGGTTTTCCAGCATCAGTTCCACAGCGCTGGCGGCATCCGTGATCGATGCCTTGCGCTCGTCGGACAGGGCGCGCCAGGTCGTGCCCTTCCTGTTGACCAGCACATCCCACGGCAATTGCTGCAGCCACGCTTCGACAGTAGCGCGTTCCAGTCCCTGCTTCTTGAAGTCGTGGAAGGTGAAGTCGAGTTGCTGCGCGGCCAGCCAGGTGCGGGCCTTTTTGACGGTATCGCAATTGGGGATACCGTAGAGTGTAATGGTCGTCATGGGTAGGGCTAAGGGGGTATGAATGCGGTTCGCTTGATCGCGGCGCTTGCGCCGGAGCAAAATGCGATGTTAGCCGCCATTATACAGTTGATGCGGCAGTCGATGCGGCGCTGCAACACGGCCCAGCGATTTCCTCTACACGGGCCGTGGCGCTGCCTTGCCTATTTCTGCCGGGCCGAAATGCAGGCCCAGACGCAGAGCCAGGGCGCGTAAGCCGCCGCTTTCCTGCAGGTGCAGGGCCAGCGCGATATGGCCGTCGGGGCGTACAAGGTAGGCCGCGTCGCGGCCCAGGCCGGCCAGCTTGGCGGCCACGTTATAGGTGTAGCAATGCACGGGCAGCTTCAGCACGCGCGCCTCGTCCAGCAGTTCGGGCGCCGGCACGCCATAAATGTGCAATTGCCAATCCATGCTGCGCAAGGCCGTGAAATTGTCTTGCGTGCCATCCGAGAACCACGGCAGGCGGTCGCCGCCGCGCAAATATTCCGCGTGGCCCGCAGAGAGGACGCTGTCTTCATAGCTGATCTGGATTTGCGACACGGTCTGGAACAGCAAACGGCGCGCGCGCCCGAAGCCGGAGAGGAAGGGCAGCGCATGCGGCACCAGCCAGCGCCGCAGGAATTGCCCGGCCATGCCTTGCGCGACGATGGCCTGGAAGGCGCGGTCGGTGGTGGCGACGAGCTTGCGGGCAAACACGATGCGCTCGCTTTCATAGGTGTCGAGCAGGGCGTCGTTGCTCTGGCCGTGCAGCTTTTGCGCCAGTTTCCAGGCCAGGTTGACGGCGTCGCCCAGGCCCGTGTTCATGCCCTGGCCACCTACGGGGCTGTGCAGGTGGGCCGCATCGCCGAGGATGAAACAGCGTCGTTCGCGAAACTGGCCCGCCACCCGGTGATGCACTTTATAGGTGGAAAACCAGTTCACGTGTTCAACCTGGATGCCTAGCAGGGTTTCCACGTCGCCGCGCACGTCGTCAAACACGGGCGCCGGCGCGCCGTCTGGACGGTCGGGCAGGATGCCGATCAGGCGCTGCATGCCGCTGGTGCGCATGGGCAACATCAGCGCAAACGCGTTCGCGCCCAGGTGGGCGTGCAAATCCGTATTGTTGCCAGCCACTTGCGCATCGGCCACGTAGTACAGGTGGTCATAGGTGCCGCCGGAAAAGTCGAAACCGGCGATCTCGCGCACGGCGCTGCGGGCGCCGTCGCAGCCGCAGATATAGTCAAAAGTGCAATATTGCCTTTCGTCATTGTTGAGCAGGATGGCTTGCACTTCGCTATCGTCCTGCGTCCACAGGTCCAGCGTGACATTCCATTCCACATGCACGCCGGCCGCCGCCAGCTTGCTGATGAGAAAGCGTTCATGCTCGTCCTGCGGCAGGCTCAGCACGAAAGGGTAGGGGCTCAGCCCTTCGCCGATCTCGCCCAGCGCCAGTTTCACCAGCTCCTCGCCCCCTTCGTGGATGTGCATGGCATTGATCTTGATGCCCAGGCCGACCAGCTCATCGGCAAAGCCCAGTTGCTGGTAAAACTCCAGCGTGCGCGCATGCACGGCCATGGCCCGCGACGCCTGGCCCGGACCGCTATTCTTGTCGATGATGCGGCAATCGACGCCATGGCGCGCCAGGCGCAAGGCAAGCATGAGGCCGGTAGGACCGGCGCCGACGATCAATACGGGAGGAGTATTCATGCCATCCAGTATAGGACAGGATGGAAGAGGGCAGCGGGACGATTGAAGTTGCGATTTTGAAATGAAAATGTCCCGCCGGGGCGGGACATTCAGGGTGTTGCGCGCGCCTTGCGGCGCAGTGATTAAATACCCCGCAGCAGCTCGTTGATGCCTGTTTTTGCGCGGGTTTTTGCATCCACGCGCTTGACGATGACGGCGCAGTACAGCGAGTACTTGCCGTCTTCCGATGGCAGGTTGCCCGAGACCACGACGGAGCCGGCTGGCACGCGGCCGTAGGTGACTTCGCCCGTGGCACGGTCGTAGATCTTGGTCGACTGGCCGATGTACACGCCCATCGAGATGACCGAGTTTTCCTCAACGATCACGCCTTCGACGATTTCCGAACGGGCGCCGATGAAGCAGTTGTCTTCGATGATGGTCGGGTTCGCTTGCATCGGTTCCAGCACGCCGCCGATGCCGACGCCGCCGGACAGGTGGACGTTCTTGCCGATCTGGGCGCAGGAACCGACGGTGGCCCAGGTGTCGACCATGGCGCCTTCATCGACGTAGGCGCCGATGTTAACGTAGGACGGCATCAGCACGACGTTCTTGGCGATGAAGCTGCCGCGGCGGGCGACGGCTGGCGGCACCACGCGGAAACCGCCCTTGGCGAAGTCTTCGGCGGTGTAGTTGGCGAACTTGGTCGGCACCTTGTCGTAGAACTGCATCGTGCCATCCGATGGCAGGACGACGTTGTCTTCCAGGCGGAACGACAGCAGCACGGCTTTCTTGACCCACTGGTTGACGACCCAGTCGCCCGAGGTTTTTTCCGCCACGCGGATGCTGCCGTTGTCCAGGCCATTGATGACGTGGGAGACGGCATCGCGCAGTTCGGCCGTGCCATTGCGCGGATTGATCTCGGCGCGGTTTTCCCAGGCCTGGTCGATGATGGTTTGCAGTTGTTGGCTCATGATGATGTCTTATTAATTAGTGAGTTGATGCGGATGCGGAAAGCTGCTGGCAGAATTTTACTATGCGCAGTGCGGCTTCCAGCCCTTCGGCCGTTTCGGCCACCAGGGCCATGCGGATGCGGTTGCGACCCGGATTGATGCCGTGCGCGTCGCGCGCCAGGTAGCTGCCAGGCAGTACCGTGACATTATATTCGGCGTACAGGCGTTGCGCGAATTGCGTGTCGGACAGTCCCGTGCGGCTGACGTCGGCCCACAGGTAGAAGCCGGCGTCCGGCAATTGCACGTCCATCACCGCTTGCAGCAGCGGCGTGATGGCGTCGAACTTGGCGCGGTACTTGGCGCGATTTTCCTCGACATGGGTTTCGTCGTTCCAGGCCGCGACGGAGGCCGCCTGCACGGCGGGGCTCATGGCGCCGCCGTGGTAGGTTCGGTAGAGCAGGAATTTTTTCAGTACTTCCGCGTCGCCGGCGACGAAGCCCGAGCGCATGCCCGGCACGTTCGAGCGTTTCGACAGGCTGGAAAACACCACCAGGCGCGCATACGGGCGTTCGATGGTTGACAGGCCCAGCATGTGCGCCGCCTGCAGTGCACCCAGCGGGGCCGTATCGCCATGGTAAATCTCGGAATAGCACTCGTCGGCGGCGATGACGAAATCGTAGCGCTCGGACAGGGCGAACAGGTGTTCCCAGTCCGTCAGAGTGAGCACGGCGCCCGTCGGGTTGCCTGGCGAACACAGGAACAGCAGCTTGACCTTTTCCCACACGGACGCGGGCACCGCGTCGTAGTCGCAGCCGAAATTGCGCGCCGGGTCGGAATTGACGAAATACGGTTCGGCGCCGGCCAGGTAGGCCGCGCCTTCGTAGATTTGGTAAAACGGATTCGGGCTGATCACGAGCGAACCGGCCGACGGATCGATCACCGTTTGCGCCAGCGCAAACAGCGCTTCGCGCGAACCGTTCACGGGCAGGATTTGCGTGGCAGGATTGAGCTTGGGGATGTCATAGCGGCGCTCCAGCCAGCCGGCGATGGCGCTGCGCAAGGCTTCCGAGCCGATGGTGGTCGGATAGCTGGCCAGGCCGTGGATATTGTCGACCAATGCCTGCTCGATGAAGGCTGGCGTCGGGTGCTTGGGTTCGCCCATGCCCAGGCTGATGGGTGCATATTCGGGATTGACCGTCACGCCGGCAAACAGCTGGCGCAGCTTTTCGAATGGATATGGTTGCAGTTTAGCAAGAAGTGGATTCACGGAACGGACCAGGGCAAGAGTGGTAAGACGATGTTGTTAAGTGATTGCTGCTACGTGATTACTGAACAGTTGCTTGGCGCGGCAGACTTGATGCCGGTCAAATAATCAGTTGCGTCTTTCATTATAGCCGTCCTCGCGGGCCCGCTGTGCAAGCCGCATCGGCCTGATCGCTGCCAGGCTGGTGCCGGCATGCCGCAGCGGGGAGTGCCGCGCCATGGCGCGGCAAGGTAAAATACGCCATGCCTACCTTACTTCCCACCCTGCTTGCTATTGAAACTTCGTCCGAACTCGCCTCCTGCGCCTTGTTGCGCGGCGATGTCGTCCTGTCCCGCGCCTCGTCGGGCGTGCGTACCCATTCCCAGTCCATCCTGCCGATGGTGCAGGAATTGTTGGCCGAAGCGGGCGTGACCCTGGCCGACGTGGACGCCATCGCCTACGGCTCCGGCCCCGGCTCATTTACGGGCGTGCGCACGGCCTGCGGCATCGCACAAGGCCTGGCCTACGGCGCCAATTTGCCCGTAGTGCCCGTCGTCACCCTCGACGCGATGGCGCTGGCGTGCCACCAGCAGCATGGCGCGCAGCGCATCGTGACCGTGCTCGACGCCCGCATGGGCGAAGTGTACTGGGCGCAATATGACTATCAAAATGGCTTGCAGGCTGTCCTGCCACCGGCCCTGAGTGCGCCGGCCGGCGTGGCGCCGCAAGGCGACGTCGTCGGCTGTGGCAACGGCTTTGGCGCGTATGCCGAGGCGTTGGCCGCGCTGCCGTGCGCCGCCACGGCCGACGTCGCCATCATGCCGCACGCCGTGCAGGTGGGACAACTGGCGCGCATTGCCTTTGCGGCCGGCCATTTTGTGACGGCGGCCGAGGCGCAGCCTTTGTATTTGCGCAACAAGATCGCTTACACGAGCGCGGAACGGCACGAGATGCAACTGGCCAAGGCCGCTGCGGAGTCGGCGCAATGATGGAGGAGGGCAAGGACGCAGTGACGCAGGACGACAGCGCGGCAGACTGGGACTTGCTGCGCCTCGACTATCAGCCGATGGGTGAGGCGGACTTGGCCGAAGTGCTGGCGCTGGAGCAGCGCGTGTATCCGCATCCCTGGACGCACGGCAACTTTGTCGACTCGCTCAAGAGCGGCTACCCGGCCTGGGTGCTGCGCGACGTGGACGGCACCCTGCTTGGCTATTTTCTGCTGATGCTGGTCGTCGATGAGGCGCACCTGCTCAACGTGGCCGTCGAGGGCGCCATTCAGGGGCAGGGCCTGGGCCGTTTCCTGCTGAACCAGTCGTGCGCCTGCGCGCGCCAGTTGGGCATGGAGTCGATGCTGCTGGAAGTGCGCCCGTCGAATGTGCGCGCGCTCGATATTTACCAGCGCTATGGATTTGAACAGATAGGCCGGCGCAAGGGATACTATCCGGCCAGCAACTCGCAACGTGAGGACGCCATCGTGATGCGTTATACCTTATGAGCCGCAGCGCCGTTTTCCTCGATGAGATGGGCGTCGGTCCCCTGTGGCGTTTGCGCCAGGGGGCTGCGCCCGAGCCCGTTGACGCCGTTGTCGAGGCCCCTGTGGAGATGGAAGTCGCCGTGGCGGAGCCTGTGGCCGAAGCCGTTGAAGCAGTGGTTGAGGTCGTTGCCGAGGTAGTCGCCGAGGTGAAGGCCGAGGCGCCCGTCGCTGTCGCCGTCGCCGCTACGCCAGTAGTTGCTACTGCTGCCCCTGCCGCCGTGCCTGACGACACGGCCTGGTTCGACGACGCGCCGCCACCGCCAGCGGCCAAACAGCTGAGCGATGCCGAGATCGCCGTCCTCGACTGGGATGGTTTGACGGCCGCCGTGGCCAAGTGCGCGCGCTGCGACTTGTGCAAGACGCGCAAGGGCGTCGTCATGGGCCGTGGCGACCGCCAGGGCGCCTGGCTGATGCTGGCCAGCAGCCCCTCGCGCCTGGAAGAACGCGAAGGGCGAGCCTTGCCGGGCGAGCAGGGCAAATTGCTCGACAATATGCTCAAAGCCATTGCTGTCGATGCGGGCAGCGACGTGTACATCACCCACTTGCTGAAATGCCGTCCGCTCGACGAGGTGGGCCAGGAACGTTTGCCCACCGCATCAGAGTCCGCCGCCTGTCGCCCGTACTTCGAGCGCGAACTGGCCCTGCTGCAGCCGCGCACCATCGTCACACTGGGCTCGATGGCCGCCGCCGGCATCAATCCCGGTGAAAAACCCGTGCGCGGCAAGGTGCGCAAGCTGGGCCATGCCTCGCTTGTCGCCACCTTCCACCCGGAAATGCTGCTGCAGGATGAGACGGGCCAGGCCAAGGCGCGCGCCTGGGCCGACCTGTGCCTGGCGAAAAGCACGCACGGTGATTGATACGGCCGTCGGCACCTTCCAGGCCCGTTTCGAGCGCCGCTGGGGGCATTTGACGCACCCCCGCGTGCGTGCGCTGGCCTGGCTGCTCGATTCGCCCGATTTGCTGGACCCGGCCAGCGCCCACTGGGGCGGGCGCATCGCCAGCCTGGAACCCGTCACGCCTGCCGTGGCGGCCTGGCTGGGAGCGCTGCAAGATGACCCATCACCGCTCGATGCGGCGCTCGGTCCCCGATTCTATTCCCGCCTGGGCCTGTACGCTGAAAAGCTGCTGGCCTTTTATTTTGAGCAGCGTGGGGTATTGCAAGCGCATGGCTTGCAAGTGCAGGTGAACCGCAACGACACGGTGGGCGAGTTCGATTTTTTGCTGCGTGACGGAGATGGCTTGCTGCACTGGGAATTTGCCACCAAGTTTTACCTGCTCGAAGGCGCGCCCGATCCCGGCGTGTTCAACCACTTGATCGGCCCCAACCTGGCCGATACGTTGGGCTTGAAGATGCGCAAGATTCTCGACAAGCAACTTGCCTTGTCTCGCCATCCGGCCGCGCAAAGCCTGCTGGCGCACCCCGTGCGCGCGGCGCAGGCGCTGGTCAAGGGCTGGCTGTTTTATGCGGCGGGCGCCACGCCCGGCATGGACGGCATTTCCCCGGAACATGGACACGGCTTCTGGTGCACGCCAGCCCAACTGTCGGAGCAGCGCTATATTGTGCTGCCGCGCTTGCAATGGCTGGCGCCGTTCAAGGGGCAAGGCGTGGAAGTGCTGGACCTCGATGCCTTGCGCTCGCAGTTGTTTGATCTGGCGCAACCGGTAATGGTGGCCACGGTGGAGCATGTCGACGGCTGGGAAGTGGAGCGCACGCGCGGCTTTGTCGTGCCCCATGACTGGACGCAGCAGGCTGCCGCGCGGCGGCTGGCTGGCACGCTACCTGCGTAGGTCGAAAATTCTCAACCCAAAACCAAATCCGGGCTCAGACCCTCAGGGACTCGGCGTCCCCGTCTGACCCCAGCCCTTGCTTGGGTTTAGTGTTTATGCTCGCCGATCAAGGACAGATTGTCGTGCTCGGCCTGGTTGAGCTTGTGCCTGCGCATGATCATGTACATGGTGCCGGCGACGAACAGGCCGAACAGGGTGATGATGATATTGAGCGGCAGGTGCAAACGGATCATGATGGAATACACGGCCAGCATGGTGAGAATCGACAGGTTTTCATTGAAGTTCTGCACGGCGATGGAATGGCCTGCGCTCATCAGCACGTGGCCGCGGTGTTGCAGCAAGGCATTCATGGGCACGACGAAAAAGCCGGACAGGGCGCCGATCAGTATCAGCAGCGGGTAGGCGATCCACACGGAGTGTACTTGCGTCATCATCATGACGATCACGCCCATGGCGATGCCCAGCGGAATGACGGTCAGCGACTTGCGCAGCGGAATGAAGCGCGCCGACAGCACGGCGCCGACGGCCACGCCGATGGCGACCACGCCCACCAGGCTGGTTGCCTTGTCGAACGGCATGTTCAACGACTGCTTGGCCCATTCCAGCACGATCAGTTGCAAGGTGGCGCCAGCGCCCCAGAACAGGGTGGTCACGGCCAGGGTGATCTGGCCCAGCTTGTCTTTCCACAGGATGGAATAGCAATTGGCAAAATCGGTGATCAGTTTGATAGGATTGCGTTCCTGGTGCGGATACACGCAGCCCGTGTCGGGAATCTTCAGGTTGGCCAGGGTTGCCAGCACATAAATGCCCACCACCACGCACAAGGCCGCTTCCGTCTTGCCGGTGATGCCCGTGTCGATCAGGGGGATGTCGATGGACAGCAGCATGTCGGACACGTGGCCGCTGACGAGTGCGCCGCCCATGACGGTGCCCAGGATGATGGAGGTGACGGTCAAGCCTTCGATCCAGCCATTCGCCGCCACGAGTTTTTCCGGCGGCAGCAGTTCCGTCAGGATGCCGTACTTGGCGGGCGAATACACGGCCGCGCCAAAACCCACGACGGCGTAGGCCAGCAGCGGGTGTACATGGAAGAAGACGAGGGCGCAGCCGAAGATCTTGACCATGTTGGCGATGAACATGACCTTGCCTTTCGGTAATGCATCCGCGAAGGCGCCGACAAAAGCGGCTAACAGCACGTAAAACAGCACGAACGACAATTTGAGCAGCGGCGTAATCCACGCCGGGGATTTCATGGACACCAATAAATCGACGGCGACAAAAAAGAGGGCGTTATCTGCCAGCGAGGAAAAGAACTGCGCCGCCATGATGGTATAAAAACCACGATTCATTCTGGATTGCCTGAAATCATATCTGGCTTGCTTTATACCACGAAAAAACGGCAAACCCCAAGTTTGGGCGGGGTCGCTTTGCATAGTCTTGCCTAAGCGAAGCTTAATTTTTCTGCCGTAGAAAAATACACACACATGTGAGCATTTTATACATGCTGTCGTGGGTGACTATCGCGAACCACCGCGCCCGTCCACCTTGCAGGCTTGCCGCCCCGCATCGTGCCCATCCGGTAAAATACGGCTTTCCCACCCGCCGTGAACGACGCATATGCCCAGGCCCCTCATCGCCACCATCCATCTGGATGCCATGCAACAGAATCTGGCGCGCGCGCGCACCTGCGCCCGCGGCGCCAAGGTGTGGGCCGTCGTCAAGGCGAATGCCTATGGCCACGGCCTGGAGCGGGCCATGCGGGGCTTTGCCGGCGCCGATGGCCTGGCGCTGGTCGAGGTCGACTATGCCGTGCGCTTGCGCGAACTGGGCTGGACCAAGCCCATCCTGCTGCTGGAAGGCTTTTTCGACGCCAGCGATTTACTTGTCATGGCGCAATACGGCTTGAATGGCAGCGTGCATTGCGAAGAACAGATCGCCATGCTGGCAGCGGCGCGTCTGCCGCACGCCATCGATGTGCACCTGAAGATGAACACGGGCATGAACCGCCTGGGCTTTACGCCGCAAGCCATCGCCGCCGCGTATGCGCGCCTGCGCGCCATGCCACATATCGGCACGATCACCGTGATGACGCATTTCGCCAATGCGGACGAGGCGGCGCCCACGCGCTTGCCGCTGACCCAGCAGATGCTGCGCTTCGAGGCCGGGGCGGCCAGCATCGGTACGGCCTTGCCGCGCAGCCTGTGCAATTCGGCCGGCTTGCTGCTGCACCATCTGGACAGCGATTGGGTGCGCCCCGGCATTATGCTGTATGGCGGCACGCCCAGCGGCGCGCCCGGCGGCACGTCGGCGCAGGCGTTCGGCCTGCTGCCCAGCATGACCTTGCGCAGCAGCATCATCGGCATCCAGGATATCGCCGCCGGTGAGGTGGTGGGTTATGGCAGCCGCTACGAAGCGGCCGGCAACGTCAAGGTGGGCGTGGTGGCTTGCGGCTATGCGGATGGCTACCCGCGCCAAGCGCCCGAAGGCACGCCCGTGCTGGTCGACGGCGTGCGCACGGGGCTCATCGGCCGGGTGTCGATGGACATGCTGATGGTGGACTTGACCCACGTGCCGGGCGCAAAAGTGGGCAGTTCGGTCACCTTGTGGGGCCAGGGCATGCCGATCGACGAGGTGGCCCTGGCCGCCGGCACCATCGGCTACGAGCTGATGTGCGCACTGGCGCCCCGCGTGCCCGTGGTCGAAGCGACACAGTGACGCCGGCCCGCCGTTTGTATATACTGTGAATTCACTGTACATATAAACAGCGGTTTCACCTTACCCGAGCAAAATACACCATGGCAAAAGTCAAGACCATCTACACCTGTAGCGATTGCGGCGCCATCAGTAATAAATGGATGGGGCAATGCACCTCGTGCAATCAGTGGAACACCATGGTGGAAACCCTGCCCGAGACGGGCGGCAACAACCGCTATTCGAACCCGCAGCACATGTCGCTGGCGCAGACGGCGCCCGTGCTGTCGCTCGACGATATCGACGCCATCGACGTGCCGCGCTTCGGCACGGGCATCGAGGAATTCGACCGCGTGCTGGGCGGCGGCATGGTGGCCGGCGGCGTGGTGCTGATCGGTGGCGATCCCGGCATCGGCAAGTCGACCCTGCTGCTGCAGGCGCTGGCCAACATGTCGCACCACAAGCGCGTGCTATATGTGAGTGGCGAGGAATCGGGCGCGCAGATCGCCCTGCGCGCCAAGCGCCTGCTCATCGATGCCAAGGAACTGAAATTGCAGGCGGAGATCCAGCTGGAAAAAATCCTCGGCACCCTGGCCGACCTGAAGCCGGAAGTGGTGGTCATCGACTCGATCCAGACCGTGTATTCGGACGCGCTCAGCTCGGCGCCCGGTTCCGTGGCGCAAGTGCGCGAATGCGCGGCGCAGCTCACGCGGGCGGCCAAGCAGACGGGCGTGACCATCATTTTGGTGGGGCACGTGACGAAAGAGGGTGCGCTGGCCGGCCCCCGCGTGCTCGAACACATCGTCGACACGGTGCTGTATTTCGAGGGCGACGCCCATTCCAGCTTCCGCCTGGTGCGCGCCATCAAGAACCGTTTCGGCGCCGTCAATGAACTGGGCGTGTTTGCCATGACGGAAAAGGGCTTGAAGGGCGTGTCGAACCCGTCCGCCCTGTTCCTGTCGCAGCACGACAATCAAGTGCCCGGCTCGTGCGTGATGGTGACGCAGGAAGGCACGCGTCCCTTGCTGGTGGAAATCCAGGCTTTGGTCGATACCAGCCACTTGCCGAATGCGCGCCGGCTGTCCGTCGGCCTGGAACAGAACCGCCTGGCCATGCTGCTGGCCGTGGCGCACCGCCACGCGGGCATCGCCGCGTTCGACCAGGATGTCTTTATCAACGCGGTGGGTGGTGTGAAGATCACGGAACCGGCGGCCGACCTGGCCGTGTTGCTGGCGATTAACTCGTCCATGCGCAACAAGCCCTTGCCACGGGGACTCGTGGTGTTTGGCGAAGTGGGCCTGGCCGGCGAGATCCGTCCCGCGCCACGGGGCCAGGAGCGTTTGCGCGAAGCGGCCAAGCTGGGCTTTACCCTGGCCGTGGTGCCCAAGTCCAATTTGCCCAAGCAAGCCATCGAGGGCCTCAAGGTCATCGGCGTCGAGCGCATCGACGAGGCGTTCAACAAACTGCGCGATTTGGAGTAAAAGTTGGTATGGTTTAAATGCCAAGCTTGAGACAAGTCAAACAGAATTTCCGTTTAGAACTATAATATTTGTCCGATGGATTCGTTTCATGAATCCGCATCGACAATGCATAGCTAGAGAAGCGGAATACAGTGTCAGTTGAACAAAGGCAGGGCGCACGCAAGATTTTGCGTGCCAAGGCAATGTTGGTAATCGATGGCGCGGGTCCCGTGGCGGCGCGCACCCTCGATGTGGGGCCGGGCGGCATGGCGGCCGTCATCGCTGAACCGGTGCCGACAGGCAAGCAGGGCAAGGTGCTGTTCGAGTTGTTTTACGATGGTTCGGCGCACATCATCGAGGCGCGCGCGTCCGTCTCGCACTGTATTTTCAGCAGTGCAGGTTTCAAGGTGGGACTCACTTTCCTGCAACTGGACATGGCCGTCAGCAGCGCCATTTCCAAATTCATGCGCTGAGGCACGCCCGGAGAGGGGTGGCAAGTAATTGCGCTAAAATGGTGCATATGGGTTTGCAGTCAGGAAAAACTTGTTCTGTTCGCTGTTTTGATATTCCGGTAATACTGCATAATTATCAACCAGAAGAGGGACCTTGCCGCGCCACGCGCGCCTGCCGTCCGTTTCCAGCGCAGCGCGGTCAAGACCTGAACCGTGTGCCATGACCTTACACCCGACGGGAATGCCTACCATGTTTAATTCGACCATCAATAGCAGGGCCTACACCAACAACACGCAGCAAACGACGCAGGGCAATATCTCGGCCGATGTGTATGCGAAGGTGGAGCGCCAGATGCAGTCGCAGAACACGGGCGTCGTCAAGCTCAATGCCAATCTGGCGCGCGACCAGGCCAAATTCTCGGGCCTGGGCCAGTTGCAATCGGCACTGGCGAAATTCCAGACCGTGGCCAAGAACATGGCCGGCAGCGGCCTGGCCACGGCGGCCACGTCCAGCGCCAAGGATGTGCTGAGCGCCACCACCACCGACAAGGCTGTCAGCGGCAGTCATGAATTGAACGTCAAGCAGCTGGCGCAGGGACAGACCCTGCTCAGCGGAGCGCAGAAATCCTCGAGCGCGGCGATCGGCACGGGGGCGCCGGCGCTGGTGAAGATCGAAGTGGGTGCGACTGACGGCAAGCAATTTACCCCCGGCAGCGGCAAGATCATTTCGCTGACCATCGACAGCAGCAACAATAGCCTCGACGGCATCGCTGCCGCGCTGAAGCAGCAGGGCATCGACGCCAGCGTGGTGAAGGGCGCGGATGGCTATTCACTGGCCCTGAACGGCAAGAGCGGCGCCGACAGCAGCATGCGCATCAGCGTGTCCGGCGACGCGGCCGTGAGCAATCTGCTCAGCTATGCGCCCGGCGCCGGCAAGGGCCTGCAACAGACGGCCGCCGCACAGGACGCGCTGCTCACCGTCGACGGCAAGGACATCAAAAGCGCCACGAATACCCTGACGACGGCCGTCGAGGGCGCCACCATCGAATTGAAGAAAACAGGCACGACCGACCTCGTCATCGCCAAGGACAGCAGCCAGATCGCCAGCAACGTGGCCAGCTTCGTCACGGCCTACAATGAGCTCAACAGCAAGCTGCAAAGCCTGCAGCAGGGTGATTTGAAGTCCGACACGGCCCTGGGCCAGGTGCGTACACAGATGGAGCAAGTGCTGCGCACAGCCAGCACGGGCGTGCCCGCTTCCATCCTGGGCACCGCTGGCGTGACCCTGGGCAAGAGCGGCGAGCTGGTGCTCGACGATAAAAAGCTCAAGGCGGCCATCGCAGCCGATCCGGACGCCGTCAGCAAGCTGTTTACGAATAACGGCAAGGGCGTGGCGGACCAGTTTTCCAGCAAGATCGGTGAACTGACGGGCGAAACGAGCATCATCCGCAAGGAAGTGCAATCGGTGGGCAAGGACATCACCACGCTGACCAACAAGAAAGCCGTGCTGGCCAAGGCACTGACGGCCCAGGCGCAGGCGCTGGTGAAAGCGTATTCCGCCCAGGAACAGATGGGTACGAACTCGGCCTTGCCGGGCTATACGGGCAAGAATTCTTTATTTGACTTCATGGCTTGAGGCACGGCGCGCCCGCGTCCTGCCTAGCCCCTGTCGCCCTGTGCAAAGAAGGCCGATGGCGAACTGCCGAAGGTCTTCTTGAACATGGCGGAAAAGGCCGACTGGCTGGCGTAGCCCAGTTCTTCGGCTACCTGCGACAGCGGCACGCCGCGCGCGATCAGTGGCGCCGCGTGCGCCAGGCGCACCTGCTGGCGCCACTGGCCAAAACTCATGCCCAACTCCCGTTCGAACAGCCGCGCCAGGGTACGCTCCGAGGCGCCGACCAGCTGCGCCCAGTGCTCCAGCGTCTGGTTGCCGCCGGGTTTCTCGATCAGGCTGTCGCACAGGGTTTTCAGGCGCTTGTCGCCAGGCAAGGGGACGCGGATGGGGCGCGTGGCCGAGCGTTTCAATTCATCGAGTATCAGTTCGGCCAGCAATGCCTCGCGCGCCGGTTCCTGGCCCGGGTCCAGTTGTTCCAGCGCCATGATCAGCTGGCGCAGCAGGCTCGACACTTCCAGCACCTTGCAGTCATGTCCCGCAAACGGCGCGCGCGCGGCATGGATGCACAGGGGGCGCAAGCGGGTTTTTTCCAGTATCGTGACGGCATGCTCCACGTTAGGCGCGATCCAGATGGCGCGCATGGGCGGCAGCACCCAGCTGCTGTTGTTGGCGGTGATGCGCAGCACGCCTTCGAGCGCCATGGTGACCTGGCCCCAGGGATGGCTGTGCGGTAATAAAAATTCATCGGGCTGCAGGTCGCGCGCGATCATCGTCACGGGAATCGTCGCGCTGGGCGCTTCCCGCGGCGGACACATGCGGGTATGGTGGAGGATAGGTACACCCATCAGCTTGGCCTTAATTCGATAAATTATGTCGTTCTGTCGGAAAACAGACGATGGTATTTTGCATACACTTGAGCTTCATCAGTATAAGACAGGGTATGACATGATAACAACTAACTCGGCAAGGCACTTGCCACCGCAGTCACCGCCCACCTTGCGCAGCGATGCGCGCGTCATCGCCCTGGTGGGGTTGGCGCATGGCATCTCGCATTTCTACCATCTGATCCTCGCGGCCCTGTTCGTCTGGCTGAAACCCGCTTTCGACCTGTCGTATGCGGAACTGGGCCTGCTGATGACGGTGTTTTTCATCATCTCGGGCGTGGGACAGGCGCTGGCCGGCTTTGTCGTCGACCGCTTCGGCGCCCGCGCCGTGCTGTTTTCCGGCATATTCTTGCTGGGCGTGTCGGCGCTGGCCCTGTCCACCGCGCACAGCTATGCCGCGCTGATGCTGGGCGCCATGCTGGCTGGCATGGGCAACAGCGTGTTCCATCCGGCCGACTACACCATACTCAACCAGCGTGTATCGGCGGCCCGCGTGGCTTACGGCTTTTCCGTGCATGGTATCAGCGGCAATATCGGCTGGGCCCTGGCGCCCCTGTTCATGACGTATGTTGCCACCCAGTATGACTGGCGGGTGGCGCTGCAATGCGCGGCCGTGCTGCCGTTTGGCGTGCTGCTGATCCTGTTCCTGAACCGTCACGCCATCCGTCCCGAGCCGGTCAAGCAGGCGGCGCCGGGCCAGGCGGCCGGCGGCGAAGGCACGCTGGACTTTTTGCGCCTGCCGGCTGTGTGGATGTGCTTTGCCTTCTTCTTCATTACCGCCATCGCGCTGGGCGGCATCCAGAGCTTTGCCAGCGTGGCCCTGGTCAAGCTGTACGGCATGAGCCTGGCGCTGGCCACCAGCGCCTACACGGCCTATATGCTGGCCTCGGCCGTGGGCATGCTGGCCGGCGGCGTGGTGGGCGCGCGCAGCAAGCAGCCGGATCGCAACGTGGCGATCGCCTTTTCCGCCGCCGCGCTGCTGGCCGTGCTGCTGGCCATGGCCGTCGTGCCGGCCTGGGGCGCGGTGGTGCTGATGGGCGCCATCGGCCTGACGTCCGGCGTGGCGGGGCCGTCGCGCGACCTGATGATACGCGCGGCGGCGCCCAAGAATGCCACGGGGCGCGTGTATGGCGTCGTGTATTCGGGCCTCGACAGCGGCCTGGCCGTGGGCCCCCTGTTCTTTGGCGCGCTGATGGATGGCGACCATCCGGCCCTGCTGTTCGTCTTCATTGGCGTGTTCCAGGCGCTGGCGATTGCCACGGCCGTGGGCGTGGGCGGGAAAACGCGTGCCGCGGCGCTGCAAAAGGCATAGAATCGTTGCCATCTGCTATGAAAGGAATCCCCATGACCTTTGCCACCACCGACCTGTGCGACGACTATGCAGCCATGCTCGACGATGGCACCCTGGCCGTGCTGCCACCCGTGTACCGCGCCTTCGGCCAGCGCGTGCGTTTCAGCGGCCCGGCCACCACTTTGCAAGTGTTTGAAGACAATGCGCTCGTGCGCAGCACCCTGGAAACGCCGGGCCAGGCCCATGTGCTGGTGATCGATGGCGGCGGCAGCCTGCGCCGCGCGCTGGTGGGCGGCCAGCTGGGCGTGCTGGCTGAAAGCAACGGCTGGGCCGGCATCGTCGTCGATGGCTGCATCCGCGACAGCGAGGAAATCAATGTCTGCCAGATCGGCGTGCGCGCGCTGGCCACGCATCCGCGCAAGAGTAACAAGGCTGGGACGGGCCAGCGCGACGTGCGCGTGCAGATCAGCGGCGTTGCCGTGCATCCGGGTGACTGGATCTACGCCGATGCGGACGGCATCCTAGTGGCGCGGCAAGAGCTTGATTGATCCATCGCTTCCGGTACGTTCGAAGACGTTACAAATTATCCACATTAAATATATTTTTGCAAAGTTCTTGGATTTTCATCATGGCTGAGATATGATTTCACTTAAGG
Organism: Janthinobacterium breve; assembly: GCF_051380895.1. Taxonomy (NCBI): domain Bacteria; kingdom Pseudomonadati; phylum Pseudomonadota; class Betaproteobacteria; order Burkholderiales; family Oxalobacteraceae; genus Janthinobacterium; species Janthinobacterium breve. The sequence goes on along the minus strand of NZ_JBNYXY010000005.1, from coordinate 222,100 downwards.
TAACTTTAATATCAACAAGGCAAGGAAACCAGCTCATGAAAATCGCTACCATCGCAGCAGTTGTCGCTCTGTTTGCTGCAGGCACCGCCAGCGCCAGCCCCGTCAACCTGATTACGAATGGCAATTTTGAAACAGTCGCTTCCGGCTACACCTTCGACAGCGGTTTTAAAGTCGTCAACAGCGGTTCGTCGGCCATCACGGGTTGGACCGTGGGCGCCAGTTCCGTCGACCTGATCCGCAATGCCTACAATGCCATCAATGGCTACAGCATCGATTTGCTGGGTACGCCAGGTCCGGGTTTCCTGTCGCAAAATTTCAGTGTCGTTGCCGGCCAGACATATAACCTGAGCTTTGACATGGCGCGCAATTCCGGCGGCCCGGCTGGCCAGGGCGTGGCTGTCAATTTCGGCGGCGTGGCAGGCGATTTCTACTCGACGGCCGCCGCGTCGAACACCTTGTACAGCAATACCCTGAGCTTCACGGCCGCCACCACCGGCCTGGCGACCCTGTCGTTTGCCAGCGCCGCCAAGGCTGGCACGCCGTTCGACAATTACTCGGGCGCCGTGATCGACAACGTGTCCGTGATGGCCGCCGTGCCGGAACCGGAAACCTACGCCATGCTGCTGGCTGGCCTGGGCCTGATGGGTTTCCTGCGCCGCCGCAAGGCCGCCAAGTAAGTCCGGCTTTGTTCCATGTCAGAACCGCCTGCTGCGTCGCACAGGCGGTTTTTTGTTTTTCAGGGGGCTTGCGCACCGCCCGCGCCGGGCAACCGTCGTCATGCCAGTCATTTAGCGAGTTGCCTCGGCATCCCCGCGCAATGGACAGGCCGCCGCCTGCGGCTCCAGCCGCCGCGCCAGTTCGCCGCGCAGCTGCGTCAATCCCGCGATGCGCGCATCGATGTCGCCCAGCTTGCGCACCAGCGCCGTGCGCAGCAATTGGGCCGTGGCGGGATCGCCGGCGCTGGCCAGCAGTGGCATGTCGGCCTCGATTTCCGCCAGGGTAAAGCCCAGCTGCTGCGCCGTGCGCAGGTAGCGCAGCCAGTCGGCTGCCTCGGGCGGGTAGTCGCGGTAGCCGTTCGCGCCGCGCCGCGCACGCAGCAAGCCCCGCTTTTCATAGAAGCGCAGGGTATCGCGGCTCAAGCCCGTCGCCTGCGCCATCTCGCCGATCTGCATGGTGGTTTCTTTCATGAAATGCTTGACCATGGAGTGTACTCCAGCCTTGATCATGGATACTTTCCAATGACAGGAGTTGCCATGTTGTCTGTTTCCGCCTTTCGCCGCCTGGTGCGCGCCAGCGCCATTTATGATGTGCTCATGACGGCCGCATTCGCCACGCCGTGGACGTTTTTGCTGCTGCGCGAGCAACTGAGCACCCTCAACGTGCGCCTGGGCGGCGTGCCGCTGCCCCTCTTCGTGCCGTTTCACCTGCTCATCAGCAGCTTGCTGGGCAGCGTGGTGATGGTCTGGTCGGTGCTGCGCATCGTCGACCCGCAGCCGCGCTTTGGCCGCTATGACGCGGCGGCGCGCTACTTGTTTTCCACATGGATGGCGTGGGCCTTGCTGGTGACGGGCCAGCCCGTGCTGTGGCTGTTCATCGTGCCGGAACTGGCCTGGGGCCTCGCGCAAAGCCTGCCGCTGCGCCGCAGTGAAGGCGCGCCGCACGAATCGTTGTTGAGATGCCGATAACGAAATGCAATAATGGCCGTGCTTTACAGCAATAAACGACTCTAAGGGAATGACTATGCAGCAGGATGCCGCAGGAAAAAACATGGCGTTGCTCGATCCGGTGGTGGCGCCGCGCATCGCGGTGACGCGCCTGGTGACGGGCCTGCTGCAAGGCTTGCTGCTGTACTGGCTGTACTGCACGGCGCAAGACAAGGTGTGGCCCGCCACGGAAGCCTATCTGCTGGGGCCATTGATGCTGATCAGCTTGTTGCTGCCCATTTTGCTGGTCTCCAGCCTGGGCCACATGTCGGCGAAGCGCATCGCCCTGTGGATGACGGGTGCTGCCGCCGTGCTGGCCGTGCTGGCCTGGCATGACGTGGCGCGCGGCGCCGAGCACGTCATCTGGGGCAACTACAAGCCGGGCGCGCCGCTGCGCGTCATTTCCGCCCAGCTGTTCGGTTTTTGCGTGGTCGGTTTCTATATCGCCCACGCGCTGGTGCTGGCCAGCGCCCAGGATGGCCAGCGCATCGCCCGCTACCCCACATATTTTGAAATCGCCTGGAAGCTGGGCATCCAGCTGCTGTTTTCCCTGCTGTTCGTGCTGGGCCTGTGGCTGGTGCTGTGGCTGGGCGGACAATTGTTCCTGCTGATCAAGCTGAGTTTCCTGAAAAAGTTGCTGGGCCAGGCGTGGTTCGTGATTCCCGTCATCTGCTTCGCGTTTTCGTTCGCCATCCACATCACCGACGTGCGCCCGTCCATCGTGCGCGGCATCCGCACCTTGCTGCTGGTGCTGCTGTCGTGGCTGATGCCGATCGCCGCCGTGCTCGTCTCAGGTTTCCTGCTGACCCTGCCATTCATCGGCTTCGAGCGCCTGTGGGCCACGCGCCATGCGGCGTCCGTGCTGTTGGGCATGGCCGGCGTGCTGGTGGTGCTGATCAATGCCGCCTTCCAGAATGGCGAAGTGGGCCATGGCGTGGCGCGCGGCATCCGCCTGGGCACGCGCCTGGCCTGTCTGCTGCTGCCGTGGGTGGTGGGCATCGCCATCTATGCGCTGACCCTGCGCGTGATGTCGCATGGCTGGACGGCCGACCGCCTGATCGCCGCCGCCTGCCTGCTGGTCGCCACCTGCTACGCCGCCGGCTATGCCTGGGCGGCCAGCAAGTATGGCGACTGGCTGCACCTGATCGCCAACGTCAACGTGGCCACCGCCTTTGTCACCTTGCTGGTGCTGTTCGCGCTGTTCTCGCCGCTGGCGGACCCGGCGCGCATTTCCGTGGCCAGCCAGATGGCGCGCCTGGAGAGCGGCAAGGTTGGCGTGGACAAGTTCGATTTCGAATACCTGCGCTTCCAGGGCGCCCGCTATGGCCAGGCAGCCCTGCAGGAATTGAGCAAACGCACGACGGGCGCCGACGCAGCTGTCGTGCGGGCCCGCGCCGAGGCCATGCTCAAGCGCCAGAACCGCCTCGACGAGACGGGCGCGCTGAGCGACGTGTCGATCAACCTGACTCTGCGCCCTGCCACGGCGAAGTTGCCGGACAGCTTCCTGCGCCAGGACTGGACGCAAGTGAGCCCGGCCTGGCGCCTGCCCGCCTGTTTGAAGCGGGCAGGGCCGCAGTGCGACGCCTACCTGCTCGATTTCGATGGCGATGGCAAGCAGGACGTGCTGCTGATCAGCAATGACCCGCGCGCCTCGTCAGTCTTGCTGGCGGAGAAGGAGGATGGCAGCTGGACTGCGCGCGGGCAAATCCCCGTGGATGCCCTGCGCTGCAAGCCCTTGCGTGAGAAACTGCAGGCGGGCCAGTTCCAGCTGGTGCCACCGAAAGTGCGCGAACTGGAAGTCGATGGGCAGCGCGTGCCGATGACTCTATATACGCCAGAAGACGAGGTCAGCTGCCCGGATGAGACGACGCCGGGCCAGTAAATGGCAGCGAGAGGGCTTGGCGCGTCTAGTAAAGCCGTTTTCTTGCCGTGAAGGCAATAATTTCGTGCGCTGAGTCATTCTGATCGTCTGCTATCGGCCAGAAGCAGACATTCAAGTTAATGTGACAATGTGTGACTTTTCTCGCTTGGTAATTCGTTATGCTCACGGGCCGCTGGCGGCCCGAAGCGGACGCCGTGATATCGAATCCGTATGTCCACACGAGGAAACGAAGCCTATGAATAATTTTGAACAAATCTCTTACTGCCACATTAGTGCCGCGTTGGCAAACATCGATGCGTCGACCATTCCGGATATCTACGCATTGTCATTCTTCATTTACGATAACGACGACGATCCGCGTTATCCGGTTCTGCAACTTGGCTACAATACATTGACGCATTTGACGGAATGCACGTCCTCAGCGTCCGATTCCGCAGAAGCGAAATGGAACTTCGCCTTTTGGCTCCAGAACGAATTGAAATACATTGGTGAGCCCGGTACGGAAGGCGGCCAACTGCTGGAAGAGCTTCTGAAGGCACGAGGGCTTTGGTACTCAGATGAAGATGAGGAAGCCGACTTTGATCGGTGTATGCGTATTGGAAGCGACATCACCGCCTACTTTGTAGACGCATGCGTTCGGATCGCACAGGCACTTCATGAAAATGGCGTTATCGAACAGTACTTTTCACGCCCGATCCCGATTCTCGTGCATGAACTCGAATACTATGACGAGATTGCTATACAAACTCGATTGGCCAATCCGCCAGGTTTGGCGAAAGAATTTGAAGATTGGATCGCCAACATGTAATGGCATCTGTCCGCTATTTAGGGCGGAACCTACCAACGACAGCAGTCGGCCAAAAGCGGCCATTCATTCCAGTCCGTGTGAAACGTAAGATCAACAATGGAACGAGTTTCAGGCATATCGACAGCACCGAAGAAATTAGACGAGCTGCAGGAAATCGCCCGAGTGGCGACTCGTACTGCGCTCGACGGATACGAACCAATGCCCGAGGAGTGGGCGAAAAATCTAACCCTTGGAACGTTTTTCGATGGTGACGACCGAATTTTTGAGCTGTACATCGCCGCAGAAAAGCCAGCTGACGCGGTGGTAATCAGTACTGCACGGGTCAACCGAAAATCGAGAAATGTCGTGGTCACAATCTCAAATCTCACAGAGCGAAAGCGAAGCTAGTCTCTTAGTTGCTGAGGAATGGCTGCAATGGGGCGGAACCTGCCAACGACAGCAACCGACCAGGAGCAGCTATTCGCGTTGACTTGACAATGCGTGACTTTTCTCGCGTGGTAATTCGTTATGCTCACCGGCCGTTGGCGGCCGGGAGCAGACCTTGCAGTAAATGGAGTAGTGATAGAATTGTTTTCTAAGAAAGAACCTGCAGATAACTCGCTCCGGTTTCCGAAAAAACTGAGCCCTGAATTTTCTGGAGCACTACGGACGTTCAGTTTTTGGATAGCAAATAGAACTGTTGGGCTCCCTTTGCTTGAGGGAATCGATTACCGTTCAGCGATACTCGAATCACCAAGCCTGATGGAGCAAGCCTACGCAATCTTCGCGAACGTGATTGAACTTTCCGATGATGGGGTGCCAACGAACGCAGGATACGCGGAGGAGCGAGCTGCGCAATATATCCGTAGCTACTGTGACTCGACGTACGTGGTCGATCCGCCGTTCGAATATTGGGAACAGGAACTGTTCGGCTGACCTGCACATCAGAATAGTTAGCTTGCGGAACCGTGCGATAAAATGCGGCTACCAGCTTTAGACAGGGGTTCGCTTTGGGGCGGAACCTGCCCACGACCGCAATCGGCCAGAAGCGGACAATTACACTCGTTTGTAAGGAGCAGCATGATTCACCGTGAACGGCTCACCGCAACGATCGACGGCGACTTTGTCGTTTTCCTCATTGGCATGCGTCTTAATCAGCCATGGAAGGTGCACAAGTGGTGGCCAGTTGCCGCCGCGATGCCACGCATGATCAGCGAGCTGCGGCGTCAGCCGGAGTTGGGCTTGCTGCATGCGGAGATGTGGTTTTCAAGGACGCTTATTATGGTTCAGTACTGGCGCTCGATGGACCAATTGATGACCTATGCCACCAGTAGGCAGGCGGCTCATCTGCCTGCGTGGAAGGCGTTCAATCAATCTGTCGGTACTGATGGAACAGTCGGCATCTGGCACGAAACCTTCGCCGTAGCTGCCGGGGCTTACGAGAGCGTATATGTCAACATGCCTGCCTTTGGGCTGGGCCGTGCCGGCAGTCTGGAAGCGGCAACTGGGCACAAGCATTCAGCAGTGGAGCGGCTCGGCGCAGGCAAAAAGCCTGATTAGTGACGCAAGAGGCGTCCGCTAAGGAGCGGAACCTTCCGACGACCGCAACCGGCCAAAAGCGGAAGTTCACAACGTTCTTGAAGTGCAAATTGAGGTTGCCCTATGATTAGTAAAGAAAGCACTCCAGCAGCATGGGCCACACTGATGTACGAGCTTGAAGACGCGCAAGCACACTTGACCACGCTCATATCCGAGATGAGTAGCGAGGCTGACTACGGTGAGGTACATCTTCGCATTGACCTCGGCCATGTGTTTGCGCACTTGAACAGGGCTTGGCGTCTGCGTGATTTGACGGAAGACCTCGATAAAGAGCAGTGGCAGCGAGCTAGCCAATTTCCCATGGACTTAGACCCGATATAGTTCGTGGACGATGGGCTGAATTCGGCCATTACCAGCCGTTCGTAAGTTGTAGGGATGGATCGTATTTACCCGTTGCGATGGTGAAATGTGTGCCAATTTAGGAGGCTATTAAGATGCGGAAATTACTTATACTTCTACTGCTATCCGCAGCTCTTACAGGCTGTCGCGAAGAGATCCCATCCGTCGTTGCTGCGAACGTCGTCGACGGCGGCCTTTTTATGGGCCAGTTCGCCCTTAACGTCGATGGCCGGCCGCCCGAGGAATGGAGCTTAAACAGCTCTCAAATTGTAAAACTCGACACGTGGCTTCAACACCATCGTGATGGTTGGAATAAGCTGTTAGTGTCACCGCCACCACCGAGCCTCTCCGTAGTGCTGACTCATCCAGACGGCACACATTCACGAGTGGACTTTTTCAATACGAGCGACTATTGGAAGCACACGGTCGTTGTTCACGCGCCTTCTGCGAGTGATAACGGTACTCGAAACTTGAGCACACAGGACACGCAAGAGTTGTTGTTGATCCTGCAGAAGAATTCATAAGGCGCTTGTCGGCCAAAAGCTGCCATATACACCGTAAAATTCACTCCAAACATGCCTACTCCGATACAAGACGAAATTGCTCACTCAATTCTGGCCAATGAAAAAAGCAAGGCACATGTCAAAGCGGTGCTGAACTGCCCATCCTCATCAGTACCAACATTTCTTATCGCAGACTTGCGCTGACAGGCGCTGTCAGATGATGTAAGGTCTTGACGGGCCGGAGTCTGTCTCAAGTAGAAAGAGTTGGAAAGAATGCCGGTCTTGCGTGCATGGCATCGATCACGTCGTCTTGCCGTCACTTTTATTGATATATTAGAGGAACTATTCTTCGCAAGTGTGTCGATTTTGTGTGCCGTCATCCCTCGCAGGGATGAGGCACCGATTGCCGATTTCACCTTAACCGCAAGGAGGTGCCATGAACAAACAGATCATCCTCAACCTGCCCGTGAAGGACCTGGACAAATCCAAGGCCTTCTTTGCCGCTCTCGGCTTTTCCTTCAATCCCCGTTTTAGCGGCGAGAACGCGGCATTCATGAATATCGTCGACGGCGCCATCCAGGCCATGCTGACGAGCGAACCCTTCTTCCAGTCCCTGATCGACAAGCCGGTGGCGAATGCCAGGCAAGCCAATGAAGTCGTCATTTGCCTCAGTTGCGAAAGCCGGGAAGAGGTGGACAGCCTGATCGCCAAGGCCTTAGCTGCCGGTGGCCGCATACCGCATCCGCCCGAGGACCATGGCTTCATGTACGACCAGGGCTTCGAAGATATCGATGGCCACCTGTGGAACCTGGTCTGGACGGCGCCGGAAGCCTGACGCGTCGAGCAAGTGAAGCAGGCCCAATCAGTTCTTCGTGCGCACCTGGCGCACGTGGTTTTCCAGTTCGCTGAACGAGGGGCGTTCCGTGGCGGAAATGACCTTGCGGCCGAATTCCACGGCCAGCGCCGGCGCATAGCCGTTCAGGCTGGCCAATAAGGTCACTTTCACGCACTGGTACATCTTCGCCGTTTCATGGTGCTTGCGGCGCAGCAAGCTGGCCAGCGGCGCGATGAAGCCGTAGGCTAGCAGGATGCCGATGAAGGTGCCCACCAGCGCCTGCGCGATCAGGACGCCCAGCTCGGCCGGCGGCAAGCCCACGGACGCCATGGTATGCACCACGCCCATCACGGCGGCGACAATGCCGAAGGCGGGCATGGCGTCGGCCAGCTGCGAAATCGTCTGGATCGGCATTTCCGCATCTTCATGGTGCGTCTCGATCTCGTTATCCATCAGGTTTTCGATCTGGTAAGCGTCCATATTGCCCGACACCATCAGGCGCAGGTAATCGGTGATGAATTCCAGGATGTGCTCGTCACCGAGCGTGTACGGGTATTTCACGAAGATGGGGCTGCGGTACGGGTCGTCGATATCGTCCTCGACCGACATCAAGCCTTCCTTGCGGATCTTGCTGAGGATTTCATACATCAGCCCCATCAGTTCCATATAGCGCGCCTTCGTGTATTGCGAACCGTGGAACAGGGTGGGCAGGGCGGCGAATGTGGCGCGGATGGCCTTGGCGTCATTGCCGACAAAGAAGGTGCCCAGCGCGGCGCCGCCGATCATCAGCAATTCCAGCGGCTGGAACAGGGCCGCCAGGTGGCCGCCCTGCATGGCGAAGCCGCCGAAGACGGAAAACAGCACGACGAGAAATCCGAGTATGACTAGCAAAACTTACTCCTTCATAATATTGCCATATCGCAATATTGTAGTTTAACCTGATTCGACCGCCGTGGCCGCTTCCGGCTGCAACTGCTGGCCGAGAAAATTGATAAAAGCGCGCACTTTGGCGGGCAACTGGTGGCGGCTGGGGTAATAGGCATACAAGTCGGCTGGCGCCAGCGCGTAGTCGGCCAGCACCACGCGCAGGCGGCCGCTGTCGAGGTAGCGGGCCAAATCCCATTCCGAGCGCAGCAGGATGCCGTGCCCGTCCAGCGCCCAGCCCAGCACCACGTCGCCATCGTTGCTGGACACCGTGCCGCGCACCTTGACGGTGTGGGTGGCGCGGCCCTTACTCAGGCGCCAGATGCCGTAGGCGTCATCGTTTTGGCGGTGCACGATGCAGCGGTGCTGCGCCAGTTCGTCGGGGGTTTGCGGCGTGCCGTGCGCCTGCAGATAGGCGGGCGAGGCGCACAGGAAGCGCCGGTTCGACATGATGCGCCGCGCCGACAAACGCGTGTCGGGCAAGTCGCCGAAGCGGATGCCCAGGTCATATGCCTGTTCCACCAGGTTGATGGGGCTGTCCGTCAGTTGCAGCTGCACTTCCAGCTGCGGATGGCGCAGGGCGAATTGCGACAGCAGGGGCGCGATTACCGTGCGGCCGAACCCCAGGGTGGCGTTCACGCGCAGCAGCCCGCGCGGTTCGGCGCTGCCGCTGGCCAAGGACTCTTCCATGGCGCGGATATCGTCGAGGATGTGCCGCGCCTGTTGCAAATAGCTTTCGCCGTCGCCCGTCAGGCTGATGCGCCGCGTGCTGCGGTTCAAGAGGCGCACGCCCAGCCGCTGCTCCATCAGCGCCAGGCGCTTGCTGACGGCCGGCGGCGTGATACCCAGCTCGCGCGCCGTGGCCGACAGGCTGCCCAGCTTGGCCAGCAGCACAAAAAAGGCCATTTCCGTGGTGGCGTCGCTTTTCATTGTTAACTTCAAGTGAAGAATGGTTTAAATTACAGTCGATTATACGACTTGGTTTAACGATATTCTCGTGTTATTCGTTCAATGACAGGAGACCCGCATGAAAATCGTCGACATCCGCGAAAAGACCATCCCCATCTCGTCGCCCATCCGCAATGCCTACATCGATTTCACGAAGATGACGTTGAGCCTGGTGGCCATCGTCACGGATGTGATGCGCGACGGCAAGCCCGTCGTCGGCTATGGTTTCAATTCGAATGGCCGCTATGGCCAGGGCATGCTGATGCGTGAGCGTTTCATTCCCCGCATCCTCGACGCCGACCCCGCCTCGCTCGTCACGGATGACGGCACCAACCTCGACCCGCACAAGGTGTGGGACTGCATGTATACGAATGAAAAACCGGGCGGCCACGGCGAGCGTTCGGTAGCCATCGGCACCATCGACATGGCCATCTGGGATGCCGTGGCGAAGATCGAAAACAAGCCATTGTTCCAGTTGCTGGCCGAGCGCCACGGCACGGGCGTGCCCGATAAAAAAGTCTTCGTGTATGCGGCGGGCGGCTATTACTATCCGGGCCAGAGCCTGTCCGCCCTGCAGGACGAGATGCGCAGCTATGTCGACCGCGGCTACACGGTGGTCAAGAAAAAGATCGGTGGCGCCTCGCTGGACGAGGACTTGCGCCGCATCGACGCCATCATGGAAGTGCTGCAGGATGGGCAGAAGCTGTGCGTGGACGCGAACGGCCGCTTCGATTTGGACACTTCGATCGCCTACGCCAAGGCGCTGCGCCAGTATGACCTGTTCTGGTATGAAGAGGCGGGTGATCCGCTCGACTTCGAGCTGCAAGCCACCTTGCGCAGCTACTATGACAAGCCCATGGCGACGGGCGAAAACCTGTTTTCCATGCAGGATGCGCGCAACCTGATCCGCTACGGCGGCCTGCGCGCCGACCGCGACTGGCTGCAGTTCGACTGTGCCCTCAGCTACGGCCTGGTGGAATACCTGCGCATCCTGGACATGTTGCACCAGCACGGCTGGTCGCGCAGCCGCTGCATTCCGCACGGCGGGCACCAGATGTCCTTGAATATCGCCGCGGGCCTGGGCCTGGGCGGCAATGAATCGTACCCGGATTTATTCCAGCCGTTCGGCGGTTTTCCCGATGGCGTGCGCGTGGAAAACGGCCACATCACCATGCCGGATCTCGTCGGCATTGGTTTCGAGGGCAAGGCGAACCTGTATGCGGAAATGCGCGCGCTGAGCGGGCAATAGCGTTATGTGCTGCGCTGCCAGAAGCGCAGCCGGTTGCCGAACGGGTCCGCCACTTCCAGGATGCGGCCCCAGTCCTCGTCGCGGACGCCGGGCCGTGCATACGGGTAATCCTTGGCCTGCAGCTCCGCGTGCAGGGCGGCGATGTCATCGACGGGGATCAGCAGCGCCGCGCCGGGCGTGGCGTCGCCGTAGTGTTCGGACAGGTGCAGCACCAGATCGCCCCGCGTCACCTGCAGGTACAGCGGCGCCGTGGGCTCGAAGCGGTGCTGCCAGTCCAGGGTAAAACCGAGGAAATCGAGGTAGAACTCGCGCGCCTTGGCTTCGGAAAAGCTGCGCAGGATAGGGATGGCGGGGGACAGTTGCATGGCGGCCCTTTCAACAAAGGTGGCAAGACCCTTATTCTAGCCTCAGGCCAGCGCCTGCCGTTTGATCTGCGCGGCGGGACTGGTCTTCTCCCAGCGGAACAGCCACATGATGATCAGCTTGGTCGTGGCGCTGACGCAGGCGAGCAGCAACAGGGGCCAGCCTGTTTTCAGCCCCATGACGCAGGCAAAGAAAATGGTGCTGATATCCATCGCCAGGATGAACTGGCTCATTGTCAACGATACGGCGCCCGTCTTGCCCGAGCGCCAGATCAAGCGGATCTGGTGCGCATAGCCTTGCGCCAGCAGCACGGTGACGGCGACGATCAGGCTTTGCGACAGCACGCGCTTTTCGTCGCTGAACGTGGGGCCGAAGGCCAGCCCCGCCACGCCCGCACCCAGCAGCAGCGCGCAGGCCAGCAGCGCATTGCGCGATGTCAAACTGCCGCGGTCGCGGTTAATTTCATACAGGATGCCCAGCGCGATCAGCGCAGCGATCAGGCGCGGCCAGACGATGTAATGGTTGAACGGCGTGATCGAATAGCCGTACACAAAGAACGCGCAATAAGCGAGGAAGCTGACGCTGAACTGGTTGATCGACAGGATGTCCGTCGTCTTGCCGGCGCCAATGCCGGCATCGCGCTTGCGCCGCCAGATCTTTTGCAGCTGCGACCACAGGCCAAGCAGGCTGACGACGATGAAGAGGGAATTGAGGCTGCCGGCGAGGGCGTACAGGGAAGGGGCTTGCAAAGGTGTCTCCTGGAATGAGCAAGGCAAGGCTGCAGGGGCGGCCTGTCTTGTCTATACATTTTATTTGGGCAATATGCTCTCATGAAATAAATTAGCAGGCAAGCAATGATTTTGCGGCCACAGCCTGTTGCAGCAGTACTTGCCTGGACGCACCTGTTCCTGCGCTTGCCCTTATAATCAGGGCATGACTTTCTTATCACCTCGTGCCCGCTCCGTGCTGGGCAGCATCGGCAAAATGGCCGTTTCACTGATTCTCCTGTTGACTGCACTGTGGGGTGCGCTGGCGCTGTGGTACCAGCTCTCTGGTGGCACGGCGGCGCAAGCCATCGGCGCCCTGCTGTGGGGTGCGCTGGGCGTGGCCAGCGTGGTGCTGTGGTGGACGCGCGGCGATGTGCGCGTGCTGCTGCCGTATGCAGCCGGTTTCGTGCTGCTGCTCTTGTGGTGGAGCCTGATCACGCCGAAGCAGCAGCGCGTGTGGGCCGACGACGTGGCGCGCAATGTCACGGGCAAGGTGACGGGCAATCGGGTTACCCTGGACAATGTGCGCAATTTCGACTGGCGCAGCGATGACGATTATACGGTCCAGTGGGAGCAGCGCAGCTACGACCTCGACGAGCTGCGCACGGTGGATACGGCGCTGTCATACTGGACGGGCCCCTACATTGCGCATACCCTGATCTCGTTCGGCTTTGCCGACGGCCGCTTCCTGACGTTTTCCATCGAGATCCGCAAGGAAAAGGGCGAGAGCTTTTCCGCCATCGGTGGCTTTTTCAAGCATTTCGAGATGAGCCTGATCGCTGCCGACGAGCGCGACATCCTGCGCGTGCGCACGAATGCGCGGGGCGAAGACATGCATCTGTACCGTGTGATGATGCCGAAAGCGGCCATGCGCTCGCTGTTCCTGGCCTACCTGGACGAAGCGCAAGCGTTGAAGGCCAAGCCGCAGTTCTACAATACCCTGACGGCCAACTGCACCACCATCGTCTTCGAGATGGTGCGCCGCATCGTGCCGGGCCTGCCGTTCGACTACCGGCTGATGGCCTCGGGCTACCTGGACCGCTATCTGTTCGACGTCAAGGGCCTGGTGCCGGGCTTTACCTTCCAGCAGTTGCGTGACGGCGGCCACATCACGGCGCGCGCGCGGGCCGCGAATGACGACGCGGATTTTTCGCACGCGATCCGCCGCGGCATGCCAGGCTATGACGAAGCCGGCTTTCCGAAGCTGCAAATGCCACGTCAGTAGCGGTCTGCCTTATACTGTCGCAATTCCGACCGGCCGCCATTCGCGGCCGGTCTCACTTTACGAATATACAAGAAGGCCCGCTATGCCATTTTCCTCACTGGGTCTGATTCCCGCCCTGGTCCGCGCCGTTGACAAGGCCGGCTATGCCGCGCCGACGGCCATCCAGGCGGCCGCCATTCCCGCCATCCTGCGTGGCAGCGATGTGCTGGGGGCGGCCCAGACGGGTTCCGGCAAGACGGCCGCCTACGCGCTGCCGTTGCTGCAGGCGCTGATGGCGCCCGCTTCCGGCCCGCGCCAGGTGCGCGCGCTGATCCTCGTGCCCACGCGCGAGCTGGCGGCGCAGGTGGGGCAGACGGTACACGCGCTGGCCAAGCCGCTGCCCGTCAAATTGAAGATTTCCGTGCTGTTCGGCGGCGTGTCGATCAATCCGCAGATGATGGACTTGCGCGGCGGCGCCGATATCGTCGTCGCCACGCCGGGCCGCCTGCTGGACCTGGTGCGCCAGAACGCCGTGAAACTGGGCGGCGTGTCGCTGTGCGTGCTCGACGAGGCCGACCGTTTGCTGGACATGGGTTTTAGCGAGGAAATCAACGCGATTCTGGCGCTGCTGCCCAAGCAGCGGCAAAACCTGTTTTTCTCCGCCACCTTCCCCGACAGCGTGCAGGCGCTGGCCGACAGCCTGCTCAAGGAACCCGTGCGCATCGAGGTGGCGTCCGAACCGCAGGACAAGCCCGACATCGTGCAGCGCGCCATCACGGTCGACGTGCCGCGCCGCACGCAGTTGCTGCGCTACCTGATCCTGCAGCAGCAGTGGGACAGGGTGCTGGTGTTTGTCGCCACCAAGTACGCGGCCGAACACGTGGCCGACAAGCTGCAGCGCGCGGGCCTGCACGTGGGCGCCTTCCATGGCGAATTCAGCCAGGGTACGCGCAGCCAGTTGCTGGCCAACTTCAAGGCGGGGCGTTTGCAGGTGCTGGTGGCCACCGACGTGGCCGCGCGCGGCATCGACATCGCCGGGCTGCCGGCCGTCGTCAATTACGACTTGCCCCGTTCTGCCATCGACTACACGCACCGCATCGGCCGCACGGGCCGCGCCGGCGAAAGCGGCACGGCCATCAGTTTTGTGACTGCCGACACGGAAGCGCATTTCCGCCTGATCGAAAACCGCAACGACTTGCGCATCGTGCGCGAAGTGGTGGCCGGTTTCGAGCCGACGGAATTGCCCGCGCCGGTGAGCACCGTCACGGACACGGTGAATGGCGGCGTGAAGGGCGCGCGTAAAAGCAAGAAAGACAAATTGCGCGAAGCTGCAGCCATGGCTGCCAGGGCTGCCAGGGCGGCCGAGGGTAATTAAATCCGCCTTATGTGCGCTAGCCGCTTGAACGGCCAGCCATCCCGGACTAAGATTGTGTTTCTATAAAGCAAGGGGATGGGAATGCACATGACATTCATCAAACGCGCGGGCGCACTGGCTTGCGCGCTGGCGCTGGCGGGCTGTGCCGGCATGGGCGGGAACAATGGCACGAGCGGCATGCAGATGCCGGGTAAGACGTCGGCCGATGCGGCCGTGGCCGCCACCTGGTACAACCCGCCCAGCGAATTTCCCGGTATTTGCCTGACCCAGTTCAAGGATGGCAGCCTGCGTTTCGACGGCGGCTTCGCCTTTTTCAACCCGGGTCGCTGGGCGTATGATGCGGCTGCGTCCGAACTGCGCCTGGAACTGGCGCCGACGCCATCGTTGGAACTGGCGCACGCGCAAACGGTGTTGCACAAGAATCTGCTGAGGGTCGAGGCGGCCAGGAACACGCTGGTGTACGCCGTGAAGGACGATACGCAAGCCATCGGCCTGGGCGGCTTTGTGTTTTACCGCGACACACCTTGCCCGGCACGGCGCGGATAAGTGCCGGATAAGTGCCATACAGGAACATTTAGTCGTATAATTTCAGCGCAAGCTGGCTGCCGCGCAAGATTGTGCCGCGCGGCAGATTACCGCTCCAGGCAAGCTCCCATATCGCTGTGGCGATGAGAGGATGGTCCGATGGATGTGCACGACGAGCATGGTATGCCAGGGACTGCGGTGCTGGCGGCGGATGCCGTGCAGCAGGCTGCGGTGCAGCCGGGCACCTTGCTGTTGGTCGATGACGAGCCGAATATCCTCGCTTCCCTCAAGCGCCTGCTGCGGCGCGATGCCTACCATATCCTCACGGCCGGCAGCGGCCAGGAAGGGCTGGACGTGCTGGCCAGGCATGCGGTCGACGTGATCGTGTCGGACCAGCGCATGCCCGGCATGCTGGGCGCTGACTTCCTGCGCAAGGCTAAGCTGCTGTGTCCGCAAACCATACGCATCATGTTGTCGGGCTATACCGAATTGCAGGCCGTCACGGATGCCGTCAACGAGGGCGCCATCTTCAAATTCCTCACCAAGCCGTGGGAAGACCATCAGTTGCGCGAGCATATCGCCGAAGCCTTCCGCCTGAAGGGCATCGACGATGACAATGTGCGCCTGAATGTCCAGCTGCGTGACGCCAACCAGGCGCTGGCGGCCGCCAATGCGGCCATGCAGGCGCTGGTGAGCCAGCAGCAGCACCAGATCAGCCGCGACGAGGTCAGCCTGGGCATTGCGCGCGAATTGCTGCAATTCTTACCTTTGCCCGTGATCGGACTCGACGAGGATGGCATGATCGCCTTCATCAACGCGGCGGCGGAAAATCTGTTCGAGCGGGGCGCGGCCTTGCTGGGCAACGAGGCGGCGCTGGTCCTGCCGCAGCTGTTCGACGGGCAGGGCGCGCCCTGCCTGGCCGCCATCGATGGCCAGCCGTATGCCGTGGCCGTCCATCCCATGGGCTTGCATTCGCGCTCGCGCGGCAGCCTGGTCACCCTGAGTCGTCATGGAGTTGGTACATGAGTGAAAGCGTGAGTGAAAGCGGACGCGAGATTTCCATGGAGCAGGCACAGGAAGGCATGGTGCTGGCGCAGGCGCTGAACGACGCCAGCGGCGCCGTGCTGCTGGCTCAGGGCGCAACCCTGACGGCGGCCAGCCTGACGGCCTTGCGCCGGCGCAATGTGGAGCGCTGCTACGTCGTCATGGAAGCGGCGTTTGACCCGGCCGCGCAGGCGCATGCCGAGCAGGAACGGGTGCGCCGCCTGGAACGGCTGGCCGTGCTGTTTCGCGCCACGCCGCCCGACTCCGCGGGGGCGGAACTGCTGGCGCTGCTGCAGCGCTACCGGCAAGGGAGCGGGGCATGACACGGCTCAGTTTTGAACATATCATCCGCCAGATCCAGGAATTGCCGTCGCTACCGGTGGTCGTGCTGGAACTGCTGTCGAGCATGGACCAGGACGATACGGACGTGCATGTGCTGGCGCAAAAGATCGAGCTGGACCAGGCTTTGGCGGCGAAGACCTTGCGCATCGCCAATTCCTCGTTCTACGGCATGCAATCGAAGGTCACCAGCATTCCGCAAGCCGTTTCCGTGCTGGGCTTTCACAGCATCCGCACCGTCGTCACGGCCTGCGCCCTGACGGGCAGCTTCGCGCCGGTGAACGGCGGCTTCGATTTCCAGGCGTTCTGGCGCCATTCGCTGGCCACGGCCATCGCTGCGCGCCTGCTGGCGCCGCACCTGCGCGTCAATCCCGAAACGGCGTTCACGGCCGGCCTGCTGCACGACCTGGGCACGCTGGTGCTGGTGACGCGCTTCCCGGCCGAGCATGCGCTCGTGCGCAGCTACCGCCAGGCGCATGACTGCCAGATGGCCGATGCCGAACTGGCCGTCATCGGCATCGATCACGCGCAGGTGGGCAGCGCCCTGGCCGCTTACTGGAAGTTTCCCGAGGCGATACAGCAGGCGGTGGCCGACCACCACGCCATCGACCGGCTGGAGGCGGGCGGCTTGCCGCTGGCCGTGCATATGGCCAATGCCGTCGCCCTTGCGCTCGATCTGGCCGGTATCGACGACGCACTGGTGCCGCCCGTTTCGCCCGCAGTCTGGCGCAGCCTGGCTCTGGACGAGCAAGCCTGGTTTGCGCTGCTGCTGCAAACGGAACATACCTTTGATGAAATGTCGCGGATCATGCTGGCATGAACAAGAAAGAGGCCATGGAAATAGACGCAGGGCAGGCGCTGCCCGCCACGCCGGAACGCCGCCAGACCGATTCCATCGCGCTATCGGCATTCTTCGATGGCCATCCTGTGGCCACTTTCGCCATCGATACGGACCACGTGGTGACGCACTGGAACAGCGCCTGCGAACAGCTGCTGGGCTTTACGGCCGCCGAGATGGTCGGCACGCGTGACCACTGGAAGGCGTTTTATCCGCAGCCGCGCGCCTGCCTGGCCGATTTGCTGGTGGCCGACGATATCGCGCTCGGCGAAAATGACCTCTATCTTGGCAAGCTGAAGCGCTCTCCCGTGATCCCCGGCGCTTTCGAGGCCGAGGATTTCTTTGCCGATATCGGCCCCGACGGCCACTGGCTGCACTTTACGGCGGCGCCCCTGCGCGACCGTCAAGGGCGTCTGGTGGGCGCCATCGAAACCTTGCGCGACGTGAGCGAGCGGCGCATTGCGGAACTGGCGCTGCGCAAGGCGCACGACAACCTGGAACACCTGGTGGCCAAGCGCACGGCCCAGCTGGCCGAAATGAACGAGCGCCTGGCCGACGATATCCGACAGCGCCAGATTGCCGATATGGAATTGCGCGAGCGTAACCTGGCCCTGACGGAATTGAACAGCAAGCTGTCGCTGGCCCAGCAAAAGTTGCTGCAGTCGGAAAAACTGGCCTCGATCGGCCAGCTGGCCGCCGGCGTGGCGCACGAGATCAACAATCCCATCGGCTATGTGTTTTCGAATGTTGGCACGCTGGAAGGCTATCTGGACGACCTGTTCAGCATGCTCGACGCTTACGAGGAAGCCGAGCCGGCCGTCGCCGACCCGGTGGTGGCGGCGCGCCTGCGTGCGCTGCGCGAACAGATCGACCTGGACTTCCTGCGCACCGACATTCCGCTGCTGATGGGCGAGTCGAAGGAAGGCATTTCACGCGTGCGCCGCATCGTGCAGGACCTGAAGGATTTTTCGCGCACGGATGCGCACCAGGAGTGGGTCTGGGCCGACCTGCGCCAGGGCATCGATACCACGCTCAATATCGTGAATAACGAGGTCAAGTACAAGGCCGACGTGGTGCGCGAATATGGCGACATTCCCGATATCGAATGCCAGCCTTCCGAGCTGAACCAGGTGATCATGAACCTGGTCGTCAATGCGGCCCACGCCATGGGCGAGGCGCGCGGTCGCATCACCCTGCGCACGGGCAGCGACAACGCGACGGAAGTATGGATCGAGATCGAGGACACGGGCGGCGGCATCGCGCCCGAACACCTGTCGCGCATCTTCGACCCCTTTTTCACCACCAAGGCCGTCGGCAAGGGCACGGGGCTGGGTCTGTCGCTGGCCTACAGCACGGTGCAAAAGCACCACGGCCGCATCGACGTGCGCAGCATCATCGGCCGCGGCACCACCTTCCGCATCACCTTGCCCGTGCGCCAGGCGCAGGCCGCCATACCATGACCATCAATGAGCAGGACAGCATGAGCACCAGTACGGCGGCCGCGCCGCCGACCATCCTGTGTGTCGACGATGAACCGAACATCCTGTCGTCGCTGCGGCGGTTGTTCCGCCCGCACGGCTACCGCGTGCTGACGGCCGACGGCGGCGCGGCAGGCCTGGCCCTGCTCGAGACCGAGACGGTGGACCTGGTCATCTCCGACATGCGCATGCCGCACATGGATGGCGCGCAATTCCTGGCCCAGGTGCGACAGCGCTGGCCCGACACCATGCGTTTGCTGCTGACGGGCTATGCCGACATCCAGTCCATTCTCGACGCCATCAACCAGGGCGAGATTTACCGCTACGTGACCAAGCCCTGGGACGAGAACGATATCGTGCTGGTGGTGCGCCACGCGCTGGAACGGCGCGCGCTGGAACAGGAAAAACTGCGCCTGGAAGTGCTGACGGCCAGCCAGAACGTGCAGCTGCAGGCGCTTAACGCCAGCCTGGAAGCGAAGGTGGCCACGCGCACGCAGCAGCTGAAACTGTCGCACGACGAGGTGCAGGCGGCCAATGAGCGTCTGAAGGCCACGTTCGTGACGACCATCAAGGTGTTTTCCAACCTGATCGAGATGCGCGGCGGCAAGCTGGCCGGCCATGCGCGGCGGGTGGCGGAGCTGGCGCGCAAGCTGGCGCAGGCGATGGGCCTGGAAGGGCAAGCGGCGCGCGACGTGTTCATCGCGGCCCTGCTCAAGGATATTGGCAAGCTCAGTCTGAGCGACGATGTGCTGGAACTGCCGGCCAGCGCCTGGACGGGCGAACAGCTGGCTGCGTTCCGCAAGCATCCGCTGCGCGCGGAACAATTGCTGATGGCGCTGGACGAGCTGCGCGCCGTCTCCGTGATCCTGCGCTCGCAACTGGAGCGCTTCGACGGTGGCGGCTTTCCCGATGCCATGGTGGGCCTGGCCATTCCGCTGGGCGCGCGCATCCTGGCGCTGGCGTCGGACTATGACGGCTTGCAGATCGGCGCCATGGTGCAGCGCAGCCTGCGCGCCGACGAGGCCCGCACCCTGATCTACGACAGCGTCGGCAAGCGCTATGACCCGGCCGTGGTGGCCGCTTTCCGCAGCATCATGGACGAGACGGAACCGCCCGCGCGCGACTTGACCGTGCTGTCGGGCCAGCTGGAACCTGGCATGGTGCTGTCGCGCGACCTGATCAGCCGCGATGGTCTGATGCTGCTGGCGGCCGAACACGTGCTGACGGCCCGCGTGATCGCCCAGCTGCTCGACTTTGAAGGCAAGAATGGCGGCCGCCTCAGCATCCGCGTGTATGCCCCCATAAAGGAAGGCTAGGGCGCTGCCTGGGCCGCCGGCGGTGATACGGGCAGGTGCACGGTAAAGCGCGTGCCCTGGCCCACTTCGGACACCACTTCGATGCGCCCGCCGTGCTTGTTGACGATGCCGTACGACAGCGACAGGCCCAGGCCCGTGCCGCTGCCCACGGCCTTGGTGGTGAAGAACGGCTCGAAGATGCGGTGCAGGTGCTCGGGCGCGATGCCGGCGCCCGTGTCGCCGATCTCCACCCACACCCAGCCGTCCGTATGGCCCGTGCGGATGCTGATCACGCCGTCGCCGCTGATGGCCTGGCCCGCGTTGACGAGCAGGTTCATGAACACCTGGTTCAGCTGCGAGGCGAGGCACAGTATCGGCGGCAGCTCGCCATACTGTTTTTCGATGCGGGCCTTGTATTTCAATTCGTTGGCGACGATGTTCAGGGTGCTGTCCAGGCCTGCATGCAGACTGGCGACCTGCCAGTCCGTCTCGCCCACGTGGGAAAAATCCTTCAGCGCCTGCACGATGTCGCGCACGCGCTTCAAGCCATCCATCGATTCGCGCACCAGGTCCACCATGTCGTCCTGCAGGAAGGCCAGGTCGGCCTGGCCGCGCACCTGGGCCACGCGCGCCGCCAGGGTCGGGCCGTCGAGCGCCTCGCGCATCGCCGTTTCATACTGCGCGATCACGCCGAACAGGGTGCCCACATAGCCTTGCAGCGAACTCATGTTGGAGTTGACGAAGCCGATCGGGTTATTGATTTCATGCGCGATGCCGGCCGCCAGCTGGCCGATGGACGCCATCTTTTCCGATTGCAGCAGCTGGTCGTGCGCTTCCTGCAGCTTGCTGATCAATAGTTGCTGCTCTTCGCCGCGCGCCTGCAGCATCGCTTCCATGCGCTTGCGTTCGGTAATATCCGTCAGTGAACCGATCACCTCGAACGGCACGCCATGCTCGTCGCGCACCAGGCGCAGGCTGTCGTGCATCCACAGG
Organism: Janthinobacterium breve; assembly: GCF_051380895.1. NCBI lineage: Bacteria > Pseudomonadati > Pseudomonadota > Betaproteobacteria > Burkholderiales > Oxalobacteraceae > Janthinobacterium > Janthinobacterium breve. The sequence goes on along the minus strand of NZ_JBNYXY010000005.1, from coordinate 201,110 downwards.
TAGCTACCGTCGCGCACGCGGAAACGGTATTCATACGCGCGCGCGCCTTCGACGAAAATTTGCGCCAGGCTGGAAAAGATGCCGGGCGCATCGTCGGGGTGGATGTGGTCGAACCAGAAATTCGGGTCGGCCACCATCTCCTCGGGCGCGTAGCCCAGCACATTCAAGGCATTGTTGCTGACAAAGGTCATCTTGAAGTCGCCGCTGGGCACGGTGCAATAGATGATGGAGGGCGTATTGTCGAGCAGGTATTGCAGGCGCACGGCCGTGCCGGCCGAGGCATCCTCGCCAGGCGCTGCCCCGGCATGCCGGACGGCATCGGGGGTGGAAAGGTCGAAATCCTCAAACTGCATGGTCTTACCTCGCTGCCTGCACGGCATGGATGCCATGCTGGCTCGATTATGCCTGATTCTGCCTGGCTTGGGCCGTCATCTGCATACTCAAGGCGCGAGCGGCTGCTCCACGATCGCCATGCGCCGCGCGATGTGCTGCGCCGCTTGCGTGTCGCCCGCCTGTTCGGCGCGCAGGCGCTGCACGCCCAGCCATGCCAGCAGCGGGCGGCGCCAGCCCTGATCCGAGGCGGTGGCCACAGCCGTATCGAGCAGGTCCGGCGTGGCGCGGCTGGCGCGTAGCAGCACGCCGGCCGCCACCAGCTGCGACAGCGGGTCTTTGATGGCCGCCACGGCACTGGCGGCGGCCGTGTCCGAGCTGGCGCTGGCTGCCGCCCGCTGCGCTTCCGGCAGCAGGGCGATGTCGGCCGGTTGCACCTGGCCGGCCAGGTAGGCCGCATACGCGCGGTCGGTGTCATTCGCATCGGCGCGCAGCGCGTCAAAGCCGGCACAGTCCTCGAAGGCCAGGCTGGCCACGCGCGCGGCGCAGCGCAGCAGTTCGATGCGCGCCACCAGCTCGAGCTTGCCCGTGCCGGCCACCTGGCTGCGGGCGCGCCGGAATTCCGTCTGTTCGACCAGGGCGTTGCCGCTCAAATAAGCCGCTTGAAAGCGTTCGACGGAACTTTGCGCATTCATCTTCCAGTCCGGCACGGGCGGGCCGCTGGAACAGGCGGCGAGCATGGTGGATAGCAGGGCGGCGATGGTGAGGCGGGACATTTTCATGGCAGTTTGATCTCCGGATTGCGCTTGAACGGCCACTTGCGGTTGATTTCATTGACCAGCTGCTCGACCTTGCGCAGATTGCTTTCCACGTCCGCGCGCAGCGGGCCCAGGTCGGCTGTCGCCGCCCTGGCGTTGGCGCCCACGGCTTGCGCCTCGACCAGCACGGCGTCGACCTTTTTCAGGCTGGCGCGCGTGTCGGCCAGCAGGGCGTTCAGCTGCACGATGGTTGCCTGCGCATCCGTCATGACGCCCTTGTCGCCGAAGACGCGCGTGTCGGCATTGGCCACCAGGCCATCCGTGCGGCGCGCCAGCTGGTCCGCCGTGAGTAATAGAGCGTTGGCCCGCTCGACCAGCAGGCGCGACTGTTTGTCGTCGCCCGTCAGCAAGCCCATGGCGCCGCCCGGGCCGCTCAACTTGCCCGTGACGGCCTGCACATTGCGCAGGGTGCCGTCGAGGGCGGAATCGGTGCCCGTCAGGCTGGCCACGTTGTTCAGCAAATCCTTTGCGGCGGCCAGCAGGCGCGGGATTTCCGCCGCCATGTCGCCTACCAGCAGGTCGCGCGTGGCGTCGTCAGGCAGCGGCGGGTCCGTCAGGATGCCACTGTAGGCGCGCAGTTTGGCGCCGCCCACGATGCCCCGTTCCAGGGTGAAGATGGAGCTGCTGCGTAGCCAGTGCGCATCCTTCCTTGGCACGTCGACGATGACGCGGGCCTTGCCGTCCGGTGCCAGTTCGATGCGCTGCACGCGGCCGATGGGGAAGCCGGAAAAGGTCAGGTCGGCGCCCACGCCCACGCCGTCGGAATCGTCGGTCGTCAGCACCAGCGTTTGCGTGGCTTCGAAGGCGCCGCGCGCATACATCAGGTAGACGACGGAGCCGACCACCAGCACGAACATGAAGACGAGCAGGATGGCTGCCTTCAATTCGGCGTGGCGCACGGGCGGCGGCGCGGGCAGCACGGCATCTTGCGTGAGACCGGCAGACGCCGTGACGTCGATCTGGTCGGGATTGGGGGGCTGGCTCTGGCTCATGGCTTCTGGCTCTCGTATGGGTGGTTCGGGATCGCTGGCGGTGGCGGGCGGGGCATCAGTAGTAATTGCCCATCAGCGAAGCCACTTCGATCAGCAGGATGACGGAAAACAGGCGCAGCATCTCGGACAGGCCGTGCGCGGCCCACAGGCGGTTGCGCCGGCCGTGCGGCTCGTCCGGATAGTACGAGGAAGCCAGCGGTATCAGGGCCACGGCAAAGCTGAAGAAGATGACTTTGAGCATCAGGATCAGGGCCACGGCCGGATTGAAGATTTGCCCCACCACGCGCGTGTAGCCTTGCAGTGCCCACGGGGTAAAACCGTAGATGGTGATGTAGGCGAGGATCAGCGAGGTAACGCAGCTGACGATGGCCAGCATCCACACGGCGAAGATGCCGGACATGACGCGCGGAAAGTATTCGCGGCGCAGCAGGTCGACGCCCTGGCGCTGCATGGTGTCGAGCACGCCACTTGAGCGCATTTGCGCGAACGCAATGCCGTCGGGCAGGGTCAGGCGCAGGGCCACGAACAGGGCGGCCGTCAGCGGGATCAGTTCCAGCACCAGCACGCGCACCACCATTTCCAGCGCATAGCGCGACAGGCCGTAGCTTTGCGCGCTGACGACGACGATGCGGATCAGCACCAGGCTGACCAGCGCGCAGGCGACGCTGAACCACACCAGGTTGGGCGCCGTATTCGTCACCAGGCGGTGCGCCAGGATGGGGCGGTTGTCGCGGTTATAGCTCGATGGCGACAGCGCCAGCGAAAACACGAGGGTGGCAAAATGCAGCATGCGCCACCAGCTGACCAGCCAGGCCATGGTGGCCCGGTGCAGGCGGCGCAGGCTGATGATGAGGGAGACGGATAGGGTCATGATGGCATCTTAACATCCGTCCGCCCGCCGGGCACGTCTGGCGTGCGCGCCTATTCGAACAGGGCGAAGCCGGCCATCACGACCATCAGCGCGGCGATGTATTGCATCGGGATCCAGAACAGGGTGTGACGCTGGCGCAGGATCACGCGTTCCTGCGTGGCCGGGTCGATCAGTTCGCGTCCGGGCGCGCTGTTCAGGCGTACGCCTGCACACCAGCTGGCGGCCGCTGCCAGCAGGAAGGCCAGGGCCATGGTCCATGCGTGGCTCTTCGTGTAGGCCTCGCCCAGGGTGGCGCCAAACAGCGCTTGCGCGGCCAGTACGACGATAAAACAGATAAGGGGGCCGAGTATGCCGAAGCCTTGCCAGATAAGCATAAAAATTCTCCATGAGGATTGAGGGATCCCGCGGCGGCGTGGCGGCGGCTGTACGCGACGGGGTTGCGAATTTTATCAGACTCATAAGAAATAAAGTTTCTTTTGAGAATGATTATGTGCGGCTAGGCTGCCGGGCTGCCCACACTGGCGATAATCGCATCGGCCGCCGCCCGCACGCGGGCAGAGCGGTTCAGGTCGGCATGCATGACCAGCCATACGTCGTACGCTTCCGCCCGCTCGGGCCAGATGCGCATCAGCTGCGGGTCGATGTCGCCCAGGTGGGTGGCCAGCTCGGCCACGCCCAGGCCCGCGCGCGTGGCTTCCTGCAGCATCGCCGCCGAGTTCACTTCCATGGCGACCTTGGCGTTGGCGATGGGCTCGCCGGCGATTTTCTCGCCATGGCGGGGCGTCACTGAATGGTGGTAAATGACGATGTCGTGGCCTGCCAGCGCCGTGCCGCGCACGGGCTCGCCCCGTTCGGCCAGGTAGGCTTTCGATGCATACAGGCCCAGGCTGCGCTTGACGAGGTGGCGCGAGATCAGGTCCGGGTCGGTGGGGCGCACGCCACGCACGGCCAGGTCCGCTTCGCGGCGCGTCAGGCTGGCCAGCGCGGGCGCCACGTTGAGCACGATGCGGATGTCCGGGTGGGCCGCATGCAGCTGCTGCATGGCGCGGATGACGAAATGGCTGGCCATGGTGTCCGTGGTGGCCACGCGCACCAGGCCGGACAGGCGGTTATCGACGCCCAGCATCTCGCGCTGCAGCTTGTCCGCCGCCCGTTCCATCGCTTCGGCAGCCGTGAGCGCCAGTTCGCCGGCCGGCGTGGGCACGTAGCCCGATGGCGTGCGCAGGAACAGGGTGGCGCCCAGGGAGCTTTCCAACGCGGCCAGGCGGCGCCCGCAGGTGGCCTGGTCGATGCGCAGCAGGGCCGCCGCGCCGCGCAGGGTGCCGGCCCGGCCGATGGCCAGAAAGATGCGCGCGTTATCCCAGTCCATGAGTGATTTCCATTTCATATTTGTGATGCATTTTTGCATCGATGTGCCGATTTTATGCCTGTTTACTGCATCATGCAACGCTCGCATAATGACTGCCCCGCTGTCCTTGCAAGGAAAAAACCATGTCTGACATTCCACCACGCCGCGCCAACGGCTTGATCCTGCTGACCCTGGCCTTCGGCTTCGTCATGGCCATGCTCGACGTCACGGCCGTCAATGTGGCGCTGTCCGATATCGCGCTCGACCTGGCCATACCGCTGACGGGTCTGGTCTGGGTGGTCGACGGCTACACCCTGACGTTTGCCGCGCTGCTGCTGGCCGGCGGCGCGCTGGCCGACCGCTATGGTCCGAAAGCCGTGTACCAGGGCGGCCTGGGCGTCTTCATCCTCGGCTCGATCCTGTGCGGCGCCGCGCCCGACGGGCATTTTTTGACGGCCGCGCGCCTGTTGCAGGGCGCGGGCGCGGCCCTGTTCATGCCCAGTTCCCTGAGTTTGCTGACGCACAGCTTTGACGACGAGCGCGAACGTACGCGCATGCTGGGCGCCTGGTCGGCGCTGGTGGGCGTGGCTGGCGCGTCCGGCCCCCTGATCGGTGGCATTCTCGTGCACCAGTTCGGCTGGCGCAGCGTGTTCTGGGTGAATGTGCCGCTGGGCGTGCTGGCCATCGTCATGGCGCAGTTGCTGCTGGCCGCACCGGCGCGCCAGCTACGCGATTTGTCGCTGTTCAGTCATGCGCTGGGCGTGGCGGCGCTGGCGGGCCTGAGTTTCGTGCTGATCGAAGGGCCCGTGCTGGACTGGCTGTCGCCCGGCGTGCTGGCGGCGGGGGTATTGACGCTGTTGTCGGCCTGGCAGTTGCTGCGGCGCGAGCGCAGCGGCAGCCATCCGCTGTTGCCGCGCGCACTGTTTCACAGCAGCAGCTTCGGCGCGGCCAATGGCGTGGGATTCCTGATCAATTTCTGCGTGTTCGGCCAGCTGTTTTTACTCAGCCTGTTCCTGCAGCAGTCTGGCGGCGCCGATGCCTTGCAGTCGGGCTTGCGCCTGCTGCCCATGATGGCGGCCTACACGGTAGGGAACTTCATGGCAGGCAGCATTGCGGCGCGTCATGGCACGCGCTTGCCGATGCTGCTAGGCTTGCTGGTAGGCGCAGTCATGGCCTTGCTGCTGATGGGGCTGCGCCCCGGCACGCCGTACGCTTTGCTGGCGCTGGGTACGGCCGTCATGAACGTGGCCATTGGCATCGCCATTCCCGCCATGACGGCCACTGTGATGCGGGTGGCCGGCAAGCAGCATGCGAACAGCGCGGCGGCGGCCCTGAATGCGAACCGGCAAATTGGCGCGCTGGTGGGGGTGGCCCTGATCGGCAGCATCCTGCACATGGTGCAGGACTGGTCGCTGCGCTTGCCGCTGGCCTACGCGACGATTGCCGTCGCGTATGGCCTGGCGGCGTGCCTCGTGTACCGCCATGTGCATGTGCCGAAGGCGGCAGCCGCCGCCTGAAGCAAGCTTATTGTCCGCGCGTGCTGCGCCACTCCACCAGTTCTTCGATGGTCAGAATCGGCATGCCATGCAGTTCGGCAAAGCGTTCGATATCGTCGCCGCGCATCATGGTGCCATCCGGATTCATCAGCTCGCACAGCACGGCGGCCGGATTCAGGCCCGCCATGCGCGACAGGTCGACGGAGCCTTCCGTGTGGCCACGGCGCTCAAGCACGCCACCGGGCGCGGCGCGCAGGGGGAAGACGTGGCCGGGGCGCACCAGGTCGGCGGGCTTGGCGTTCGGGGCGATGGCGGCGCGGATGGTGGTCACGCGGTCGGCGGCCGACACGCCCGTCGTGACGCCGTCGCGCGCCTCGATGGAGACCGTGAATGGCGTGCCGTAGCGGCTGCCGTTGTCGGGCGACATGGGCGGCAATTCCAGCCCGCTGACGACGTCCGTGGGCAGGCACAGGCAGACGATGCCGCTGCATTCGCGGATCAGCAAGGCCATGGTTTCGTGCGTGAGTTTCTCGGCAGACAGGATCAGGTCGGCTTCGTTTTCACGGTCGAAATCGTCGAGCAGGATGACGGGAATGCCGGCGCGCATGGCGGCCAGTGCGGATTGAATGCGACCTTCCAGGTCCTTGGAAAGCAGGGTATAGCTGTTGACTAACATGGTGAAACGCTCCTCGCATAAGCGAAAAACGCTGCAGGGCAAGCGAATAGACGCAGCCGGCCGCATCGACAGGTCGATGGGACATCGCGTTTACTGCACATCTTCTTTCATCCGGACTATACCGTCGGCTCTAGGTTTGCACTAGATCTGCTGACCCTGTCAAACGACGTTTGACAGGCGCTCGCGGGCTTGACCGTTGCCGGTCTTACCGCCGGTGGGGAATCGCACCCCGCCCCGAAGACGTATTGTTGTGCCGGTCCACATGACCGGCGGCAATACTTTAGCACAATTGAAAGAACCTGGCAGGGCACTGTTGAGTGTGCTATTCGGCAAAGTTGCCTGGGGAAAGCAGGTTTTCCTAAGCTGTTTTTAATGGCGGAAAGACGATTTCAGTGTAAGGTACGCTTACTGAATCTTACCGTTGAGAATACATGAAGCTGAGTAAATTACGCCTGATCTCGGGCGCCGTCTTGCTGGCGTGCGCCTGCATGGCCCAGGCAGAAATCCGTTTGACCGATCCCCTGCCGCTGGCGCCAGAAGTGACCGTCGGAAAATTGCCGAACGGCTTGACCTATTACATCAAGAAAAATGCCCGTCCCGCCCAGAAAGTGGAATTACGGCTGGTGGTGAAAGCCGGTTCCATCCTGGAAGATGATGACCAGCAAGGCCTGGCGCATTTCACGGAACACATGGCCTTCAATGGCTCCACGCATTTCAAGCGCAATGAGCTCATTTCCTATTTGCAATCGATCGGCGTGAAGTTCGGCGCCGACCTGAACGCCTACACGAGTTTTGATGAAACCGTGTATGTGCTGCCGATTCCCACGACGAAAAAGGACAACCTGGAAAAGGGTTTTCTCGTGCTGGAAGACTGGGCGCATGGCTTGAAATTCAATCCGGCCGACATCAACAGCGAGCGCGGCATCGTGCTGGAAGAGGCGCGCCTGGGCAAGGGCGCCAGCGACCGCATGAACAAGGTCTTGTATCCGAAGTTGCTGAACGGGTCGCGCTATGCGGAACGCATGCCGATCGGCAAGGAATCCGTCTTGAAAACGTTCAAGCCGGAAGCCATCAAGCGTTTCTACAAGGATTGGTACCGGCCCGACCTGATGGCCGTGATGGTGGTCGGTGATGTGGAACCGAAACAGGCTGAAAAGCTGATCCAGCAGCATTTCGGCAAGCTGAAAAACCCGGCGAAACCCCGTCCGCGCCTGTACGCGGAAGTGCCGCAGCGCTCGCAGACGGAAGCGCTGGTGATCACGGACAAGGAAGCGCCGGACGACACCGTCTTCATCCGCTACCCGATCCGCGCCGCGCAGGAACCCGTCAGCATTGCCGACTACCGTCGCCAGATGATTGAAAACCTGTATGGACAGATGCTCAGCGCGCGCATGCAGGAATTGACGCAGCAGGCGAACCCGCCCTTCATCCAGGGCGGCAGCAGCATGGGCAAGCTGGTGCGCGGCTACGAGTCGTTCAGCGCGTATGCCTTGCTGGGCAAGGGCGGCGTGCAGCCGGCCGTCGACGCGCTGGTGCAAGAAGATGAACGGGCGCGCCGCTTCGGTTTCAGCCAGGATGAGCTGGACCGCGCGCGCAAGAACATGCTGCGCAACTACGAGCGCGCCTACAGCGAGCGCGACAAGTCCGATTCGTCCGGCTTCGTGGCCGAGTATTCGCGCAACTTCCTGGAACAGGAAGCCATTCCCGGCATCGCCAACGAGCTGATGTATGCGCAGGGACTCTTGCCGCAGGTGACCTTGCAGGAAATCAATGAGACGGTCGCCAAAGTGATTCCCGACCAGCAAAAGAAACTCGTCGTCTTCATGGGCGCCGAGCCGAAAGCGGGCGATACGGCCTCGACGGTGCCGACGCAGCAGCAATTGCTCGACGCTGTGGCGCAAGCCGAGCGGCAGAAGGTCGAGCCGCGCACGGAAAAAGTCCTGGCCAGCAAGCTGATGGATGGCCCGCCGGCCGGTGGCAGCATCGTCGCTGAAAAGTTGAATAGCGCCATCGGCGTGACGGAGCTGACCCTGGGCAATGGCGTGCGCGTGTTGCTGAAACCGACGGACTTCAAGAATGACCAGGTGCTGATGGGCTCGACCCGTTTCGGCGGCCAGTCCCTGTTCGGCGACGCCGATATCTACAACGCCCGCTATGCCAGCGCGGTGGTCGGCAGCATGGGCTTGAAGGACCTGGCGCCGCTGGACTTGCAAAAAGTGTTGGCCGGCAAGACGGTCAATGTGGGCGCCTCGCTGGGCGAACTGAGCGAAGGTTTTGGCGGTTCGGCCAGCAGCGCCGACGTGGAAGCCATGCTGCAACTGGTGACGCTGTATTTCCATGACGTGCGCAAGGATGCGGGTCTGTACCAGTCCTTCATCGGCAAGCAGCAGGACCTGGCGAAAAACAGCATGGCGCAGCCGGAAGCCGTGTTCTACGATGCCATCCAGCACGCCACGTTTGGCGACAACCCGCGCGTCGATGGCGTGCCGCGCGCGGCCGATTTCGACAAGGTGGGTTTGGACCTCTCGCTGGAAATCTTCCGCCAGCGCTTTTCCAGCGCGCGCGACATGACCTTCATCTTCGCAGGCAGCTTCGAGCTCGACAAGATCAAGCCGCTGATCGCCAGCTACCTGGGCACCTTGCCCGTGGCCGAGGTGCCGCACGCCTACCGCGACGTGGGCATGCGCCCGGTGGCAGGGATCGTCAAGAAGGATATCTATATGGGTAGCGAGCCGAAGAGCACGATTTCCATCACCTTCAATGGCGACGCGGCGTATTCGGACGAGCAAAAGCTGACCTTGCAGGCGCTGGGCGAGGTGTTGAACCTGAAAGTCATCGAAGTGTTGCGCGAAAAGATGAGCATGATCTATGGCGGCGGCTTTGAAACTTCCATGGGCCAGCATCCGTACGGCCATTATTCGGTGGCGCTGAACTTGCCGACGGGGCCGGAAAACGTGGACAAGGTGATCGCCGCCGCCTTTGCTGAAATCAACAAGATGAAAGCGGAAGGACCGTCCGTGGCCGACCTGGAAAAGGTCAAGCTGAACTGGATCACGCGCCAGCAGAAATCCTTGCGGGAAAATAATTACTGGATGAATCAGTTGATGGGTTCGGTGACGCAGGGCCGCGATCCCGCGCAGATCCTGCGCTACGAGCAGCGCGTGCGCGCCATCACGCCGCAAGCCGTCAAACAGGCGGCGCAGCGCTACCTGGACCTGCACAATTATGTGCAGGTGGTGCTGTATCCGGAACGTAAAAAAGTTGCATCTAAGTAATCTTCATTGTTGCATTGCAGGGGCAGCAGGGCGGCGAAGCTGTTAAACTGCTGCAGATGGATGTGATCGCAATTTAACAAGCAAGGAATGCACGATGGCTAAGAAAGAAGAACTCGATCCGGAAACCCTGGAATTGATCAACTGGTGTATCGAGGTTGAAGGCTTCCTCGTGGCCGGCGGCGCCACCGTGGCGCAGGCACAGGACCACATCGAAGAGCAGGTCGAGTGGTTTACCGACCAGTTCTACGACGGCTTGACGCCGGAAGAGGCGGCCAAGGAAGCCTTGGCCTGACACCTTCAACAATGACTTACAGCGGGCGGTGCCTGCCGGGCACAGCCCGGTAGCGCCGCCCGTTTTGCTTTTCTGAAAAGATTTCTATCGGGCAATTAAATTTTATATTGACTTCCCAGGTACCCATGACTCTCCGTTCGCGCATTCTTTTATTGTGTTTCAGCACCTTGCTGGGCATCGTCCTCATCGCCTCGTTTTCCCTGTATTCCTTGCGCCAGACCATGATGGCCGAAAGGGTCGAGCAATTGACGGTGCTGGTGGAATTGGCCAATGCATCGGTGGAAAAGGCGTATGCGCTGGAACAGTCGGGCAAGCTGACGCGTGAACAGGCCCAGCAACAGGCCAAGCTGGCCATCGGCAGCTTCGTCAAGGACGAGATGTATTACTTTGTGCGCGATTTCAGTACCGACTTGCTGTACGTGCATCCGAATGCGTCGCGCATCGGCACGCCGCAAAAGAACATGCAGCAGTCGGGCGACCGCTACCGCGCAGCGCTGGCCAACAGCCGCATCGGCCTGGTGCAGGCGGACGGCACGCGTCCGGGCGTGACGGACCCCGTGGCGAAGATGTATGCGGTGGTGAAATTTGCGCCGTGGGACTGGCTGATCGGCACGGGCACCTACATCGATGACATCAACCACAAGTTCTGGGCCCAGGCCGGCGTGCTGCTGGCCATCGGCGGCGCGCTGATGCTGGTGGTGGGCTGCCTGGCGGCCTTGATGCTGCGCCGCATCCTGGGCCAGCTGGGTGGCGAACCCGACTATGCAGCGGCCATCGTGGCGCAAATCGCCAAGGGCGACCTGACCACGCACATCGATACGCGCCCGGGCGACACGGACAGCCTGTTGATGGCGATCAAGGCCATGCGCGACAACCTGGCGCACCTGGTGAGCCAGGTGCGCAACGATGCCGATGCCATTTCCACGGCATCGGGTGAAATCGCTTCCGGCAACCATGACTTGTCGGTGCGCACGGAGCAGCAGGCGGGATCCCTGGAAGAAACGGCCTCGACCATGGAAGAGATGACCTCCACCGTGCGCCAGAATGCGGACAATGCGCGCCAGGCCAACCAGCTGGCCATCTCCGCCTCGCAAGTGGCGAGCCAGGCGGGCGGCGTGGTGAGCCAGGTGGTCGACACCATGGGTGCCATCAATGCCTCGTCGAAAAAGATCGGCGACATCATCGCCGTCATCGACGGTATCGCCTTCCAGACGAATATCCTGGCCTTGAACGCCGCCGTGGAAGCGGCGCGCGCGGGCGAGCAGGGCCGTGGTTTCGCCGTCGTCGCCAGTGAAGTGCGCAACCTGGCGCAACGCTCGGCCGCCGCCGCCAAGGAGATCAAGCTATTGATCGACAGTTCCGCCGAGCAAGTGGGCGCCGGTGAAAAACTGGTGGCGCTGGCGGGCGAGACGATGGAAAAAGTCGTTTCCAGCGTGCAGCATGTGACCGATATCGTGGCCGAGATTTCCTCTGCCAGCGCCGAGCAGAGCGCCGGTATCGAGCAGATCAACCAGGCCATCGTCGAGATGGACAACATGACGCAGCAAAACTCGGCCCTGGTCGAGCAGGCTTCGGCGGCGGCCCAGGCGATGAACGAGCAGGCGGCCGGGCTGGCGCAGATCGTCAGCGTGTTCAAGGTGGGCGCAGTGGCGCGGCAGGCGGCGGCGCCCTCGCGCGCGGCACCGGCAGCGCAGCGCCGTTTGGCGCGCTAAGCCGTTCTCATAGCGGGAACTTATCGCCCGACCGTCTGTCAAACTATTCTTGCTCCCTTGGGGATGCAGAGAAGGGGTAAGCATGACAGACGGTTTTTCCTATCAGGCGGCGTTTTCCCGCAACCTGGGCTGGGTCACGCAGGCGGAGCAGGACAACTTGCGCGGCAAGCGCGTGGCCATTGCCGGCATGGGCGGCGTGGGCGGCGTGCATTTGCTGACCCTGGCGCGCCTGGGCATCGGCGCTTTTCACATCGCCGATTTCGACACTTTCGATATCGCCAACTTCAATCGCCAGGCCGGCGCCATGATGTCCACCCTGGGCCAGCCCAAGGTGGCCGTGCTGGCGCAGATGGCGCGTGATATCAATCCCGAACTGGAGATTAAACAATTTCCTGACGGCATACATGACAGCAATCTGGCTGAGTTTTTTGCCGGTGTCGACCTGTATGTGGATGGCCTGGATTTCTTTGCCTTTCCCGCGCGTCAGGCCACCTTCGCCAGCTGCGCGCGCCTGGGCATTCCTGCCATCACGGCCGCGCCGCTGGGCATGGGCACGGCCGTGCTTAGCTTCATGCCGGGCGGCATGACGTTCGAAGAGTATTTTGGCTGGGGAGACTTGCCTGAAGAAGAAAAAGCTTTGCGTTTTCTCGTCGGGCTGGCGCCGGCCGGCTTGCATGGCCCTTACCTGGTCGACCCGTCGGCCATCAACCTGAAGGAGCGGCGCGGGCCGTCAACCATCATGGGCTGCCAGCTGTGCGCGGGCGCGGCCGCCACCGAGGCGCTGAAGATCTTGTTGAAACGCGGCAAGGTCATGGCGGCGCCGCACGGCATGCATTTCGACGCCTACCGCAACAAGCTCGTGCATACCTGGCGTCCCGGCGGCAACCGTCATCCGCTGCAACGGCTGACGATGGCCATCATCAAGCGCCGGCGCGCGGCGCAGGGGGCATAAATGGCGCAAGCACCGCTGATCGCGCAGATCGATTCTGTGCTGGAAAACATCCTCGACCAGGCGCGCTGGGCGCCCAGCGGCGACAATACGCAGCCGTGGCGCTTTGAAGTCGTGGCGCAGCGCCATGTCGTCGTGCATGGCTTCGATACGCGCAGCCATTGCGTGTACGACCTCGACGGCCATCCCAGCCAGCTATCGCTGGGCGCCTTGCTCGAAAGCATGGCACTGGCGGCCAGCAGCCATGGCTTGCGCATGGAAGCGCGCCGGCGCGGCGGCTTGCCCGATACCTTGCCCACGTTTGACGTGCACTTTGTTGATAGTCCGGGCATGTTGCCCGACCCGCTGGCGGCCCTCCTGCCGCAGCGCAGCGTGCAGCGTCGACGGCTCAGCACGCGCCACCTGCGCGCCAGCGAAAAGGCGGCGCTGGCGGCCAGCCTGCCGCCTGGCTACGCGGTGCAGTGGTTCGAAGGCTGGCGCGCGCGCCTGGCCTTCGCGCGCCTGATGTTCGACAATGCGAAGCTGCGCCTGACCATGCCCGAAGCGCACAAGGTACACCGCGACGTGATCGAGTGGGGCGCGCGCTTCAGCAGCGACCGCATCCCGGAGCAGGCGCTGGGCGTCGACCCGATGACGGCGCGGCTGATGCGGTGGGTCATGCACAGTTGGCGCCGCGTGGATTTTTTCAATACCTGGCTGGCGGGTACCATTGCGCCGCGCCTGCAGATGGACTTGCTGCCAGGCTTGTATTGCGCCGCGCATTTCGTGTTGCTGGCCGATGCGCCGCCGCGCCATATCGACGATTATGTGGCGGCGGGCCGCGCCATGCAGCGCTTCTGGCTGACGGCTACGCAGCTGGGCCTGCAGTTGCAGCCGGAACTGACGCCGTTGATCTTCGCCCGTTATGTGCATGAACGGCGGGTCTTTTCGCGCACCGACGGCATGCTGGAGCTGGCGCAGGAGCTGGCGCTGCAATGCCAGGCCGTGCTGGGTGCGGTGGTGCTCGAGCGGGCCGTGTTTCTTGGCCGCATCGGCGCCGGCCCGGCGGCCCAGGCGCGCTCCTTGCGCCGGCCGCTGCCGGACTTGCTGGTGGCGCCGGTCGACGCGAGGACGCATGCGTGAACGGCCGGCGTTGGCTGACTGCCGTAGCGAAAAAAGCCGCTGAAGACATCAGCGGCTTGTAAACCGGATGATCGCATGTCAAGCCTGGCGCTGCTTGTCTTGCTGGCGGCGCGCAGTCATGCCCAGGCCAAACAGGCCGATACCGAGCAGTGCGATGGTGCCTGGCTCAGGTACAGCTGTTTGAAATAATTCCAGACCGCCGCCGTCGGCCATCGCAATGAAACTGTTGGTCAAGCTGCCACCGATGAAGCTGTTCGTATTCCCGCTGAGGGACTCCAATGGGAAAAACGGGTTGGGATTGACGAAAAACAACTGTCCTTGCGGCGTCAGCGTGGCGTTAAGCAAGGCCTTGAAGTCGCCTTGGGCCAGGCCGGCGACAATGCGTGCTTCTCCCAGATCGAGCGTGTAGGTCACGATCGCATAGTCATCGCCGGAGACGCCACCCACATTCACCGGCGAGCCTGCTATGTTACTGACCGACAGCGACGTGTCTTGGTTGGGGTCGATGTACAGCGTCATGGTCATGGTTTGAAAGTTGGCGTGGATACCGGAAGCCAAACCACTCGACTGACCGGTGATGGTGAACAGGCCATACATGCCATAACCATTGAGGGAGTTCAGTTGCGATTGCACGCTGCCGCCATTGGGGCTGCCGAAAGCGGCCTTGGTCAGAAAGCCTGTTTCAATGAAGGGATCGTTGCCACCGCCCAAACCGCCAACGATGGTTTGTTCGACGCGCGCATGATATTCAAAGCTGATGCGGTCGGCCACAACCAGATTGGCTGCGGTACCGGGGACGGAACCTTCATTGACGGTAAACAAAGGACCGGCGAGTGCGGGAGCACTGATCAGCGCGGCGCCGATGGCGACCGCGGAGAGAGCGAAACGCAGGAATGAGGACAGCGGTTTCATGGCATTTCCTTCAGCGTGAGGGTTGTTCGGACCAGGTCACTGTGGCGGCTGCCTCAGATAACCTCATACGCCCTTGAAGCAGAATTCGTACCATATAATATTTGTATTTAAATTCAACAGCTTATAAAAACAGGTATGCCGTTTTTCGCGCTTGTGTAAAAAAAATCGACGTTTTACTCGGCCCATGGCGCGGCTCGCGGGCGCCAGTCTTCCCCGTCATCGGCTACAGTGGGGCAAAGGAGGTCACCATGCAGCCACGATCCCGTCCTGCCCCGTTGCGTGCGCACAGCACGCCTGAACCGGATATCCCGCCGCTGCCCGAAGGCGATCCTTTGACGCCGCCGCCGGAAAAGCCGCCGCACACGGATCCTGTGCCCGTCGAGGAACCGACGCCGCCGGCGCCGCCCGTCAAGATGGGCTGAGAGCAAGTCGTCGCGCACCTGCGCGGCCATGCGCTGTCGCGCGCTGTTTATTTCTAGTCGGAAATGGATTGCGCAGGCGGCGGGATTGCCACGCCATTTAAACAACAAAAATGCCAATAAACGTTGCCGAGTGGATACAAATCAAGCGCTAACTGCTGTGTGTCATGCGGCCGTCACGATTCTGTTCTTATAATGAGACATCATAAAAATTCTTGTACAGGAGACCATCATGGGCAATTCCTTGCATAACAAAATCTACCTGGGCCGGCGCCCTGTGATCACCAGTAAAAACCTCGCAGCGCTGGCCCTGGCGGGCGCCGTGGCCGGTTGCGGCCTGGCGTGGCTGCTGCTGCGCACCTACAAATAAGCGTGCTCCACGCGCATTCTCAGCACGCCGTCAGTGGGGTGGGCGGCGACTGAATCACGTTGCCTGTTGCCGATGCGCAGCGGGGCGCGTACCATGGGGGCCGAACACCTGGCCTTTTATGGAAAAGTAATGAAGAACGAGAAATTAACAACCGATGAATATGACGCGCTGGAGCAAGTTGCGCGCGGTATCAAGACCGAGCGCCCCAGTGCTTGCGTTGCCCGCAATGCGAAGCGCCTGTCCGGCCTGAAGCTGCTCAGCTACGCCCGCGATGGCCGCCTGTCCATCACCGAGAAAGCACAACAACTGCTTTTCCTGCGCCGCTGCATCATGGGTTTGCGCGCCGTCGCCGCCGATCCGCTGACCAAGCTGGACACGGAGGTGGCCTATTTCCTGGGCAAGAAAGCCCACATCGTGGCGCGCGCCGAAGGCGAGGGGCACGACATTTCCGACAAGGGCCGCGACTCGCTGGCCGACATCGACACCCTGGGCCTTTAAGAGCCTATCCCAGTAGATGAATACATCCTCTGCCGGCGCCCCTCAGAAGCGGGGACTGTGTTGTTCGTCGTCGCGTGGCTTGCCACGCGTCCTCCTCACGCCTTGTCCGCGCTCCTGATGCGCTGCCAGCAGAAGACGCTCCCTACTGGGATAGACTCTGCGCTCTGCCACCGGCCCCTGGGGCCGGTTTTCACATCCCCACTCTTTTTCTTACTTCCCCTTTGGAGAACACTTTGGACAGCGCGATGAACTGGTCGGCCCACGAACTGACGATGACGGTCTTGATGACGCCCGATATGGCCAACTTTTCCGGCAACGTGCACGGTGGCACCATCCTGAAATATCTCGATAGCGTCGCTTATGCCTGCGCCAGCCGCTACTCGGGCAGCTATGTGGTGACCCTGTCCGTGGACCAGGTGATGTTCTTGCAGCCGATTCACGTGGGTGAGCTGGTGACGTTCCTCGCCTCGATCAACTACACGGGCACGACCTCGATGGAAGTGGGCATCCGCGTGGTGACGGAAAACATTCAGCAGCGCCTGGTGCGCCATGCCAACAGCTGCTATTTCACGATGGTGGCCGTGGATGCCAACCGCAAGCCGGTGGCCGTGCCGCCGCTGGCGCTCGATACGCCGGAGCAGAAAGTGCGTTTCGAACAAGCCAAGCTGCGCAAGCTGTCGCGTCAGAAGGTGTTGAAGAAGTAACTGCACCGGGCATAAAAAAACGGCCACCAGAGTGATCTGGTGGCCGTTTTTATTGCCTGCCGCTTATTGGCGGCGGTGCGCCGTGATTAACGGTCGCCGTAGCTGCGGCGTGCGCCGTCGGTGCTGCGCGGGTTGGAACCCTTGTAGCCGCCGCCCGTGCTAGGTGCGCCGTCTTTGCGTGGTGCGCCTGGCTTGCTGAACGTGCGTTGCGCTGGCTTCGCGCCGCCACGGTTGTCGCCTGGTTTCCAGCCGCCTGGACGGGCGCTCGAACGTGGTGCCGACGCCGTTTTCTTAGGCTCGAAACCTTCGATGACATTGACCGGGATCAATTGCTTGGTGAAGCGTTCGATGCGCTTGACGTTCATGCCTTCAGCGTGGTTCACCAGCGAGATGGCCAGGCCATTGCGGCCAGCGCGGCCGGTACGGCCGATGCGGTGGACGTAGTCTTCCGGGAACTTCGGCAGATCGTAGTTGAACACGTGGGTGATCGTCGGCACGTCGATACCGCGGGCGGCAACGTCGGTGGCGACCAGCACTTTGACCTGGCCGCGGCGCATGCCGTCCAGAGTGCGGTTACGCGCGCCCTGATGCATGTCACCGTGCAAGGCGGCAGCCGAGAAGCCGGCGATGTTCAGGCGGTCGGCGATGGTGTCGGCGTCACGCTTGGTGGCGGTAAACACAACAGCCTGGTCCAGCGTTTCGTCGCGCAGCAGGTGGTCCAGCAGGCGATTCTTGTGCGACAGATCGTCGACGAAGTGGACGCGCTGGGTGATGTTTTCATGCTTGTTCGACGAACCGGCGATCTGGATGACCAGCGGGTTTTTCGTGATGCGGCGTGCCATGTTGCCGACCACGCCGTCCAGCGTTGCCGAGAACAGCATGGTTTGACGGCCTTCTGGCGTCGCGTCCACGATTTTTTCGATGTCGTCGATGAAACCCATGTCCAGCATGCGGTCGGCTTCGTCCAGCACCAGGATTTCCAGTTGCGAGAAGTCGATCTTGCCCGAGTCCATGTGGTCGATCAGGCGGCCTGGGGTGGCGACGAGGATTTCAGGATTCTTGGCCAGCAATTGCATCTGTTTAGGGTAAGGCATGCCACCCAGAATCGACACAGCCTTGATGCGGCGGATGCCGGTGCTGTACTTGTCGGTGTTGGTGGTCACTTGCAGTGCCAGTTCGCGCGTTGGCGTCAGCACCAGCATTTTTGGCTGGGCAGCCTTGAAACGTGGACGCTCGCCGCGGGCGCGCGATGCTTGCATTTCCTGGTTCGGCGTCTTGCCGGCGGCGCTTTGTTCGGCGCTGGCCAGTTTGTGCAGCGACGGCAGCATGAAAGCTGCGGTCTTGCCCGAACCGGTCTGCGACGAGACCAGCAGGTCACGGCCTTCGATCGCGGCTGGAATCGCTTGCAACTGTACCGCGGTTGGCGCGGTGTAGCCCGATTCGGTCAGAGCGGCGATGATGGACGGATGCAGGCCTAAGGATTCAAATGTCATTCTTTTCTTTCGTAAAAATCAGCGTTCTTGCAAAAAGCAGAACGCAAAATAGCAACGCCAACCAAAACGAAATGACTCAACTAGAAAGAAATTTCGGCACAAAAGCTTTGCGCCGGGACGGTGTCAGGTGCGACACACAAGGCGGGAGGGCTTTATAAGCGGCATCCTGTGGATGCGCTAAGGCTTGCGAAGCTGCTAAGTTTGTAATTGCATGTTACTGCGGTGTTGCCATCGCTTCAAGCGAACATATTGCAGCGCACAACGACACTATACCGTATTTGCCGCCGTTTTGCACGGCCTAAATGGGAAGAAGCGACAGTCCTACCACGTTTTGAATATGTTTCCTATGCGAAATCAGTAAGATTACGTAGTTTGCCGCTAGTCAGGCAAGCATGGCGGCGATGTCGTCGGGCAGCGGGGGCGCCTGTGCCGGTATTTGTTCATCAGTGGATGCAGGTTTTGCCGGGACAGGCCCGGCACATGCGCCACATCCCTGTCACTCCACTTCGGGATTGACCGCCATCACTTGCGAAAAGCCGCCATCGACGTAGGTAATCTCGCCCGTGATGCCCGACGCCAGGTCGGACAATAAAAAGGCGGCCGTATTGCCCACTTCCTCGATGGTGACGTTGCGGCGCAGCGGGGCGTGTTCGGCCACAAAGCCCAGGAGTTTGCTGAAATCCTTGATGCCGGAGGCGGCCAGGGTCTTGATGGGGCCGGCCGAGATGCCGTTGGCGCGGATGCCGCGCGGGCCCAGCGATTCGGCCAGGTAGCGCACGGACGCTTCCAGCGACGCCTTGGCCAGGCCCATGGTGTTGTAGTAGGGCACGGCGCGCACGGCGCCCAGGTAGGTCAGGGTCAGGACCGAGGCGCCCGGATGCAGCAGGGGCAAGGCGGCCTTGGCCATGGCGGGGAAGCTGTAGGCGGAAATGTCGTGCGCGATGCGGAAGCTGTCGCGCGACAAGCCGTCGAGGAAGTCGCCGGCGATCGCCTCGCGCGGCGCAAAGCCGATGGCGTGCACGAGGCCGTCCAACTGTTCCCAGTGCAGGGCCAGGTCGCTGAAGACGGCGCTGATCTGTTCATCGCTGGAAACGTCGCAGTCAAACACCAGTTCGCTGCCGAATTCGGCTGCAAACTCCGTGATGCGCTCCTTGAAGCGCTCGCCTACATAGGTGAAGGCGAGGGTGGCGCCTTCGCGGTGGCAAGCCTTGGCGATGCCATAGGCGATGGAGCGGTTGGACAGCAGGCCCGTGATGAGAATTTTTTTGCCTTGCAAGAAAGCCATGACGACTCCTGTCTGGGTGGGTGGGCGGGGTGGCTGATGTACAACCGGCCGCGACAGCAAAGCTGTGGCGGCCGGTGGCGTGTCTCAGAAGGAAAAGGCGATCAGTGGCGCGCTTTTGCCCGGCTATTGCCGCCGCCGCGCTGGATGCGCGGTTTCACCAGAGAAATTGGCGCAGCTTGCACCTTGCCGCCCTTGGCGACGCGGCGCAGTGCTTTGGCGGCCCGTTCCGGACGGTCCGCTTCCAGCAGCATGGTGGCGCTGTCGGCGATTTCCTGGGTGATATCCTTGTTCATCGTGGCAGAAGTCTTCGGCACGAGGATGGTGGAGCCGGCGCGCAGGCTGGTGCGCTGGGGAATGTTGTTGGCCTGGCGCAGCACGTCGGCCGTGGTGCCGAATTTCGACGCCAGGGTTTCGATGCGTTCGCGCGCATTGGTGATCTTGTGCGTGGTCCAGCTTGACAAGGCATGGCCCCATTGCGCCAGGTTGGTGGTGAACTTGGCGGCGTTTTCCTGCGGTAACAAAATCTTGGTCTTTTCGCCGCCGATGATGACGGGGCGGTTAAATTGCGGATTCAAGGCCTTGAATTCATCCATCGACAGTTCGGCCAGCTGGGCGGCGACGGTGATGTCGATGTCGCTGGTCTTGTCGATGGCCGTGAAGTACGGCTGGTTGTCGACCACGGGCAGGGTCAGGCCGAACTGGGCCGGATTGGCGATGATGTTTTTCACCGCTTGCAGCTTGGGCACGTAATTGCGCGTTTCGGCCGGCATCAGGTCGGCCAGGCTTTCGAAGTCGGTGGGCTTGCCCAGCGCCTGGTTTTTCTTGATGGCGCGCTGCACCGAGCCTTCGCCCCAGTTGTAAGCGGCCAGCGCCAGTTGCCAGTCGCCAAACATGTCATACAGGCGCTGCAGGTACGTCAGGGCTGCATCGGTCGAGGCCAGCACGCCGCGGCGCTCGTCCTTGAACATATTTTGCTTGAGGTTGAAATCACGCCCCGTGGCAGGCACGAATTGCCACATGCCGGCGGCATTGGCGCTGGAGAACGCTTGCGGGTTGAAGGCGGACTCGATGAACGGCAGCAAGGCCAGTTCCGTCGGCATGCCGCGCTTTTCCAGTTCCTGCACCACGTGGAAGATATAGCGCGAGGCGCGCGCCGTCGTGCGGGCGATGTAGTCGGGGCGGGTAGCGTACCAGTTGACGTGGTTGGCCACCAGCTGGTTGTTGATGTCGGGAATCGCATAGCCGCTGCGGATGCGGCCCCAGACGTCGGCTTCGCGCAGCGGATCGGAATTGTCGCTGAGGTTTTTCAGCAGACGGTCGGTCTTTTGCAGGCGGTTGTCGAGGGTGGGGAGTTTCGCCGTGACCTGGGCGGTCATCGGGATCAGGGCCGGTGCGGCGGCGGCGACTGGCGCGTTATCGCTCTCAACACCGGCTTCGTACGCCTGGCTGAGGGCGGGCGCAAGCGCCAGGGCCAATGCCGCCAGGACGGTAGATGTAAAGGAGTTTTCGTGCATAGTGTTCCATTGTTGTCGTCGGAGAAACATCGGACAGACCCATGATTAAGCTGCGAGTGTACGTATATCCACATGCCGGAGTCAAGATTTATGTCAGCATGATGACAGGAAATACGCGGCAATAAGTAGTAATAAGTGGGAAGCGGCTGGGTTTCCATTCGCAAATGCTGTCATTATTGCAAATTTAATTTGCCCAATGCGTGATTCGGCCGCTGTTATAGCATACATGGTGAGGAGGGTGGCGCAAGCTTGGCAGCCGTCCAGTATGAGACTGCGCAAAGAGTGCGTACAATTTGGCTTTGGCCGGCCATTCAGCTGCCGGTCGCCTTATTAATAGAGAGTCATGCATATGAACACCCCGCCGCGCCACGACGACGACAACGCCGTCATCATTGCCAATACCGTTGCCTGGCTGGAAAAGGCCGTGATCGGCCTGAACCTGTGCCCGTTCGCCAAGGCCGTGCACGTCAAGAAGCAGATCCGCTATGTGGTGTGCGAATCGGGCAATCCGGAAGATTTGCTGGCGATGCTGATGGACGAGCTGCAAACGCTGGCCGACACGGATCCCGAGCAGATCGACACGACCTTGCTGATCCATCCGTACACCTTGAACGATTTCCTCGACTACAACGAGTTTCTCGATGTGGCCGATGCAGCCGTGGAAGACATGCACCTGGCCGGCGAACTGCAAGTGGCCAGTTTTCACCCGAACTATCAGTTTGCCGAGACGTTCGAAGACGACATCAGCAACTACACCAACCGTTCGCCGTACCCGACCCTGCACCTGCTGCGCGAAGACAGCATAGCGCGCGCCGTCGAGGCATTCCCGGAAGCGTCGGAAATCTTTGACAAGAATATCGCCACCCTGGAAGCGCTGGGTGTCGAAGGCTGGGAAAAGCTCGGCTTGCCGAAGGTAAGCTGATGGCTGACAAGGACTTGCCGCCCCGACCCGATACGCCCTGCGTGGCTGTCTGCTCGACAACCTTCGATGAAATCTGCCGCGGCTGCGGCCGCACGGTGGTGGAAGTGGCCCACTGGGTGTCGATGACGGATGAAGAGAAGGAAGTGGTGTGGGTGCGTATCCTGGCGCAAGGCTATCCACGCAGGAATACTTAGGTAAGCCAGCAGCAACTGCTGGGGTCAGACCCCCTCACATGTCAGCGATGACTTTTGTGTGAACGGCATTGAGGGTCTGACCCCGGTACTATTGGCGTCAACTATTAATAGCTGCCGATAAAGTCTTTTTTGCCGACTTCGATGCCGTTATGGCGCAGGATGTCGTAGGCCGTCGTCGCGTGGAAGAAGAAGTGCGGCAGCGCGTAGTGGAACAGATACGTCTGGCCCGTGAAGTGCTTGGTCTTTTCGCCGCTGCCGGTGGTGATGGCGCGCGTTTCGCTGCCATCGATGTCCGCTTGCGGCAGGCTTTCCAGGAAGGCGATGGTTTTCACGATGCGCGCTTTCAGCTCTGCAAAGCTCTGTTCGCTGTCTTCATACGGTGGCACGGCCACGCCGGCCAGGCGCGCGCCGCAGCCCTTGGCGAAGTCGGTGGCGATCTGGATCTGGCGCACGAACGGCAGCATGTCCGGGAACAAACGGAATTGCAGCAGGGCGTTCGGGTCGATTTTCTTGTCTTGCGCGTGCGTTTCCGCCTTGTCCAGGATGGCGGCCAGGCTGCCCAGGATCTGTTTGAAGACGGGGACGGAAGCGGAGTAGATGGAGAAGGTCATGGTAGTTCCTCTAGGTAAAGTGGCGCGATGATAGCAAGCTGCGGGCTTTTCTGCTGGCGCTCGCCGGGCGCGCCAGCCCGCGTGTGGTTTTTCAACCCTGTCTATATGGCATGACGTCGCCGTTGGCGCGTGTTTATTGGTGACTTTCCCCGCTTTTTCCATGCATAATTGCTCCTGAAAAAGTTTCTTCCCGCCTTATCACCCGGATTCCCCTGTAAAGTTCCATGATCGCCTGCCTGATCCCTGTCGCCCTGTTGCCGCATGTTTAATTCGCCCTATCAGCGCCTGCGCGCCAGCCTGCGCGTGCTGTACGGCTCGTCTATCTATGGCGCCTTGCTGCTGGTGGTGTTTGGCGGCCTGGTCGTGCCCGCCATTTTCGGCAGCTATCTGCTGGTTGGCGTGCATGAACGCCAGTCGGCGCGCACCAGCCTGAACGAGGCCTTGCAGCGCAATGCCGACATCCTGGCGCTGGGCATGCAGGAATCGCTGTGGAATATGAATGCGGAATCGGCCCATTCGCTGGTCGAGTCGGTGATGCGCGACCGCGCCGTGCTGCTGGTGAAGGTGCTGGGGCAGGGCGACACGGAATTCATCAGTCTGCAGGCGCCGCAGCGGCCCGTGGGCAATCTGTACCGCGCCGAGCGCGACATCCTCGTGCGCGGCGAACGCATCGGCCACATCGTCGTCGAGATGGACGATGCGCGCAGCCAGCAGGAGCTGCACGAAAAGCAGATGTCCTATATTTTCGTGCTGGGCGCGCAGCTGGCCGTGTCGATGGCGCTGATCGTGCTGTTCCTGAACCGCCGCCTGTTGAAACCCCTGCGCCGCCTGACGCGCTTTTCCGACCGCCTGTCGCACGGCGATTTCGACACGCCGCTGGCCTCGCACAGCAATGACGAGCTGGGGCGCCTGACGGCCCAGCTCGAGCAAATGCGCGCGGCCATCGGCCAGCTGTTCGAGGATGTGGGTCAGCGCGAAGAGCGTTTCCGCACCATCGTCACGCAGGTGCCGGGCGCCGTCTTCCGCTACCGGCCCGACGGTCCCATCGATTTCGTCAGCGACGCCATCGAGGACATCGCCGGCTATCCGGCGCGCCAGTTCATGCGCGGCACCACGCATGCCTGGGCCGACCTGATCTGCCCGGAAGACCGCCGCGAGCACCGCCGCGGCGTGCGCCAGGCGGTGCTCGAGGTGCGGCCGTATGCGCTGGAATACCGCATCATCGACGCTTTCGGCATCGAGCGCTGGGTGGCCGAGAATGGCCAGCCGCAGGCGGGCGAGCAGGGCGTCATCTGGGTTGACGGCATCATTGCCGACATCAGCCAGCGCAAGCACCACGAGATGCGCATCGAGGCGCTGCTGACGGAGCAGAGCGCGATCCTGGACAACGTGATGTTCGGCGTGATGTTCGTGCGCCACCGGCGCATCATTTCCGTCAATCGACGCTGCGAGGAGCTGTTTGGCTACGGGCATGGCGAGATGACGGGCAGTTCAACCGCCATCGTGTTCATGACGTCGTATGACTTCGAAGAGGCGGGCGAGCGCCAGTATCCGGCGCTGGCCGCTGGCGGCGATTTCAGCGAGGAGCGCCAGTACAAGCGCCGCGACGGCAGCCTGTTCTGGGCGCTGGTCAGCGGCTGCGCGCTCGATCCGCTGCGCCCCAACGAAGGCAGCATCTGGGTGTATGCCGATATCACGGCGCGCAAGGAAGCGGAAGAAAAGCTGCGCCTGTCGGCCACCGTGCTGGAACATATCGCCGACGGCGTGATGGTCGTCGACGCGCATGGCATCATCGTCACCGTCAATCCCGCCTTTACGCAGATCACGGGCTACAGCGAAGCGGAGGCGCTGGGCCGGCATTCGTCGCTGAACCGCTCGGCGCGCCACGACGCGGCGTTTTACGAGGCCATGTGGCACGAGCTGAAGGCCAGCGGTTTCTGGCGCGGCGAAATCTGGCACCAGCGCAAGAACGGTGAGATTTACCTGGAGTGGCTGACCATCAGCGCCGTGCGCGACGCGCGCGCCGACACCACGCATTACGTGGGCGTGTTCAGCGATATCACCTTGATCAAGGAGTCGCAGGAAAAGCTCGACCACATGGCGCACCACGATCCGCTGACGGCGCTGCCGAACCGCCTGCTGTTCCACGACCGCCTGCAGCACGCCCTGCTGCGCGCCGCGCGCGAGCACGAGCAGCTGGCCGTGCTGTTCATCGACCTGGACCGTTTCAAGAATGTCAACGACACCCTGGGCCACCATGTGGGCGACGAATTGCTGCAAAAGGTGGCGGGCCAGCTGGCGGCCCGCCTGCGCGAAGGCGACACGCTGGCGCGCCTGGGCGGCGACGAGTTCATCGTGCTGCTCGAGCGCGTCGATGGCGAGTACGGCGCCACGCAGGTGGCGGAAAAGCTGATGACCATGTTCGACCAGCCGTTCACGGTGGCCGGCCACGAATTGTTCGTCACCTGCAGCGTGGGTATCAGCCTGTATCCGGACGATGCGCTGGACTTGAACATGTTGATCCGCAATGCCGACGTGGCCATGTACCAGGCCAAGGCGCGCGGGCGCAATGGCTACCGCTTCTATGCGCCGTCGATGACGGGCGAGGGCGTCGAACGCCTGCGCCTGGAAACTTTTTTGCGCCGCTCGATCGAGAAAAATGAGATGTTCCTTAATTACCAGCCGCAGGTGGAAATCGACACGGGCCGCCTGGTCGGCGTCGAGGCGCTGGTGCGCTGGAACCACCCGGAATTGGGCCTGGTGCCGCCGGTGCGCTTCATCCCGCTGGCCGAGGACAGTGGTTTCATCAACCAGCTGGGCAAATGGGTGCTCGACGAAGCCTGCCGCCAGATGATGCGCTGGCAGGCGCAGGGCTTGCACGTGCCGAAGATGGCCGTCAACCTGTCGGTGAAACAGTTCGAGCGGGGCAGCATCGCCGGCATGGTGGCCGACATTTTGCAGGAAACGGGGCTGGAGCCGCAGCGCTTGCAGCTGGAAGTGACGGAATCGGTGATCATGAACACGGGCGACGCGCTCGGTTTCATCAACGATTTGCATGCCATCGGCGTGGGACTGGCCATCGATGACTTCGGCACCGGCTATTCCTCGCTCGCCTATCTGAAGCAGCTGCCCGTGCAGACGCTGAAGATCGACCGCTCCTTCATCAAGGATATCTCGACGGACGTGAACGACGAAGCGATTGCGATTGCCATCATCCAGCTGGGCAAGAGCATGCACTTGTCGGTGATTGCCGAAGGCGTGGAGACGGAAGAGCAGGCCGCCTTCCTGCTGCGCCATGGCTGCAAGCTGGCGCAAGGTTATTTTTATAGCCGCCCGGTGCTGGCACAGGATATGCTGGAGCGCTGGATCGATCATTCACCACTATAAAGGACAGTCATGGCCGCACAATCCTCCCCGTCGCGCCGCCGCTTCCTGCTCGGCGGCCTGGGTCTCGGCGTGGCCGGCGTGGGCGCCCTGGTGCTGGGCTGGGGCGTGCTGCCGCCGCGCCAGCGCCTGCACGGCAACGCGCCGCTGCCGCTCCAGGATGGCGCCGTGGCGCTGAATGGCTGGCTGGCCATAGGCACGGATGGCATGGTGATCCTGGCCATGCCGCGCAGCGAGATGGGGCAGGGCGTGCACACGGCCTTGCCCATGCTGGTGGCCGAGGAACTCGACGTGCCTTTGAGCAGCGTCAAGCTGATCCAGGCGCCCATGGACAAGATCTTCGGCAATGTGGCCATGCTCAAGGATAGCCTGCCGTTCCACCCGGACGACCAGGGCCGCCTGAAGGCGCTGGCCCAGTGGACGGTGGCCAAGGCGGCGCGCGAACTGGGCGTGATCGTCACGGGCGGTTCGTCCAGCGTGAAGGATGGCTGGGGCCCCATGCGCGAGGCGGGGGCGTCGGCGCGCGCGATGTTGGTGGGGGCCGCCGCCGCGCAGTGGCAGGTGCCGGCCGCGCAGTGCCGCACGCAGGATGGCGCGGTGATCCATTCCGATGGCCGGCGCGCCAGCTACGCCAGCCTGGCGCAGCGCGCCGCCGCCATCGACCCGGGCACGCCCGTGCTGAAACTGCCCCAGGATTTCAAACTGATCGGCCAGCCGGCGCCGCGCCGCGACACGCCGTCGAAAGTGAATGGCAGCGCGCGTTTCGGCATCGATGCGCGCCCGCCCGGCATGCTGTACGCGGCCCTGCATTTGCCGCCGCGCCTGGGCGATATCCTGACCGCGTTCGATGCGGCACCCATCCTGGCCATGCCCGGCGTGACAAAAGTGCTGGACCTGACGCCGCACCTGGCGCAGCGCAGCGTCTCTTGTGCCGCCGTGGTGGCCGACACCTGGTGGCGCGCGAAACAGGCGGCCGCTGCCTTGCCGACGCAGTGGAAGGCTGGTGCGCAAGCGAACCTGTCCAGCGCCGGCGTGTATGCGGAGTTTGCCCGTCTGCTCGACAGCGAAGCGGGCCATGCCTACCACGCCAGCGGCGAGGTCGAGGGCAAGGCCGTGCAGGGTTTGCGGCAGCTTACCGCCGAGTACCGCGCGCCGTTCCTCGCGCACGCCGCCATGGAACCCGTCAACTGCACCGCGCAGGTAAAAAATGGCAAGGTGATGCTGTGGGTCTCGACGCAGGCGCCCGGCATCGCCGTCGAGGTGGCGGCGAAGGTGGCCGGCGTCGATGCGAAGGATGTGGCCATCGAAGTGCTGCTGCTCGGTGGCGGTTTTGGTCGCCGCCTAGAAGTGGACATGGTGGCGCAAGCCGTGGCCATTGCGCTACAGTGCGATGGCGCACCGGTGCAGCTGGTGTGGACGCGCGAGCAGGACACAACGCACGATATGTACCGTCCCGCCGCGTTGGCGCGCTTTGCGGCACGCCTCGATGAACATGGCCGCATCGCTTCCTGGGACAATAAATCCGTCAGCGGTTCCATCACGCACCAGTTTCTGCAGCGCAATTTCGGCTTGCCCGGCGCGGGGCCGGACAAGACCACGGCCGAAGGCGAATTCGACTTGCCGTATGAAATCGCCAACCAGCGCATCGCCCACGTGATCGCCGACAGCCCCGTGCCGATCGGCTACTGGCGCTCGGTGGGGCATTCGCACAACGCATTCTTCAAGGAAAGTTTTATCGATGAACTGGCCCACGCGGCGGGGCAGGACGGCATCGCCTTCCGCCGCGCCATGCTGCTCAGGCATCCGCGTCACCTGGCCGTGCTCGATGCGGCGGTGGCCAAGGCGGGCAGTCCGCCGCCCGGCCATGCGCATGGCGTGGCCTTGCACCAGTCGTTCGGCAGCATCGTGGCGCAAGTGGCGCAAGTGTCCGTGGAAAATGGCGAGATCCGCGTGCAGCGCGTGGTGTGCGCCATCGATTGCGGCATCGCCGTCAATCCGAACATCATCGCCCAGCAGATGGAGTCGGCCGTGCTGTTTGGCCTGTCGGCGGCGCTGGGCGGCGAGATTACCTTCAAGGATGGCAAAGTGGAGCAAAGCAATTTCCACGACTATCCCGTGCTGCGCATGGGGCAAACGCCCGAGGTGGAAACCATCATCATCGCCAGCGCCGGGCATCCCGAAGGCGTGGGTGAACCGGGAACGCCGCCCATCGCGCCGGCCGTGGCCAACGCCGTATTCAGTTTGACGGGGAAACGGCTGCGCAGCCTGCCACTGCGCCTGGCTTGAGGTGGCTCAGGCCAGGGTGGCGGCCAGTAAGTGACGCAGATTGCAATCGCGCTGCCAGTCGCGCCGCTCCTGCGTGCTGCCGGCCAGCGTCGCCAGTTCATCCCCGCTGAGGGCTTGCTGCGCCTGCACCATGCGGTGCGCCAGGCCGCCGTCGGGCAGCACCGTGCCGAAGAAGGCCACGTTGTCCTCGCGCTGGATCAGCAGGGTGGGGAAGTTGTCGATGTCGAGGTCGCCCACCACGTCGGCCTGGTCTTCGATGTCGATCCAGACGAACACGGTATCCGGATGGCGCGCGGCCAGTTCCTCGAACGTGGCGCGGTAGCTGCCGCAGGTGCCGCACCACAGCGCGCACAGGCAGGCCACCGTCCAGCGCGGGCCGGCCAGGGCTGCCGCGACGTCGGCGCGGTTATCGGTCGTGAGGGTCAGGCTGTGCATGGCTGTATATATTAGTAGGCGGATGGGCGCGGGGCGCCCGATGCGCGTATTCTACCTTGCCCGGCCCCCTCAGTCCTGAGAATGCATGAGCTTGTTTAGCGGTGTTTTTTGATGTAATACACCTTTCTGGTGGATAATGCTGATAATTGCGCGCTGATTACGCTGGTCCATGCTGTTTCCTGGTCCTGCAGCCTGACTCCTCCAGTCTGTTTTCATGTCCTGCCCGGTGTCAGCGCAGCCCCGCCTTTGTTTATTTTTATTATGGAATTAGCCAGCTTATGTTGAGTTACCGCCACGCCTTTCACGCGGGTAATCACGCCGATGTGTTGAAGCATTATGTGCAGATTCAGTTGTTGCAATATCTGAATCAAAAAGATACCGCCTATAGTTATATCGATACCCACTCCGGCGCGGGTGTGTATGCGCTCGACGGTGGTTATGCTGCGAAAAATGCCGAGTACGAAACGGGCATCGCGCCCCTGTGGGACCGCACGGACTTGCCGGCCTCGCTGGCCGAGTACATGAAGCTGATCAAGGAAATGAATCCGAGCGGCAAGATGCGCTACTACCCGGGGTCGCCGTACTGCGCCGACAAGGTCAGTCGTGAGCAAGACCGTCTGCGCCTGTTCGAACTGCATCCTGCCGATGCCAAGATTCTGGCTGACAACTTCCGCAAGGTCGAGGCGCATGCGCTGGCCCAGGGTGAGCGTCCGAGCGTGCGCGGCAAGCGCGTGCTGATCACCAAGGCTGACGGCTTCCAGAGCCTGAAAGCCCTGCTGCCGCCGCCATCGCGCCGCGCGCTGGTGCTGATCGACCCGCCGTATGAAGACAAGATGGATTACCGCAAGGTCAAGGACACCCTGGCCGACGCCCTCGTGCGCTTCCCTTCAGGCATCTATGCCGTCTGGTATCCGGTGCTGCAGCGCATGGAATCGCGCCAGTTCGCCGACAAGCTCAAGCAATTGCCCTGCTCGGACTGGCTGCACGTGACCCTGACGGTCAACACGCCGTCGCCGGACGGTTTCGGCTTGCACAGCAGTGGCATGTTCATTTTGAACCCGCCGTACACCTTGGAGCCGATGTTGCGCGAAGTCATGCCTTACCTGGTGAAGGTGCTGGGCCGCGACGATGGCGCGAAGTTCGTGCTGGAGACGGGCAAGGGCGGTCAGAGAAATACGGGTACAAGAAGAGTGTAGTCATCCTCGACTTGGCAGTACTGCAATAAAAAACGCCACGGTTGATGCGACCGTGGCGTTTTTTTATGGGCGAGCGATTACTGTCCCAACAACAAGAACACGGTCGGCTTCTTGTGGAAGTCGGGCGCCTTGCCTGCCGCCAATTGTTTCTTCCACTGCCCGCCGTTCCACGTCTGCACGCTTTCCGTGTCCAGGCTCAGGTCGGTGGCGACGCAGATCAACGTGGAAGGTGCGCATTGCGCCACCAGCGCTTCGAGCATGGCGGCGTTGCGGTACGGCGTTTCGATGAATAGCTGGGTCTGCTTTTCAGTGCGCGAACGCACTTCCAGTTCCTTGATGCGCTTGGCGCGCAGGGCCGCATCGGTGGGCAGGTAGCCGTTGAAGGCGAAACTCTGGCCGTTCAAGCCGCTGGCCATCACGGCCAGCAGGATCGACGACGGGCCCACCAGCGGGCGTACTTTAATGCCGTGCTGATGCGCCAGGCGCACCAGGTCGGCGCCGGGGTCGGCCACGGCGGGCACGCCCGCCTCCGAGACGAGGCCCGCATCGCGTCCCGCCAGCAAGGGCGCCAGCAAGCCGGCCAGCGCTTGCGCCGGAGTATTCACATTCAGTTCGGAAATGGTGATTTCCTGCAGCGGCTTGGCCAGCGGATGCTGGTTGCCGATCAATTTCAGGAAGGCGCGCGCCGTCTTGGCGTTTTCCGCGACGAAATAATCGAGCTGCGATGTGATCTGCCGCACCTGCTCGGGAATGATGTGGGACAGCGGATCGATAGCGCCTTCGGACAGGCCAAGGTGGTTGGGGATCAGGTACAGGGTGCCGGTCATATTATTCGCTTTGTATTGGCCGGGGTCAGTCCCTTCGGGATCGGAGTGCGCTCCACTGGAGCGCACTCCCCCGTCGGGTCTGACCCCAGGGTGATTAAAATGTGAAAAATGCCACGCCCGCCTTGCGCAGCAT
Organism: Janthinobacterium breve; assembly: GCF_051380895.1. NCBI lineage: Bacteria > Pseudomonadati > Pseudomonadota > Betaproteobacteria > Burkholderiales > Oxalobacteraceae > Janthinobacterium > Janthinobacterium breve. The sequence goes on along the minus strand of NZ_JBNYXY010000005.1, from coordinate 170,046 downwards.
GCTAGTGAGGGCGATCAGCGGCAAGCCGGTGAGGGCGGTGGGGTCAACGCTGTCGATGCGTTCGAGCAGGGCGATGCCCAGGCCTTCATTCTTGGCGCTGCCGGCGCAATCGTAAGGTTGCTCGATGCGCAAGTAGGCGTCCAGCTCGGCATCGGGCAAGTCGCGCACGGTGACAAAGGTCTGGATATCTTCCACTTGCGCCACGGCGGGCGCGTGGCGCCCGTCGAGCAGGCACAGGGCCGTATGGAACACGGTCTGGCGCCCGCGCATGGTTTGCAGTTGCAGCAAGGCGTTGCTGTGGTTGCCCGGCTTGCCGATCTGCGCGCCATCCAGGGTGGCGACCTGGTCGGAGCCGATGACGAGGCTGCCAGGGTAGCGGTCGAGCACGGCCTGCGCCTTGGCCCGGGCCAGGCGCAGGGCCGTGGTGCTGGGGCTTTCACCGGGCAGGGGGCTTTCGTCGAGATCGGGCACGGCCACCTCGAAAGGCAGACGCAGGCGTTCCAGCAGTTCCTTGCGGTAGGTCGAACTCGATGCAAGAATCAAGCGCAATGGGGCGGAAGTTGGTATCATTCGGTAGTGGATGGCGGCCGGCATGGCCGCGTTGGTCGATATCAGGGGAATTTTACGCAAATTCCAGGGCGCAGGGCCCATAACTGAGGCCCCATGCGGCATGACGATATTGATGAGTTGATAACTGAGTTTGTCACTGAGTTTGTCGCGAATACGGCAATCAAGTCGTCAAAAAGATGCTAAGGCTTTGACTCGGCGCTGAAAACCCTGTTATTATCGCAGGTTTTCCGGGGAAATTTTCTACCAATGAATGCTTTTGTGATCGACGCCTTTGATTTTTGTCGTATCAGCGGGAGCCGCGAGGGTGTAACTCCTGTCGCTGAAATGACCCGGTTGACCAAGGATTGTGCAGATGCTTCCGGCGAGATCGCCTGGAAGATCGTCGGCAGCACCAGCAAGCTGGGCTACCCACAACTGACCTTGTCGGTCAACGGCACCGTTCAGCTGGTTTGCCAGCGCTGCCTGGCCCCGTATGCTTACGCAATTGATTCGACGACTACTCTGATGCTGGGCAAGGATGACGAGCACGCGGACGAGATCGAAGAAATCGTCAACGATGAAACGATCGACGTGATCGTCGGCAGTCGCAGCATGGATGCCGCGGCCCTGATCGAAGATGAAGCCTTGCTGGCCCTGCCGCAGGTACCCAAACACGACGTCTGCCCCGATACGGCGCAGCTCGATGCTCTCAAGACTGAAAAGAAGTCGCCGTTTGCGGCACTGAAGGACTTGAAGCCAGAATAAAGCAGTAAAGAGGTCCTTTAATATCGGTAGCGAGCGGGCAGCGCAACAGGTTTTCTAGGTTCTCGTGTCAAGAACGTGTCAAACGCGTGTAGTAATCGAGTATGGCAAGTGTAGTGAAATGTAGTGTAATAAACGATGTCGGTCCGGGCTATTTTCGGGTAGTCTTTGCCGCTGGGATACTCGATTCGCATGTATTTGCCAATCGATTGTGCTAAAATTTTAGAACTTATGTATTAGGAGTCATCATGGCAGTTCAACAGAACAAGAAAACCCCTTCCAAGCGCGGCATGCACCGTTCGCACGACTTCCTGGTCGCGCCGCAATTGAGCGTCGAGCCAGTTACCGGCGAAACACATCTGCGTCACCATATCAGCCCTAACGGCTTTTATCGTGGCCGCAAAGTGTTGAAGACCAAAAACGACGAGTAATCGACGTTTTTGTTGGGTAAGATGAAAGCGGTGTTGCGTGGTTATTCGGCGTGGCGCCGCTTCTTCTTTTTTATCGGCTGCAATTCATCTTGCACACCCGTCATTTTGAATCACGCTGTCCAGGTCTGTGCATGACATGTTGCGCCCTGCATATGCTCCAGTCCGATTCACATCTTGCCGCACGCCCGCAGCGGTATTGAATCAACACAAATGACAATCAAAATTTCTATCGACTGTATGGGCGGAGATCATGGTCCCTCAGTCACTATCCCCGCAGCAATTTCCTTCGTAAAACATGAGCCTGAAGCCGAACTGATCCTTGTTGGATTGGAAGACGTGATCCGTGCCGAACTGAAGAAACATAAAGCCGACACGCACCCGCGCCTGTCGGTATTGCATGCCTCCGAACAAGTTACCATGGACGATCCCCTGGAAGTGGCCCTGCGCCGCAAGAAGGATTCCTCCATGCGTGTGGCCATCGAACAGGTCAAGAGCGGCGCGGCGCAAGCCTCCGTTTCCGCCGGGAATACGGCAGCCCTGATGGCCGTGTCGCGCTATGTATTGAAAACCATGTCCGGCGTCGATCGCCCGGCCATTTGCAGCATCTTGCCGAATCAAAAGAACGGTCCCACCTACATGCTGGACCTGGGTGCCAACGTCGATTGCGAACCGCATCACTTGCACCAGTTCGCCATCATGGGCTCCGTGCTCGTTTCCGCCATGGAAGGCATAGCACGCCCGACGATCGGCTTGCTGAACGTGGGCACGGAAGATATCAAGGGCAATGAAGTGGTGAAACTCACCTCGAAGCTGCTGCAGGCCGACCACGAGCGTGGCGCGCTGAACTTCTACGGCAACGTGGAAGGCAACGATATCTTCAAGGGCACGACCGATATCGTCGTCTGCGACGGCTTTGTCGGCAATGTCACCCTGAAAGCCATCGAAGGCCTGGCGCGCCTCATGAAGGACGTGCTCACTTCCGAATTCAAGCGCAACCCGATCACCATGCTGGGCGCGCTGATCGCCCGCGGGGCCTTGAAAGCCATCGGCAATCGCCTGAATCCTTCGCGTTACAACGGCGCCAGCCTGCTGGGCTTGCGTGGCCTCGTCTTCAAGAGTCATGGCAGCGCCGATGCCTATTCGTTTGAATGGGCCTTGCGCCGCGCCTTTGATGCGGCAAAAAATGACGTGCAAGCGCACTTGGCCAGCCTGATCGCCGAGCTGATGCCGCGCACGCCAGTACCGGACGAACCTACATCAACAAGCTCTACCATTTAGTGGACGGGTACTTGCATGACTGTTTTTAGCAAAACTTACAGCAAAATTATCGGCACCGGCAGCTACTTGCCGGAGAAGCGCGTCACCAACCAGGACTTGACTGAACAGCTCGCCGCCAAGGGCATCGAGACGTCGGATGAATGGATCGTCTCGCGCAGCGGCATCTCGGCGCGCCATTACGCGGCGCCGTCGCAAAACTCCTCGGACCTGGGCGTGGAAGCGGCCAAAAAAGCCCTGGAGATGGCGGGTCTGAGCGGCAACGACCTGGACCTGATCATCGTCGCCAGCTCGACCCCCGATTTCTTCGGCAGCTTCCCCAGCACGGCCTGCATCGTGCAGAGCAAGCTGGGCATCACGAATCACTGCGCCGCCGTCGACGTGCAAGCCGTCTGCAGCGGCTTCGTGTATGCAGTTGCCACCGCCGATAGTTTTATTCAATCTGGCATGCACAAGAATGTGCTGGTGATCGGCGCCGAAGTGTTTTCGCGCATCCTCAATTTCGATGACCGCGGCACCTGCGTGCTGTTCGGCGACGGCGCCGGCGCCATCGTCATGACGGCCTCCAGCGAGCCAGGCATCCTGGCCACCAAGCTGCACGCGGACGGCCGCCACTCGAACATCCTCAGCGTGCCGGGCAGCGTGGCTGGCGGCGCGCTGGCCGGTAGCGCCTTCCTCTACATGGATGGCCCGGCCGTGTTCAAGCTGGCCGTGTCCGTGCTGGAAAAGGTCGCGCACGAAGCATTGGCGCACGCCAATATGACGGCGGACCAGATCGACTGGCTGATCCCGCACCAGGCGAACATCCGCATCATGAACAGCACGGCCAAGAAACTCGGCTTGCCACTGGAAAAGATGGTCGTCACCGTCGACCAGCATGGCAACACCTCGGCCGCTTCGATCCCGCTGGCGCTCGACATCGCCGTGCGCGACGGCCGCGTCAAGAAGGGCGACAACGTCATGATGGAAGGCGTGGGCGGCGGCTTTACCTGGGGCGCCGTGCTGGCGCGCATGTAATCCCGCAATACTATTAAAAAAACGGAGTCAGCATGACACAATTTGCATTTGTTTTTCCAGGCCAAGGCTCGCAAGCGATTGCGATGCTCGACGGTTTCGCCGGCAACCCCGTGGTGGCCCAGACCGTGGCCGAAGCGTCGGACGCCCTGCAATTCGATCTGGGCAAGCTGATCGCCGAAGGTCCGAAGGAAGAGCTGGACCTGACCACCAACACGCAACCGGTGATGCTGACGGCAGCCGTGGCTTTCTACCGCGCCTGGCTGGCAGCCGGCGGTCCCGTGCCGAACGTCGTGGCCGGTCACAGCCTCGGTGAATACTCGGCGCTGGTCGCCGCCGGCGTTATCTCGTTCAAGGATGCCGTGCCGCTCGTGCGTTTCCGCGCGCAAGCCATGCAGGAAGCCGTGCCCGTGGGGCAGGGCACGATGGCCGTCGTGCTGGGCCTGTCGGATGACGACGTGCGCGCCGCCTGTGCGGAAGCAGCGGCGGAAAACCCGGCCCTGGTGGTCGAGCCTGTCAATTTCAATGCGCCTGCGCAAGTGGTCATCGCCGGCCATACGGCTGCCGTCGAGCGCGCCTGCGAGCTGGCCAAGGCCAAGGGCGCCAAGCGCGCCATGAAGCTGCCCGTCTCCGCGCCATTCCACTCGTCGCTGCTGAAGCCCGCTTCGGACCGCTTGCGCGACTACATGGCCGGCTTGAGCTTCTCGGCGCCGCAAATCGCCCTGATCAATAACGTCGACGTGGCCATCGTCAACGATGTCGCCGGCATCAAGGATGCGCTGGTGCGCCAGGCAGCCAGCCCCGTGCGCTGGGTGGAAACCATGCAGAAGGTCGCTCTTGATGGCATCACGCAAGTGATCGAGTGCGGTCCGGGCAAGGTCCTGATGGGCCTGGCCAAGCGCATCGATCCGGTGCTGGTGGGCGACGCCATCGTCGACCAGGCCTCGCTGGAACGCATTTTGACGCAGCTCAAATAAACATCAGATCGCGGCAGCCTGCCTGCCGCGCTTGCTTTTAAGGATACTCATGAATTTAGCAAATCAAGTCGTGCTGGTCACGGGCGCCTCGCGCGGCATCGGCCGCGCCATCGCCACCGAACTGGGCAAGCAGGGCGCCACCGTGGTTGGCACCGCCACCTCGGAAAGCGGCGCGCAAGCCATCACCGATTACCTGGCCGCCGAAGGCGTGGCGGGCAAGGGCCTGGTCCTGAACGTGACCGATGCGGCGCGCTGCGCGGCCGTCGTCGATGAAGTGCAGAAAACCTACGGCAGCCTGTCGATCCTGGTCAACAATGCGGGCATCACGCAAGACCAGCTGGCCATGCGCATGAAGGATGAAGAGTGGGATAGCGTGATTTCCACCAACCTGTCGGCCGTCGGCCGCCTGTCGCGCGCCGTGTTGCGCGGCATGATGAAAGCCAAAACTGGGCGTATCATCAACATTACGTCGGTGGTAGCCTCGTCGGGCAATCCGGGGCAAATGAATTACGCGGCGGCCAAGGCCGGCGTGGAAGGCATGAGCCGCGCCTTGGCGCGCGAAATCGGCAGCCGCAACATTACCGTGAACTGCATCGCCCCGGGCTTCATCGATACCGACATGACCAAGGCTCTGAGCGAAGAGCAGCACGCGGCCCTGTTGACGCAAATTCCCCTGTCGCGCCTGGGCAAACCGGAAGACGTGGCGGCGGCGGTGGCCTTTTTGGCCTCGCCGCAAGCGGCGTATATCACGGGCACGACCCTGCACGTGAACGGCGGAATGTATATGAATTGATGTGAAAGGTAGACGGGGCGGGCGTTTGTGGCATGATTCAACGGTCGTTTTTGTCTATAATCGCATCTTTTAGCAGCAGCTTCGGTTGAATTAGCAGCAGACACCGAAATTAGTATTCGGACGCGCAAACCTGATAAAATGCGCGCACTTTCCGTAACACACACTTTGGAGCCATAACATGTCGGATATCGAACAACGCGTTAAGAAAATCGTCGCTGAGCAACTGGGCGTTGCAGAAGCAGACATCAAAATCGAATCCTCCTTCGTCGACGATCTCGGCGCCGATTCCCTGGACACCGTGGAACTGGTCATGGCCCTGGAAGACGAATTCGAAATGGAAATCCCTGACGAACAAGCTGAAAAAATCACCACCGTGCAACAGGCGATCGACTACGCCACCGCACACGTCAAGGCCTAAGCCTGTCTGACCGACTTCAGGAGAATCGCTTGAGCCGTTCTAAAAACCGTCGTGTTGTTGTAACCGGCCTGGGCTGTGTTTCACCTGTCGGCAATACTATTGCCGAGGCGTGGGGCGCAATCATTGAAGGTAAATCCGGCATTGCCACGATTACCAAGTTTGATGCATTGCCCTTCACCACGCATTTTGCCGGTGAAGTCAAAGGTTTCAATATCGAAGAGTACATCTCCGGTAAGGAAGCCCGCCACATGGATACCTTTATCCATTACGGCATGGCTGCAGGCATCCAGGCGATGCAGGACTCCGGTCTGGAAGTGACCGAGGAAAACGCCGAGCGCATCGGCGTGATCATCGGTTCCGGTATCGGTGGCTTGCCGCTGATCGAGGAAACCAAATCCGAGTACGAAAAGCGCGGTCCGCGCCGTATCTCGCCATTTTTCGTGCCTGCCTCGATCATTAACATGATTTCTGGCAACCTTTCGATCAAATATGGTCTGAAGGGTCCGAACCTGGCGATCGTGACGGCGTGTACCACCGGTTTGCACAGCATTGGCGCTGCCGCGCGCATGATCGAGTACGGCGATGCCGACGTCATGATTGCCGGCGGTGCTGAATCGACCGTGTCGCCGCTGGGCCTGGGCGGTTTCGCCTCGGCACGTGCCTTGTCGACCCGCAACGACGATCCGGCAACGGCATCGCGTCCGTGGGATACCGACCGCGACGGCTTCGTGCTGGGCGAGGGCGCTGGTGTCATGGTGCTGGAAGAGTACGAGCACGCGGTGGCCCGTGGTGCCAAGATCTATGCCGAAGTGCATGGTTTCGGGATGAGCGCAGATGCTTATCACATGACCTCGCCGCTGGAAGATGGTAGCGGCGGCAGCAAATCGGTGATCGCGGCGCTCAACAACGCAGGTTTGAACCCGGATCAGATTCAGTACCTGAACGCGCACGGCACGTCGACCCCGCAAGGCGACGTGGCGGAAGTGATGGGCATCAAACGCACCTTCGGCGAGCATGCCAAGCATATTGTCGTCAACTCGACCAAGTCGATGACGGGCCATTTGCTGGGCGGCGCGGGCGGTCTGGAAGCGGTGTTTACGGTCCTGGCATTGCACCATCAGGTGTCGCCACCGACCATCAACATCTTCAACCAGGATCCGGCTTGCGATCTCGATTTCTGTGCCAACACGGCGCGGGATATGAAGATCGATTATGCAGTGAAGAATTCGTTCGGCTTCGGCGGAACGAATGGCACGCTGATTTTCGGTAAAGCGAAATAAGTAGGAACTTTCAAGCGCTCGCTACGGTCAAACCGTAGTGAGCGCTGATTCGGCGCCAACGCTCGTTGGTGCCTGAATTTGCCCGGCATGGTGCCGGCGCGCCTGATGTTTTTCCCTTTGAGTTGGCAATATGTCGATTGCAGTAGCGGCTGTCATTCGCACGCCTGTCTGTTCGCGCCTGTTGCAAGCGGTGCTGGGACTGTGCGCCTTGCTGGCAGCCTGGCCCTTGAGTGGCGTCTGGCGCGCTGCGGCCCTGTCCGGTCCCGGCCTTGGCCAACTGGTGGGCGGCTATGCGCTGGGCTGGCCCGGTGCGCTGCCGAGTGCGGCTGGCGGCGTGTTTTTGCTGGCTTTGCTGCGCAGGCGCAGAAAGCCGCAGGCGCTTGATATTTCGCCGGTTGGTCAGTTGCGGCTGGCGGTATATCTGGAGCATGGCGGAACGCCGTCTGGCTCGGAGGCCTTGGTGCCGACTGTGCTGCGCCTGTTGCCGGGTTCGACCTTGTGGCCATCGCTGCTGGTGCTGTGCCTGGCGGATGCCGCGGGGCGGCGCACGCAGGTGCTGGTGCAGCGTGGCAGCAGCTGCATCGCCTTCCGCCCGCTGGCCGTGGCGTGCCGGGCCATCGCGGCGCGCAGTGGGGAAGAATAAAAGTGGGGCGAACACTGAACTTCTTGCAGCGGGCCAACTCTATATCCATACAGGCGCCCACGCTGCATGACTACAGGGACATTGGGCGTGACGACAGAGCGCGAGTATGATCAGTTACTGGTCGAGCGGGTGCAGGCTGGCGACAAACGGGCATTCGATGTGCTGGTATCGAAATATCAGCGCCGCTTGATGCGCCTGGTGTCGCGCCTTGTGCATGACCCGGCGGAGGCTGAAGATGTGGTGCAGGAAACCTTTATCAAGGCATACCGGGCGCTGCGCCATTTTCGCGGCGATGCCGCTTTTTATACCTGGTTGTATCGCATCGGCATCAATACGGCCAAGAATTATCTCGTCACGCAGGGGCGGCGTGCCGCCACGTCCAGCGATGCCGACGCCGAGCAGGCGGAGTCCTTCGAGGATGGCAATAAATTGCGCGACAATAATACGCCCGAATCAGTGCTGGCCAGCAAGCAGATTGCGGCCACCGTCAATGCGGCCATGGAGGTGCTGCCCATCGAGTTGCGCACGGCCATCGTGCTGCGCGAGATCGAGGGCCTCAGCTATGAAGAGATATCGGAGATCATGGCATGCCCCATCGGTACTGTGCGCAGCCGCATTTTTCGCGCGCGCGAAGTGATTGCGGAGAAATTGAAGCCGTTGTTGGACACGCCGATTGACAAGCGCTGGTAATCTGGTGACTATGAGGTTGGCATGGCTGCGTCCGGTTTTCGCAACTATCCTCTTGAAATGGCAGGACCCATCATGGATACGCATACACGATTGCACGAGACGATTTCCGCCCTGGCCGATGGCGAGCTGGCGGCAAGCGAACTCGAACTGGCTTTTGCCGCCCTCGATACGCCATCGGGGCGGCACGCCTGGGATGCCTATCGCCTGATCGGCGACGTGCTGCGCTCGGAGCAGTGCGGCCATGCCCTGAGCGCCCAATTCGACGCGCGCCTGGCCAGCCACCTGGCAGCCGAGGCGGCGCCTGACGAGCCGGCCGCCCATCTGCCACTGTCCGCTGCCATCGTGCCGCCGGGCGCCGCCGAGCCGCTGGAAGCAGGGCCGCTGGCGCAACGCTAGTGCTGCGGTGTCTTATGCCAGGCTTAACTTCCTCCTGGCCCTCTTGACACTGGACTTCGCTACGATTGACACTGAGTGCAGGCAATATCTTGCTTTTGCGATATATTGTTGCATTGTTTGCCATGCGTGCTGTCAGGTGTAGTGCCCCTGGAATGCCGTCATGACGGCCAGTCCTGCACGCAGGCAATCGCCTGATCCGCGGTTTGATCCGTTTATATACTCGAAAAGATCCTTTCCATGAAAAAAAACATGTGTGCCGCCAGCAAGTCGTTTTCAGTGAAGACGCTTTCCGCCTTATTGTTCGGTACGGCTGGCGTCTTCCTTGCTCCCAGCATGCTGGGCCTGGCGCCACAAGCGCACGCCGCCGTGTCGGCCGTGAAGCTGCCTGATTTCTCGGACCTGGTCGACGCCGTCGGCCCGGCCGTGGTGAATATCCGCACCACCGAGCGCCTGAAGATGAATGCGCCCGGCGCGGGTGGCCAGGATGAGCAGGAAATGCAGGAATTCCTGCGCCGCTTCTTTGGCGGCGCCATGCCCACGCCGCGCCAGCAGGCACCGCGCGGCGGCCGCCGTGCCGTGCCGCAGGAGCAGGAAGTGCAGCGCGGCGTCGGTTCCGGCTTCATTATCTCGGCGGATGGCTACGTGCTGAGCAATGCCCACGTGGTCGATGGTGCCGACGAGGTGTACGTGACCCTGACGGACAAGCGCGAATTCAAGGCCAAGGTGATCGGCGCCGATGCGCGCACCGACGTGGCCCTGCTGAAAATCGAGGGCGGCAACCTGCCGCGCCTGACCATCGGCGACTCGGACAAGATACGCGTGGGTGAGTGGGTCATCGCCATCGGCTCTCCATTTAACCTGGAAAATACGGTGACGGCCGGCATCATTTCCGCCAAGTCCCGCGATACGGGCGACTACCTGCCACTGATTCAGAGCGACGTGGCCGTGAACCCCGGCAATTCAGGCGGTCCGCTGATCAATATGCGCGGCGAAGTGATCGGCATCAATTCGCAGATCGCCACCCTGTCCGGCGCCTACAATGGCATTTCGTTTGCCGTGCCTATCGATGAAGCCATGCGCGTGGGCGAGCAGCTGAAGAAGACGGGCAAGGTCGTGCGCGGCCGTATCGGCGTGCAGATCGGCGAAGTGAGCAAGGACGTGGCGGAATCGCTGGGCTTGCCGAATGCCAAGGGCGCGCAAGTGTCGATGGTGGAGCCGGGCGGTCCGGCCGACAAGGCGGGCATCAAGCCGGGTGATATTATCCTGAAATTCAACGGCGCGGCGATCGAGCGTTCGTCCGACCTGCCGCGTCTGGTAGGCGGCGCCGCCGTCAACGGCAAGTCCACGGTGACTGTCTGGCGCAAGGGTGCGCAGCAGGATATTGCTGTCACCGTCGTCGAGCTGGAAGGCGAGAAAACGGCGAAGAAGGGCGTCAAGGAGCCGGAAGCGCAAGCCGTCAACGCACTGGGCCTGAAAGTCAGCGACGTGCCGGCCGCGAAGAAACAGGAATTGAAGATCGACGCCGGCGTGCTGGTCGACGATGCGGATGGCGTGGCGGCCCTGGCCGGCCTGCAGCCTGGCGATGTGATCTTGCAATTGAACAACGTTGCAGTGAAAGATGCCAAGCAGTTCCATGCCCTGGTGGCCAAGCTCGATCCGAAGAAGTCGTCGGCCGTGCTGGTGCGCCGTGGCGACACGGCACAATTCGTTTCGCTGCGTCCATCGGCAAAATAACTTTTCAACCCGCACCCCGCAAAGGCCGGGGTCGGACCTCAGGGACCAGGCGTCCCCGTCCGGCCCCAGTCGCCGTTCCTGGGCTTATTCAAGTTTCCCATGCACTTTACCCTCTATTCCCGCAGTTACTGCCATTTATGCCAGGACATGCTCGACGCCTTGCTTCTGCTGCAGCCGCCTGACAAAACGTTCACAGTGGACGTGATCGATATCGATGCCTCGCCCGATGCCACGCTGCTGGCGCGTTTCGACGAGCTGGTGCCGGTGTTGTTTGGCGATATGGCCGAACCCGAGTTGTGCCATTATTTTCTGGACGAGGCTGCTGTGCGGCGCCGCCTGGCATGGCTTAAATGACAATATTGACACTGCATTGCACCATTCCGGTGCCGGAAACAGCTGAAAATGTGGCCTTGCCCCGGTGCTGGCCTCATAAGACGGGCTTTCCGCTCTGAAATCCGGTAAAATGGGGAGGTCGAAAAAGCTACTGTCCGAGGCAGCAGCTTCTGTCGCTTCAAAAGCGCTCGCTTGGGCATGCAGATGTCCTGTTCGGAGCGCTTTTTTCATCATGAGTGGGGCGCCCGGTTTTGGCCCTGTTTGGCCCGAGCATGATCCCCTTGATTCCTGTTAAAGCAGTGTTGTCACTCGCACATATATTAGTTAATGAATAACATACGCAACTTCTCGATCATCGCCCATATTGACCACGGTAAATCGACCCTGGCTGACCGCATCATTCAATTGTGCGGCGGCTTGTCCGACCGCGAGATGGAGGCGCAGGTGCTCGATTCGATGGATCTGGAGCGCGAGCGCGGCATTACCATCAAGGCGCAAACGGCGGCCCTGCACTACAAGGCACGCAATGGCCAGATCTACAACCTGAACCTGATCGATACCCCAGGTCACGTCGACTTCAGCTATGAAGTGTCGCGCTCGCTGTCCGCCTGCGAAGGCGCGCTGCTGGTGGTTGACGCGTCGCAAGGCGTGGAAGCGCAAACGGTCGCCAACTGCTACACGGCGCTGGACCTGGGCGTGGAAGTGGTGCCCGTCCTGAACAAGATCGACTTGCCGAACGCGGACCCGCCGAACGCCATTGCCGAGATCGAAGACGTGATCGGCATCGACGCGGCCGACGCCGTGCATTGCTCGGCCAAGACGGGCTTCGGCGTGCTGGATGTGCTCGAGCAACTGATCGTCAAGGTGCCGCCACCGAAGGGCGACCCCGATGCGCCGCTGCAGGCGCTGATCGTCGACTCCTGGTATGACGCCTATGTGGGCGTGGTGATGCTGGTGCGCGTGGTCAACGGTACCCTGAAACCGAAAGACAAGATCCGCCTGATGGCCACCGATTCGGTGCAGCTGGTGGAAGACATCGGCGTGTTCTCGCCCCGTTCGCAATCCTTGCCGCAACTCTCCGCTGGCCAGGTGGGCTTCATCATCGCCGGCATCAAGGAACTCAAGGCAGCCAAGGTGGGCGATACCGTCACCCTGGTCAGCCGTCCTGCCGCCGCGCCACTGCCCGGCTTCAAGGAAGTGCAGCCGCAAGTGTTTGCCGGCCTGTTCCCCGTGGAAGCGAACCAGTACGACGCGCTGCGCGACTCGCTGGAAAAGCTGAAACTGAACGACGCCGCCCTGATGTATGAGCCGGAAGTGTCGCAGGCGCTGGGCTTCGGCTTCCGCTGCGGCTTCCTGGGCTTGCTGCACATGGAAATCGTGCAGGAACGCCTGGAACGCGAATTCGACATGGACCTGATCACTACGGCGCCCACCGTGGTGTATGAAGTGATCCAGCGCGACGGCACCATGATCAGCGTCGACAATCCATCGAAGATGCCCGATCCGTCGCGCATCGAGGAAGTGCGCGAGCCTATCGTCACGGTCAATCTGTACATGCCGCAGGAATACGTGGGTTCCGTAATCACCCTGTGTATCGGCAAGCGCGGCATCCAGATGGACATGAGCTACCACGGCCGCCAGGTCAAGCTCGTGTATGAAATGCCGATGGCCGAGATCGTGCTGGACTTCTTCGATCGCCTGAAATCGACATCGCGCGGCTATGCCTCGATGGATTACGAGTTCAAGGAATACCGCGCGGCCGACGTGGTCAAGGTCGACATGCTGATCAACAGCGAAAAAGTCGATGCGCTGGCCATCATCGTCCACCGTTCGAACAGCCAGTACCGTGGCCGCCAGGTGGCTGCCAAGATGCGTGAACTGATCCCGCGCCAGATGTTCGACGTGGCCATCCAGGCGACCATCGGCGCGAACATCATTTCGCGCGAGAACGTGAAAGCCTTGCGCAAGAACGTGCTGGCCAAGTGCTATGGCGGCGACATCAGCCGCAAGAAAAAATTGTTGGAAAAACAAAAAGCAGGCAAGAAACGCATGAAGCAAGTGGGTTCCGTGGAGATCCCGCAAGAAGCATTCTTGGCAATTTTACAAGTGGATGGTTAATCAATGAACCTGCAAGTGATTTTAGGAAATTTCGCTTTAATCCTGTTCGTGCTGATGGTGTTGACGGGCCTGGTCTGGTGCCTGGATGTGTTTTATCTGTCCAAGCAGCGCCGCAAGGCGGCCGACCGCGCCCTCGCTGAATTCGATGCGCGCCAGTCCAAGCTGGCCGCCGAGGGCATCAAGTCCGATGCGGGCGGCAGCCGCGCGACCATCGAGGCAGCGCTGTTGCGCCAGCCTACCTGGGTCGAGTATTCGGGCAGCTTCTTCCCCGTCATCGCCCTCGTGTTCTGCCTGCGTTCGTTCCTGTACGAGCCATTCAAGATCCCGTCGAGCTCGATGGTGCCGACCTTGCTGGTGGGCGATTTGATCCTGGTCAACAAGTTCACCTATGGCATTCGTTTGCCGATCGTCAACAAGCGCATCATTGAAGTCAACGATCCGCAGCGCGGCGACGTGATGGTGTTCAAGTACCCGAAAGATATGTCGCAAGACTATATCAAGCGTGTGATCGGCGTGCCTGGTGATAAAATCACCTATGAAAACAAGCGCTTGACGGTCAACGGCAAGGAAGTGGCCTACACCCCGCTGGACGACTACCTGGATGACGAAAGCACTGTTTATCACAAGCAGCTGGAAGAAAATCTGACGGGCGTGAGTCACCGCATCCTCAACGACGAGCCTGCTCCAACGTTGAACTTGCGCGAAGTGAAGGATTTCCCGCACAAGGATGCGTGCAACTACAACGAAGACGGTTTTACGTGTGTGGTGCCACAGGGCAATTACTTCATGATGGGCGATAACCGCGACAATAGCGCGGACAGCCGCTACTGGGGTTTCGTGCCGAACGAGAACATCGTCGGCAAGGCCTTCCTGGTGTGGATGAACTTCAGCAACCCGAAACGCGTGGGCGGCATACACTAAACCGGCCAGGTCTCCAGAGACCACCCATGGCTGCCGCGCCGATTCCCCGCGCGGCGGCCAGTCGAATTACTCAGATGACACAGAAACAACAATGAATCTTCAGCTATTGCAAACCCGTTTAGGCTATACGTTCCAGGATGCTGGCCTGTTGCAGCAAGCCTTGACGCATCGTAGCCACAGCAGTTTGCATAATGAGCGGCTGGAATTCCTGGGCGACTCCATTCTCAACTGCGTGGTCGCCTCCATCCTGTACGAACGCTTTAAGTCCATCGACGAGGGCGACCTGTCGCGCTTGCGCGCCAACCTGGTCAAGCAGCAGTCGCTGTATGAAATCGCGCAAAAGCTGGAACTGTCGCAATTTTTGCGCCTGGGAGAAGGCGAATTGAAGTCGGGCGGTTTCCGCCGTCCGTCCATCCTCGCCGATACCCTGGAAGCCTTGCTGGGCGCCATTTTTCTCGATACGGGCTTTGATGCGGCCAGCACGGTGATCCGCGCCTTCTACATTCCCATCCTCGACTCGGTCGATCCGCAAACCCTGGGCAAGGATGCCAAGACCCTGCTGCAGGAATTTTTGCAAAGCAAGAAAATTTCGCTGCCACAATACAACGTGGTGGCTACCCACGGCGCCGCCCACAGCCAGGAATTCGAGATCGAATGCCTGGTGCCGAAATTGAATATCCAGGTCTACGGCCGTGGCGGAAGCCGCCGCGCCGGTGAGCAAGCCGCCGCCAAACTGGCGTTGGACGTGGCCGAGCAGGCGCTGTTGAAGTCGCCAGCCGCCAGCCGCAAGCCCAAACCGCGCGCCGCCCAGCTCAAGCTGGCCGGCATTGCCACCATCCAGAGCGACGACGCGGCAGCCCCGGCTGTTCCAGCGAACGCCGCTCATACTAAACAGAATCGACACTAGCATGACAGCCACCAAAATGCCCGACAACTTCCGCTGTGGCTATATCGCCATCGTGGGCCGCCCCAACGTGGGCAAATCGACCCTGATGAACGTGCTGATCGGCGCGAAGGTCAGCATCACTTCGCGCAAGGCGCAAACCACGCGCCACCGCATCACGGGCATCCAGACGGTGCCGGACGCGCAATTCATCTACGTCGACACGCCCGGCTTCCAGACGCGCCATTCGAACGCGCTGAACAAGACGCTCAACAAGACCGTGACGAACACGCTGATTTCCTCGGATGTCATCCTGTACGTGATCGAGGCGGGCACGTTCGGCCCGGCCGACCAGCAAGTAATGGATTTGCTGCCGAAGGAAGTGCCATGCATCCTCGTCATCAACAAATCCGATCGCGTCAAGGATAAGGCTGTATTGTTGCCGTTTGCGCAAAAGATCGCCGCCATGCGCGATTTCTCCGCCATCGTGCCCGTGTCCGCCAAGCTGCATTTCCAGTTGGAAGGCTTGCAGAACGAGATCAAGCGTTTCTTGCCGGAAAACCAACCGATCTTTGGCCCTGATGACATCACGGACCGCAGCGAAAAATTCCTCGCCTCGGAAATCGTGCGCGAAAAACTCTTCCGTTTCGTGGGCGACGAATTGCCGTACACGAGCACCGTGCTGATCGAAAAATTCGAGCAGGAAGGCGATTTGCGCCGCGTGTTCGCCGCCATCCTGGTCGAGCGCGATACGCACAAGTCCATGATCATCGGCAACAAGGGCGCGCGCCTGAAAGAAGTCTCGACCCAGGCCCGCCTGGACATGGAAAAACTGTTTGGCGGCCCCGTGTACCTGGAAATCTGGGTCAAGGTCAAATCTGGCTGGGCCGACAACGAGGCGGGCTTGCGCGCCTACGGCTACGAGTAATCCGCAACCCGGGGGCGACGCTACACGCATGAGCACCACCACGCCAGCGCAGCCTGACATCGCGCCTGCCTCACCTGTTGTCTCCGCACCTGTTCCCGCGCCGGTGGCCATCGCGCCGCCGGCCGCACCGCCGCCCCGGCGCAGCCGTCCGCCCGCGCGCGACGGCCGCATCACGGGCCAGCCAGCCTTCGTGCTGCACAGCTACCCGCATAAAGAAACCAGCCTCATCGTCGACGTGTTTACGCGCGAGTACGGTCGCATCGCGCTCGTCGCCAAGGGCGCCAAGCGGCCCCATTCGCAGTTGCGCGGCGTGCTGCAGACCTTTCAACCACTGCAAGCGGGCTGGACGGGTAAATCCGAACTGCGCATTTTGACGGGCGCCGAATGGGTGGGCGGCATGTTGCCGCTGGAAAAGACCGCCTTGCTGTGCGGCTTCTATTTGAACGAATTGCTGGTGAAACTGCTGGCGCGCGACGACCCGCACCCGGTCCTGTTCGACCACTACGTTGCCACCTTGAATCAACTGGCGCACAATGAGCCGCCGCCCATCGTGCTGCGCAAGTTCGAGCGCGCCCTGCTCAAGGAAACGGGCGTGGCGGCCGACCTGACGCGCTGCACGGGCACGCGCCAGGCTGTCGAGGCGGGGCAGGTCTACGTGGTCGACCCGGAACGGGGGCCGCGCCCGGCGCGCGCCAGCGATGCCTGGCCTAAGATCACGGGCAAGACCCTGCTCGACATGGAGCGCGAAGATTATCTTGACGTGGCCACGCAGGCGCAAAGCAAGCTGCTGATGCGCTTTTTGCTGGCCCATCAACTGGGGGGCGCCACCTTGAACACGCGCCAGATACTGATCGATTTAATGCAGCTGTAGCTGCGGTTTGCAGCACGACAGCACTTTACGGATACCAATATATGAGCTTTTTGCAGCCTTCCGGCCCCGTCATCGACCTGGGCGTCAATATCGACCACGTGGCCACCTTGCGCAATGCGCGCGGCACCGCCTACCCGGACCCGGTCCGCGCGGCCCTGCTGGCCGAACAGGCGGGCGCCGACGCCATCACCCTGCATTTGCGCGAAGACCGCCGCCACATCAAGGATGCGGACGTGATCGCCATCGCGCCGCAATTGCTCACACGTATGAACCTGGAAGCGGCCGTAACGGCCGAGATGATAGCTTTCGCCTGCCGCATCCGTCCTGCCGACGTCTGCCTGGTGCCGGAAAAACGCACGGAAGTGACTACTGAAGGGGGCCTGGATGTGGTGCGCTACTTCAAGGAAGTGCAGGCGGCGGTGCAACAATTGCAAGGTGAGGGCATCCGCGTGAGCCTGTTCATCGATGCCGATGAGCAACAGATCGCCGCCGCTGCCGAGCTGGGTGCGCCCGTGATCGAGCTGCACACGGGCCGTTACGCGGACACGCAAGGCGCCGAGCAGCTGGCGGAGCTGGAGCGCATCAAGGCGGGCGTGCTGTTCGGCGTGGGGCGTGGCTTGAAAGTCAATGCAGGCCACGGCTTGCATTACACCAACGTGCAAGCGATTGCCGCCATTCCCGACATTACCGAACTGAACATCGGCCACGCCATCGTCGCGCACGCCGTGTTTGTCGGCTGGGAAAACGCCGTGCGCGAAATGAAGGCCATCATGGTGGCTGCGCGCCTGGGCAACAAAGCATAAGGAATAGGACAAGCCCATGATCTACGGCATCGGCACCGACATTTGCAAGATCCCCCGCATCGAGGCGGCGCTGGCGCGCCATGGCGAGCGTTTCGCGCAAAAGATACTGGGGCCGCAAGAGATGGAAAAATTCCGCGCCCGCAGCGCGAAAAACGCCGTGCGCGGCGTGCGCTTCCTGGCCACGCGCTTTGCGGCCAAGGAGGCGTTTTCCAAGGCCATCGGCCTGGGCTTGCGCATGCCGATGACATGGCCCGCCGCGCAGATGCTGAATCACCCCAGCGGCAAGCCGATGATCGTCTGCAGCGGCGTGCTGGCGGAGTTCATGGAGAAAAACCGCCTGAGCGCGCAAGTGACCATCAGCGATGAAGAAGAATATGCGGTCGCGTTCGTGATCGTGGAGCAAGCAGCATAACTATAAGTGCGCTATAAGTACGCAATGAGCCAGCAATGACCGAAGCAAGCCCAGAATCTTCCTTGGCGGAAACGCCGCCCGACCCGCGCGCGCAGGTGCTGGCCACCGTCGCCAAGCTGCCGAATTTGCCTGGCGTGTACCGCTATTTCGACGCCGGCGACAAGGTGTTGTATGTCGGCAAGGCGCGCGACTTAAAAAAGCGCGTCTCCAGCTATTTCCAGAAAAACCTGGCCAGCCCCCGCATCGCCATGATGGTCGAGCGCATCGCGCGCCTGGAAACTACCGTCACGCACAGCGAGGCCGAAGCGTTGATCCTGGAAAACAACCTGATCAAGGCGCTGCAGCCGCGCTACAACATCCTGTTTCGCGACGACAAGTCGTATCCCTATTTAAAAATCACCAACGGCGACGCGCCGCGCATGGTGTATTACCGGGGCGCGGTGGACAAGAAAAACCAGTATTTCGGGCCGTTTCCCAGTTCCTGGGCCGTCAAGGAATCGATGCAGATCCTGCAAAAGGTGTTTTTGATCCGCACCTGCGAGGACAGCGTGTACGCGAATCGCACGCGTCCCTGCCTGCTGCACCAGATCGGCCGCTGCAGCGCACCGTGCGTGGACCTGATCAGCAAGGAAGACTATAAAAACGACGTGGAAAACGCGGCGCGCTTCCTGCGCGGGCGCCAGAGCGAAGTGATGGCGGACCTGGAAAAGAAGATGCACGCGTTTGCCGCCGAGCTGAAGTTCGAGCAGGCGGTAGTGGTGCGCAACCAGATCGCCTCGCTGTCGCGCGTGCTGCACCAGCAAAGCATGGAAACGACGGGCGACGCCGATGTCGACATCCTCGCCGTGCTGGTGCAGGGCGGGCGCGCCTGCGTCAACCTGGCCATGGTGCGCGGCGGGCGTCACCTGGGCGACCGCGCCTACTTCCCCAGCCAGCTCAGCGATGCGGCGGCGATTGCCGAAGAACCCATCGAGGTGGAAGTACTGGCCGCTTTCCTGGCCCAGCACTACACGGAAAAATTCATTCCCGGCACCCTGATCCTGAATATCGAATTCGACCAGCCCGCCCTGATGGTGGCGCTCATGGAGCAGTGCGGCCACCGCATCAACCTGATCTTCCAGCCGCAGGGGCAACGCCGCCAATGGCTGGAAATGGCGCAAAAGGGCGTCGAGATTTCGCTGGCGCGATTGTTGTCGGAGCAGGGTTCGCAGCAGTCGCGTACGCGCGCGCTGGCCGAGGCGCTGCGCCTGGAAACGGAAGACCTCGACAGCCTGCGCGTCGAGTGTTTCGACATCAGCCACACGCAGGGCGAGGCGACGCAGGCGTCGTGCGTGGTATTCCACCACCACGCCATGCAGAACGGCGAATACCGGCGCTACAACATCAATGACATCACGCCCGGCGACGATTACGCGGCCATGCGCCAGGTGCTCATGCGTCGCTATGAAAAGGTGGCGAATGGTGATGGCGTGATGCCCGACGTGGTGCTGATCGACGGCGGCAAGGGGCAGATTGAAATGGCGCGCCAGGTGTTCGCCGAGCTGGGACTCGATATCAGCTTGATTGTCGGCGTGGCCAAGGGGGAAGGGCGCAAGGTGGGCCTGGAAACCTTGCTGTTCGTCGATGGTCGCGCGGCGCAGGAATTGGGCAAGGAATCGGCCGCGCTGATGTTGATCGCGCAGATCCGCGACGAGGCGCACCGCTTTGCCATTACTGGCATGCGCGCCAAGCGCGCCAAGACGCGCCAGACCTCGCGCCTTGAAGAGATAGAAGGCATCGGCGCCAAGCGCCGGCAGAAGCTGCTGTCGCGCTTTGGCGGCTTGCGCGGCGTGGTCGATGCCAGCGTCGAGGATTTGATGTCGGTGGAGGGGATTTCCACGCAACTGGCGGAAGAGATTTACAAGCAGCTGCATTAATGAAGGGATCGCCTGCTCCGGTGCTGCCGCAACCGGACTAGGCTAATACCCCCGGGCCATGTAGACTAGTGGCGCTTTCTTCACGCTTTCTTCATGTTCAATTTACCCGTCGGCCGATTGCTTTCTTATGCCTTTTAATATTCCCATCCTTTTGACCTGGCTGCGCGTGGCTCTGATTCCACTCGTCGTTGGCGTATTTTATTTGCCGCCGTCGATGCTGCTGCATGGCGACCAGAACCTGGTTGCCACCCTGGTCTTCATTGTTGCCGCCGTGACCGACTGGTTCGATGGTTTTCTCGCGCGACGCTGGAACCAGACTTCGGCCTTTGGCGCCTTCCTCGACCCGGTCGCCGACAAGCTGATGGTGGCGGGCGCCTTGCTGGTGCTGGTGCAGCTGGATCGTGTCAATGCCGTGCTGGCCTTTATCATCATCGGCCGCGAAATCACCATTTCCGCCTTGCGCGAATGGATGGCACAGATCGGCGCATCGAAATCGGTGGCAGTCAGCTCGATCGGCAAGATCAAGACGGCCGCGCAAATGACGGCCATTCCCCTGCTGCTGTACCACGACGTGATCTTCGGCGCGATCGATACGCATGTGTGGGGCGAAAAGCTGTTGTGGATCGCCTGCGTGCTGACGGTGTGGTCGATGTTCTATTATTTGCGCCTGGCATGGCCCCTCATCAAGGAAAAAGCGGGAAATCTGCACTAAGAATAAGCAGGTGGCTGCTTTATGCGGAATATTTTGCAAAACACCAGATATTGCCCGTTGACAGCCCCTGTAATCCCTCTATAATGCTGGCCTGTTGTTGATGACGCGGGAGTAGCTCAGTTGGTAGAGCGCAACCTTGCCAAGGTTGAGGTCGAGAGTTCGAGCCTCTTCTCCCGCTCCAGTTTTCTGGAGAGTGTCATAGGTAAAAACAGCAAATGCAGTAAAAAGTAGTACTGGCGATGTAGTAGAGCTTCTGATACAATGTTGTCCACTGCGGGAGTAGCTCAGTTGGTAGAGCGCAACCTTGCCAAGGTTGAGGTCGAGAGTTCGAGCCTCTTCTCCCGCTCCAGTGAATACTGGATCAGCAGTAAAGAAGCACTAGTAAACGGTAATAAAAGGCAGTAAAATAGTAGTTCGTATGCGGGAGTAGCTCAGTTGGTAGAGCGCAACCTTGCCAAGGTTGAGGTCGAGAGTTCGAGACTCTTCTCCCGCTCCAGCGAAAGCTGGAGGCAGTACAGCAAGATGGCAGTAGCAGAAAATAGAAGCTCCAATGCGGGAGTAGCTCAGTTGGTAGAGCGCAACCTTGCCAAGGTTGAGGTCGAGAGTTCGAGACTCTTCTCCCGCTCCAGAATTCTAAAGGGAAGCTAAGCTGGCTTCCTTTTTTTATCCGCCGCAGTACGCAGCGTGATTAAGCAGCAAGCAAGCTCCAATGCGGGAGTAGCTCAGTTGGTAGAGCGCAACCTTGCCAAGGTTGAGGTCGAGAGTTCGAGACTCTTCTCCCGCTCCAGTTTTCAAGGTGTGCCGCAAGGCTATCCAAGCAGTTCCTCTGGCGAGGTAGCAAAGAGGTTATGCAGCGGCCTGCAAAGCCGTTTAGACGGGTTCGATTCCCGTCCTCGCCTCCAGATGAAAAAAATAGCCCACTTTCGAGTGGGCTATTTTTTTGCCTGTGCCGCTTCTTGTATAATGCCCGCACGCTCAGCTGCCCCGCGCTGATGAATCTTTCTCCTTTCCGCCATACCCATGTAGTCACTGACGATTTTCCTCGCCGTTAGCGCTGGCTGCGGCATCTTTTTTGACGCCCGCCGGCATGGCTGCGCCCGATGCATCTGCGTCAGGCGCGCATTTCCCTGTTCCAACCCTGGATTTGAATCAATGATCAATGCAACTTTTCGGGAAGAGTGGTACTCGAACGTGCAAAAAAATGTTCTGGCTGGCCTGACCACCTCGTTTGCGCTGGTGCCCGAATGCATCGCCTTCGCCCTGGTGGCGCAGTTGAATCCCCTGATGGGCCTGTATGGCGCCTTCATCATTTGCGCACTGACGGCCATCTTCGGCGGGCGCCCCGGCATGATTTCGGGCGCCGCCGGTTCCATGGCCGTGGTTATCGTGGCGCTGGTGGCCCAGCATGGCGTGCAATACCTGCTGGCCACCGTCGTGCTCAGCGGCATCCTGATGGCGCTGTTTGGCATTTTGCGTCTGGGTAAGCTGATCCGCATGGTGCCCCATCCCGTGATGCTGGGCTTTGTTAATGGCCTGGCCATCATCATCGCCATGGCGCAACTGGAGCACTTTCGCCAGGCCACGCCACATGGGGAGACCTGGCTGCAAGGCACGCCCTTGCTCGTGATGGGCGCGCTGGTGGCCCTGACCATGGCCATCGTCTACGTGCTGCCGCGCATCACGCGCGCCGTGCCGCCCGCGCTGGCGGCCATCCTGGGCGTGGGCGTGCTCAGCTATAGCTTGCACCTGCCCACGCGCACCCTGGGCGACCTCGCGCATATCGCCGGCGGCTTGCCGGCCCTGCATTGGCCCAGCGTGCCGCTGGACATGGCCACCTTGCACATCATCTTCCCGTATGCGGCGCTGATGGCCATGGTGGGGCTGCTGGAAACCTTGCTCACCTTTAATCTCACGGATGAGATCACGGAAACGCGGGGCCAGCCGAACCGCGAATGCATCGCCCTCGGTGCATCGAATGTCGTCTCGGGCCTGTTTGGCGGCATGGGCGGCTGCGCCATGATCGGGCAGACTATGATCAACCTGAGCTCGGGCGGGCGCTCGCGCCTGTCGGGCGTGACGGCCGGCGTGATGATCTCGCTGTTCATCCTGTTCCTGTCGCCGCTGATCGAGCGCATCCCGCTGGCTGCCCTGGTCGGCGTGATGTTCGTGGTGGCGCAGCAGACATTTGCCTGGGGTTCATTGCGCGTGCTGGGCAAGGTGCCGCCACAGGATGCGCTGGTGATCGTCGCCGTGACGGTGATCACGGTGTTTACGGATCTGGCGATGGCCGTGCTGTGCGGCATCGTCATTGCCGCCTTGAATTTTGCCTGGCAACATGCGCGCGAAATGCGCGCCGAGATGGACGACAGCACGCCGGGCGTGCGCGTGTACTTGCCGCACGGCACCCTGTTTTTCGCCTCGACCACGCACTTCCAGGAGCTGTTCCAGCCGGCCGCCGACCCGGCCCGCGTCATCCTCGATTGCCGGCACCTGCACATGGCCGATCACTCGGCCATCGCCGCCATCGAATCCCTGTATGAGCGCTATGACAAGGCGGGCAAGCACCTGCAGGTGACGCATCTGTCCTCCCGCAACCAGGCCCTGCTGCAGCGCGCTGGCGTTGAGGTGGGCGTGGCGTAAAATGATGAATAGTTTGATCCGCGCCATGCTCGAAAATGGGCGGAATTGATGAATGTCTGTGGAGAGTGAATGCTGTCGAACGAACAAGAACAATTGTTGCAACAAAGCCAGGCGGGCTTCGACGCCTACTATGACGCGCTGGGTGGGGCGCTGGTGAATTTTGTCGAGCGCCTGGGCATCCAGCCTGCGCACGAAGTGTTGACGAACGCGGCCGAATACCTGCCGTATATCGATGCGGCCATGCGCACCATCGTCATCCGCGACGAGAGCTGGCAGTGGGTGAAAACCATGCTCGGCTATTTTATCGGCGAATACTTCGTGCAAGGCAATGCGGGCTGCTGGTATGTGGAAACGCGTGCCGAATCGCCGCATTTTTGCCGCATCATGGTGGGCGGCTTCGAGCATGGCTTGCCGGCGGACGCCGCCATCGATCCGGAGGCGCTGGCGTTGGCATTTCTGGAGCAATCCGCACCGCGCGAGCTGGCGAAACTCATGGAAGATACGCAAGCCAGGCTGTGCTGATGCCTGGCCGTTTGGCATGCGTGGCAGCCACTGCCACGCATTAAATCTCACACCTTAAAACTCTTCCCACTCGCCTTCGGCAGGGCTTGCTGCCTTGCTGCTCGCGCGCGTCGCGGGCAGGCGCAGGGCAGGAGCCGAGGTCTTGCGGGCATGCGCGGCCGGGGTTGCTGGAGTTGCCGGGGCGCTGCGCTGCGCCGCTTTCACGCTGAAACGGTCGGTCGCCGCCGCGTTGGCGTCCAGGCGGAAGACGCTGACCACCTGCGCCAGTTCGCTCGCCTGTTCCTGCATCGCTTCGGCTGCTGCCGAGGCTTCTTCCACCAGAGCTGCATTTTGCTGTGTCACCTGGTCCATTTCGGAAATGGCCTGGTTGACTTGCTCGATGCCCGCGCTCTGCTCTTCGCTGGCGTTGCTGATCTCGCTCATGATGGACGTGACGAAGGCTATGCTTTGCACGATTTCTTCCATCGTCTTGCCTGCCTTGTCGACCAGGTCCGTGCCCACGTCGACCTTTTGCACGGAGTCGTCGATCAAGCCCTTGATTTCCTTGGCCGCCGCCGCCGAACGCTGCGCCAGGTTGCGCACTTCCGTGGCTACCACGGCAAAGCCGCGACCCTGTTCGCCGGCGCGTGCCGCTTCCACTGCCGCGTTCAGGGCCAGGATGTTGGTCTGGAAGGCGATGCCGTCAATGACGGAGATAATGTCGACGATTTTCTTCGAAGAGGTATTGATCTCGCTCATGGTGGCAACCACTTCGGCCACCACGGCGCCGCCGCGGCTGGCGATGCCGGCCGCGTCGCCCGCCAGTTTGTTCGCATGGCGCGCGTTGTCCGCATTCTGCTTCACGGTCGAGGTCAGCTCTTCCATCGACGACGCCGTTTCTTCCAGCGAGCTGGCTTGCTGTTCCGTGCGCGACGACAGGTCCTGGTTGCCGGCGGCAATTTCCGCGGAGGCCGTGGCGATGGTGTCGGTGCCGCTGCGCACCTGGCCGACGATGCCCACCAGGTTGTCGTTCATGGTTTTCAGGGCATGCATCAGCTGGCCCGTTTCATCGCGGCCTTGCGCCGTGATGATGCTGCTCAGGTCGCCTGCTGCGACGGTTTCCGCCACTTTCACGGCATCGCGGATGGGGCCGGTGATCGAGCGCGTGATCCACCACGCAAAGCCGATGCCCATCAGCACTGCCAGCACGCCCATGGTGATGAGGAAGATGCGGGTGCTGCTGTAGGCCTCGATGATGCTGGCGCCGACGCCGTCGGCGGCCTTGATCTGCATGTTGGCAAAGCGCTTCACTTCGGCCAGGTAAGCCGTGGTGATCGGCGCGACTTCCTTCTCGAACACTTCCTTGGCGCCCGCCACGTCGCCGTCGGCCTTCATCTTGAAGGCGCGCGCGCGCGTTGTCACATAGTCGGTGCGCACTTTGCGCACCACCTTGAATTGCTCGATCACGGCCGGGTTGAGCAGCGACGCGATGATGTCGTCCTGCAGCTTGCTGGAGCGGTCCGCATCGACTTTCAAGTCGTCCTCGATTTTGGCGCGCACGACAGGATCGGTGATTTCAAACGAGGCCACACCGCGCACGCTATTGAGTTCAATGATCTTCGACCATTCGGCCACCATGCGCTGGTTCTTGATGCTGGTATTGATGAGGCGGTAGGTCAGGTCGCTGGCCGTTTGCATGCGCACGAGGGCGGTGACGGTCAAGGCGGCAAGCAACAGCAATACGACAGCAAAGCCGACGCCAAGGCGGCTGCCGATGTTCAGGTTTTTCATGTAATTCCTAACAATTTAATAGTCATGATCGCCGCCACCAGCAGGGGCGGACAGGCGCCGCAAGGCGCAGGGGATCGGGGTCTTCGGGTGCCGCGTGATTGCATTGCGGCGCGCCGCGCTGTGCACGGCGTTGGAGGTAAAGCAAGGGGTGTGGCGGCGTGGGGAGCCGCTGACCAGCAAGCACAAGTATAGCATTGACGCACGGAAATAGTTTTTCAAAGCAATTTTAATTGCTTATTGATATTAATTCATTGTTGCTTTTTTACATCAAGTACCTAGTTCATAAGTACTATCACTTACATTTCGCCTTACGTTTTCCATCGCCGACTGATAAAATACTAATGATAATCATTCGTATTAAATAATCGACCAGGGAATTGTATGCCGCAACAGCGCAAGCCAGGATGTAAACCGATCACTCTCGCCGTACTGGGCGCCCTGACCTTCGGCGCCGTGCCATTGGCGGCTTTGGCCCAGGAAAGCTTGCCCGCCGTCACCGTGACGGCATCGAAGGACAAGGATGGTTATGTCGCCGCCACTTCCGCCAGCGGCACCAAGACGGAAATGGCCCTGCGCGATGTACCGCAGAGTATCAACGTGGTGCCGGCCGCCGTCATCCGCGACCAGAACGCCATGTCGATCCAGGACATCATGAAGAACATCCCCGGCGTGGGCTTGTCCACGGGCGACGGCCAGCGCGACCAGGTGTTCATCCGCGGCTTCACGGCCATCGGCGACCAGTTCGTCGACGGCTTCCGCGATGACGCGCTGTATTTCCGCGACCTGTCGAATGTGGAGCGCCTGGAAGTGATCAAGGGGCCAGCTGCCGTGTTGTACGGCCGCGGTTCCTCGGGTGGGCTGGTCAACCGCATCACCAAAAAACCTGGCGTGGATATCACGGACGTGGCCCTGAGCCTGACCAACACGGCAGGGCGTCGTGGCGCAGTCGACGTGGGCAGAGTGGGCGAGACGGTGGACTGGCGTGTCACGGGCGCGCGTGAATTGTCCGACAGCTACCGCGACCAGCAATTCATCAACCGCACGGCGCTGGCGCCTACCGTGGCCATCCGCCTCTCTGGCGCGACGAAACTGCTGCTGCAGGGCGATTACCTGGAAGACCGCCGCCTGACGGACTTCGGCATCCCGTCCTACCATGGCCGCCCGGTGGCTGTCGATGCGGGCACTTACTACGGCGCCGCCAACGCCCGCGATGCCGACTTCAGCCAGTCGCGCGTGGTGTCCACGGCCGCGACGCTGACGCACAAGTTCAGCGATAGCTTGTCGCTGCGCAATGCCTTCCGCTATTACGACTATCACCTGGATCGCAACAACACGAATATTTCCGGCAACGTCAACGAAGTCAAAGGCACGATGAACTTCGGTCACGCCAAGCTGAACCGCGACGAGAGCGGCTGGTTCAACCAGACGGAACTGACGCAAAAACTGGTCACCGGCAGCCTGCGCCACGAAGTGCTGTATGGCGCCGAGTTCGGCAAGCAAAACAAGGATGCCAGCAGTTGGGCCTCGACCGTGGTGGCGACGAATGTATCGATCTTCAATCCTGTCCTGCCCGTCGTCGACCGCAGCAAGCTGGGTGCGCGCAGCGATACTTTCGGTACCTATGACACGGCCGCCGCCTACGTGCAGGACGCCATCAGCTTCAGCGACGAGTGGAAGGCGCTGGCCGGCTTGCGCTACGACCGCTACAAGCAGCAGTCGCGCCTGGCCAATGCGCTTGGTGTGACGACGGCAGACCTGTCGCGCACGGATTCGGCCTACAGCCCCCGTGCCGGCCTCGTCTGGCAACCGAGCGCGGTGCAATCGTACTACGCCTCGTGGAGCCGCTCGTTCCAGCCCAGCGGCGAGAACTTCGCCCTGGCCGCCAACAATGCCGACCTGGCGCCGGAAACCACGCGCAACACGGAAGTGGGCGCCAAGTATGAGCTGTGGGGCGGCCGCGCCAACGCCACCGTGTCGCTGTTCCGCCTGGAACGCGACAATATCAAGACCAGCGACCCGATCACGAACCGCATCGTGCCCGTCGGCACGCAGCGCACGGACGGCCTGGAACTGACCTTCAATGCAGACTTGCACGATGGCTGGAAAATGATGGCCGGCTATGCTTACCTGGACGCCAGCATCACCGACTCCATCGCCGTCGACAAGAGCGTCAACGTGCCGGGCACGACGACGGCCAGTGCCGTCGCCATCAAGGGCAAGCGCGCCACTTTGACGGCGCGCAATACGGCCAACCTGTGGCTGACGAAAGACCTGGGCCACGGCTTCACGGTGGGCGGCGGCGCAAATGCCGTCGGCAGCCGCTTTGCCAATCCGGGCAACACGGTGGTCTTGCCAGGCTACGTGACGGCCGACGCCATGGCTGCGTACCGCACGGGCCGCTACGAAGTGCAGCTGAACGTCAACAATATCGGCGACACGCGCTACATCGTCTCGGGCCACGGTTCCAGCCCGAACCTGAGCTTGCCGGGCGCGCCGCGCAATGTGGCGCTGACCTTGCGCTACAGCCTGTAATTTTTATCACTTCCTCAAAACCCGCTCGCGAGCGGGTTTTTTTCATGGGGGAGAGCTGCGCCGTGCAGGTTGGCATTGTTTAGAGGAATTGTTCGGTACCGATAAAATAATGTTGACTATGTGCAATTTATTCCGGCGCTCTGAGCCTTGTCTGGGATTGAGGGGTAAAATGATGTCATACAGCACAGGCATGGTGCTTATATCTTGGTGAGTGACACCATCACGACGTTGTATGACTTTTTATTTACTCACATCATAGAGGCCTGAATATGGTTCAGATGTCCAGGCGCCAGTTCCTTCGGGTAACTGGCGCGACCATTGCTGGTTCCAGCCTCGCTCTGCTCGGTTTCGCACCGGGCCAGGCGATGGCGGAAGTGCGGCAATACAAGCTGTCTCGCACCACCGAGACACGCAATACCTGTCCTTACTGTTCGGTAGGATGTGGCGTTCTGCTGTATGGTCTGGGCGACGGCGCGAAAAATGCCGTCTCCAGCATCATCCACGTGGAAGGCGATGCCGATCACCCGGTGAACCGCGGCACCTTGTGCCCGAAGGGCGCCAGTCTGGTCGACTTCATCCACAGCCCGAACCGCCTGAAAGTGCCCGAATACCGCGCACCGGGCGGCACGGAATGGCAACCGATCTCCTGGGATGTGGCTCTCGACAAGATCGCGCGCCTGATGAAGGATGACCGCGATGCCAACCTGATCGAAAAGAATGCCGACGGCAAGACCGTCAACCGCTGGCTCTCCACCGGCATGCTGGCCGCGTCGGCCGGCAGCAACGAGGTCGGTTACCTGACCCACAAGACAGTGCGCAGCATGGGGATGCTGACCTTTGATAATCAGGCGCGTGTATGACACGGACCGACGGTGGCAGGTCTTGCCCCGACGTTTGGCCGTGGCGCGATGACGAATCATTGGGTCGATATCAAGAATGCCGATGTGATTTTGGTCATGGGCGGCAATGCAGCAGAAGCACATCCTTGCGGATTCAAATGGGTAACGGAAGCGAAGGCGCATAACAAGGCCAAGCTGATCGTTGTCGATCCGCGTTTTACCCGTACCGCATCCGTGGCAGATTACTACTGCGCCACGCGTACCGGCACGGACATCGTCTTCCTCGGCGCGATCATCAATTATCTGCTGACGAACGACAAGATCCAGCATGAGTACGTGCGCAACTACACGGACATGCCCTTCATCGTGCGCGAAGACTATGCGTTCGAAGACGGCCTGTTCTCGGGTTTCGACAAGGAAAAGAACAAGTACACCGACAAGGCCACCTGGGATTACGAGATCGGCGACGACGGTTATGCCAAGGTCGACCCGACCCTGGAACACCCGCGCTGCGTCTACCAGATGATGAAGAAGCACTACTCACGTTACACGACCGAGATGGTCGAACGTACGTGCGGCGTGTCGCCCGACAAGTTCCACAAGGTGGCGGAAGCATTGGCTTCGACCGCCGTGCCGGGACGCGCCGGCACCATCCTGTACGCACTGGGCTGGACGCACCACTCGACGGGCGCGCAAACCATCCGCACGGGCGCCATGGTGCAGTTGTTGCTGGGCAATATGGGTATCGCGGGCGGAGGCATGAACGCCTTGCGCGGCCACTCGAACATCCAGGGCTTGACGGACCTGGGCCTGATGTCGAACCTGTTGCCAGGTTACATGACCCTGCCCAACGAGGGCGAGCAGGATTTCGATGCCTACATCGCCGCGCGCGCCACCAAGCCGCTGCGGCCGAACCAGCTCAGCTACTGGAGCAATTACCGCAAGTTCCACGTCAGCTTCATGAAGACGTGGTGGGGTGATTTCGCCACGGCCGAGAACAATTACGCGTTCGACTACCTGCCAAAGCTGGACAAGCCGTATGACTTGATGCAAGCCATCGAGAACATGCACCAAGGCAAGATGACGGGCTATATCTGCCAGGGCTTCAATGTGCTGGCGTCCGCGCCGAACAAGCAGAAGGTCACGGAAGCGCTGTCGAAACTGAAGTTCCTCGTCATCATGGACCCGCTTGCCGTGGAAACGGGCGAATTCTGGAAGCCGCACGGGCAATACCACGAAGTCGATCCCACCAAGATCATGACGGAAGTGTTCCGCTTGCCGACCAGCTGCTTCGCCGAAGAGCGCGGTTCGCTGGTCAGTTCCTCGCGCGTGCTGCAGTGGCACTGGCAGGCGGCCGAACCGCCGGGCCAGGCGCGCAGCGACCTGGAGATCATGTCGGGCCTGTTTTTGCGCATGCGTAGCATGTACAAGAAGGAGGGCGGCAAGTTCCCCGATCCGATTCTCAACCTGACGTGGAATTATGCGCAGCCGCATAACCCGCAACCGGAAGAAATCGCCCGCGAATTCAACGGCAAGGCATTGGCCGATCTGTACGATCCGAAAGATGCCACCAAGCTGCTGGTGAAGAAGGGCGAGCAGCTGGCTTCGTTTGCGCAATTGCGCGACGATGGCACCACCACCAGCGGTTGCTGGATCTTCGCTGGCAGCTGGACGCAGGCGGGCAACCAGATGGGACGGCGCGACAATAGCGACCCGACGGGCATCGGCCAGACGCTGGGCTGGGCCTGGGCGTGGCCGGCGAACCGCCGCGTGCTGTACAACCGCGCTTCGTGCGACTTGAAAGGCAAGCCTTTCGACCCGACGCGCAAGCTGATCGAGTGGAATGGCACGAACTGGAGCGGGGCCGACATTCCCGACTTCAAGGTCGACGAACCGCCGGAAAACGGCATGGGCCCGTTCATCATGCTGGGCGAGGGCGTGGCGCGCTTCTTTGCGCGTGGCGCCATGGCCGAGGGACCGTTCCCCGAGCATTACGAGCCGTTCGAAAATCCGCTGGGCTACAACCCCATGCATCCGAAAAACCCGCAGGCGACCAGCAACCCGGCCGCACGCGTGTTCGCCGATGACCGGAAGATGTTCGGCACGCACGAGGAATATCCGCATGTGGCCACCAGCTACCGCCTGACCGAGCATTTCCATTACTGGACCAAGCATGCACGCCTGAACGCCATCATTCAGCCGCAGCAATTCGTTGAAATCGGCGAAGAGCTGGCCAAGAGCATCGGCGTCGTTGCCGGCGGGGAAGTACGCGTCAGTTCCAAGCGGGGACACATCATCGCCAAGGCCGTGGTCACCAAGCGCATCAAGGCGTTGATGATCGAGGGCAAGCAGGTGCATACCGTGGGCCTGCCGCTGCACTGGGGCTTTACGGGCGTGGCCAAGCCGGGGTATCTGATTAATACCCTGACGCCGGGCGTGGGGGATGCGAATTCGCAAACGCCGGAATTCAAGTCCTTCCTCGTGAAGGTGGAAAAAGCATGATGGGAGATCAATAATGGCACTGCAATCCTTAGATATCCGGCGCCTGTCGGCGACCACGGTGACGCCGCCGCAAGCGCGCAGCCCGGTGACGGGCACCGTGGCCAAGCTGATCGATGTGTCGAAATGCATCGGCTGCAAGGCTTGCCAGACGGCGTGCATGGAATGGAACGACTTGCGGGACGAAGTCGGCGAAAACCATGGCACCTATGACAATCCGACGGACCTGACGCCGCAATCGTGGACGGTGATGCGTTTTGCCGAACACGAAAACAACGACGGCAACCTCGAGTGGCTGATCCGCAAGGATGGCTGCATGCACTGCGAGGATCCGGGCTGTTTGAAAGCCTGTCCGGCGCCGGGCGCCATCGTGCAGTACACGAACGGCATCGTGGATTTCCACCAGGAAAACTGCATCGGTTGCGGCTACTGCGTGGCCGGCTGTCCTTTCGACGTGCCCCGCATTTCGAAAAAGGACGACCGCGCCTACAAGTGCACCTTGTGCTCGGACCGCGTCGCCGTGGGCCAGGAGCCGGCCTGCGTGAAGACCTGCCCGACGGGCGCCATCGTCTTCGGCACCAAGGAAGACATGAAGGTGCATGCGGAAGAGCGCATCGTCGACCTGAAGTCGCGCGGTTTCGAGAACGCGGGCCTGTACGATCCGCTGGGCGTGGGCGGCACGCACGTGATGTACGTGCTGCACCATGCCGACAAGCCGAAGCTGTATTCGAACTTGCCGGAACGCCCGCGCATCAGCCCGATGGTGGGCTTCTGGAAGGGCTGGTCCAAGCCGCTGGCAGTGGCCGGCATGGCTGCCACGGCGCTGGCAGGCTTCTTCCATTACACGCGTGTCGGTCCGAACGAAGTGAGCAAGGATGAAGAGCACGAAGCCTTGGAAGAGGCCAAGCGTATCCGGGAGGAAGACCATGAGCCACAATGATTTGCATGATGGCAAGCTGCGCGACAAGGATGGCCACCCGCTGATCCAGCGCTACGACCCCAATGAGCGCACGAATCACTGGGTCACCGCCATCACCTTCGTCATGCTGGCCCTGTCCGGCCTGGCCATGTTCCATCCCTCGATGGCGTGGCTGGCGAACCTGTTCGGCGGCGGGCAATGGACGCGCATTTTGCATCCGTTTGCCGGCCTGGTGATGTTTGTCTCGTTCGCGATCCTGGTGGTGCGCTTCTGGCACCACAACAAGTTCGAGGACGGCGACAAGCAGTGGCTGAAACAGATGGACGACGTGCTCAACAACCGCGAAGAAAAGCTGCCGAAGATCGGCAAATACAATGCCGGCCAGAAGATCCTGTTTTTCGTGCTGCTCGCTTGCATGGTGGGATTGTTGCTGTCGGGCATCGTGATCTGGCGCGCGTATTTCGCGTTCTACTTCCCGATCGACGTGGTGCGTTTTGCCGCCTTGCTGCATGCCGGTTGTGCTTTTGCCATCATCTGCGCCATCATCGTGCATATCTACGCGGCGATCTGGGTCAAGGGCTCGATCGGCGCCATGGTGCGCGGCACCGTCACCTATGGATGGGCGCGCAAGCACCATCCGAAGTGGTTTGAAGCGGTAATGCGCAACAGCAAGGACTGACGGTTTTTTGCTTAAGTAGCCCAAGTGCAAGAGCCGGGGTCAGACCCGTCGGGTCTGACCCCGGTTTTCCTTTGCGGCTTGCGTTGCGCTATATCGATTAAAATACTTTTACAGCACAGCCAACTCCGCTGGCTCTGCCTTGCTTTTTTTGATGGGAAAACTCCATTGGTACAACGCATTCTTCAGCCAGGCGAAATCGAAGGCCTGGACCACAACGCGATTCCGCGCCTGCTGCTGCCGCAGCCTGACAGCCTGTTCAAGGCGCGCGCCTTGCGCTTGCGCGAATTGGCGCAAGGCAACATCAAGGGCATCCCCGTCGATGCGGGCATGCAGGGTTACCTGGTGCTGATGGCCGCGCTGGCCGATGCGCAGGCCGCCGTGGTGGGAAAACTGGCGCCCGGCGCCGTGCCTGCCGCCGACCCCGATGCGCTGCGCCGCGCGATCCAGCACCGCATGCCCGTGCTGCCCGTCAGCGGCGCCCGTCCGCCCGTCTGGCGCGATATCTTTGCCAGCGTGCTCGATGAACTGGCCGCCACGGCGGCCAGCCAGCCGGCCCTGTCGGGCGGCCTGACGCAGGTGCTGGCCCAGCTGCGCGCGCTCGACGCGCAAGCGCTCGATGCCTGCGCCGATGCCGTGCTCGATGAAAACGGCGACAACCTCAATCCCATGCACGCGCCGTTCGTTGCGGCCGCACTGCAAATCCTGTGGTCGGTGTCGGCCAGCGCACTGCGCGCCGCGCGCGTGCCGGACCTGGAAACGGGCACCCTGTGCCCCGTCTGCGGTTCGCACCCCGTCGCCAGCGTGATCCGCATCGGCGGCCAGTCGCAGGGTTATCGCTACCTGCACTGCGGCATTTGCGAAAGCGAATGGCATATGGTGCGCGTGAAGTGCTCGACCTGCGAACAGAATGGCAAGATCGCCTACCAGGGCCTGGACGCGGCCGATGCGGTACCGTTCGACCCCGTGGCGGCGAAGGACGACAAATTGCCCAACAAGGCGAATGATCCCAAAAAAGTGGCGCGCGCGGAAACCTGCGACGACTGTCATACCTACCGCAAGGTTTTCAACCAGGAACACGATTACAACGTCGAACCGCTGGCCGACGACCTGGCCAGCCTGATGCTCGACCTGCTGGTGGGCGAAGCGGGTTACCAGCGCGCCAGCGGCAATCCGCTGCTGTGGCTGGGGAAGAGCGACAGCAGCGAAGGCCTGCAAGCATGACGACAGGGCAAACCGTGCGCCTGCCGTCGGTCGACCGCATCCTGGGCGACGCGGCTTGCCTAGCCCTGATTGCGCACTACGGCCGCGTGCAAACCCTGGCCTGCGCGCGCGCCGTGCTGGCCGAACTGCGCGCCGCCATGCTGGCCGGCGCAGTGTGCGAGGAGGGCGCATCGATTGCCGCCATCGTCGCGGACATGGACGAACGCCTGCAGGCGCAATCGCGCTCGCAGCTGCGCGCCGTGTTCAACCTGACGGGCACCGTGCTGCATACGAATTTGGGCCGCGCGCTGCTGCCCGACGCGGCCGTGCAAGCCGTGGTGGAAGCGTTGCAATGGCCGATGAACCTGGAATTCGACCTGGAAACGGGCAAGCGGGGCGACCGCGACGACCTGGTCGAGGAACTGTTGCGCGAACTGACGGGGGCCGAAGCGGCCACCGTCGTCAACAACAATGCGGCCGCCGTGCTGCTGATGCTGAACACCTTGGCGCAGAATAAAGAGGTGATCGTCTCGCGCGGGGAACTGGTGGAAATCGGCGGCGCCTTCCGCATCCCCGACGTGATGACGCGCGCGGGCGCCGTGCTGCGCGAAGTGGGCAGCACCAACCGCACGCACCTGGCCGATTACGCGAACGGCATGAATGAACACACGGCCATGCTGATGAAGGTCCATTGCAGCAATTACGCGATCACCGGGTTCACGAAAAGCGTGGAGCTCGATGAACTGGTGCCGCTGGCGGCAAAACACGGAGTGCCGACGGCGGTGGACCTGGGCAGCGGCACTTTGCTTGACCTGGCGCAATACGGGCTGCCGCACGAAACGACGGTGCGCGAAACGATAGCAGCGGGCGCCGATCTGGTGACCTTCAGCGGCGACAAGCTGCTGGGCGGGCCGCAGTGCGGCGTCATCGTCGGGCGCGCCGACCTGATCGCGAAGATCAAGCGCAACCCCCTGAAACGTGCGCTGCGGGTCGGCAAGCTGACGCTGGCTGCTTTGGCCCCGGTGCTGCAGCTGTACCGCGCGCCGGACTTGCTGGCCGAACGTTTGACCACCTTGCGCCTGCTGACGCGTCCGGCGGCCGCCATGCGCGCGCAAGCCGAGCTGCTGCTGCCGCAGTTGCAGCAGGTGTTGGGAAAATCGTACACCGTCGCGGCCGAAGCCATGAAAAGCCAGATCGGCAGCGGCGCCTTGCCCGTCGATCAGTTGCCCAGCTTTGGCCTGGCCATCCGCAGCGCTCCAGGCTCGCGCCTGAGCAATCCCTTGGGAGCGCTGGAACAGCGCCTGCGCGCCTTGCCGTGCCCCGTGATCGGGCGCATCGGGCAAGATACCTTGTGGCTGGACTTGCGTTGCCTGGAGGCGGCGCATCAGGCGGCTTTCATCGCGCAGCTCGCCGAGTTGTCCGCATGATCGTCGGCACGGCAGGCCATATCGACCATGGCAAGACGACGCTCACGCGTGCGCTGACGGGCGTGCACACGGACCGCCTGAAGGAAGAGCAGGCGCGCGGCATCTCGATTGAACTCGGTTATGCCTACCTGCCGCTGGCGGACGGCACGGTGCTGGGCGTGATCGACGTGCCGGGCCACGAAAAATTCATCCGCACCATGGCTTCCGGCGTGACGGGCATCGACTTTGCCCTGCTGGTGGTGGCGGCCGACGACGGCATCATGCCGCAGACGCACGAGCACCTGGCCATTTTGCAACTGCTGGGCGTGACGCGGGGCGCCGTGGCGCTGACCAAGATCGACCGCGCCGACGGGGCCCGCGTGGCGCAGGTGGAGGCCGACATCGAGGCGCTGCTGGCCGGCACGCCGCTGGCGGGCAGCCCCATCTTCCCTACGGCCGCCAATCGCGACAACGATGCCGGCGTGGCCGCCTTGCTGGCGCACCTGACGCAAGTGGCGCGCAGCCTGCCGCAGCGCGATGAACGGCGCTTGTTTCGCCTGGGCGTGGACCGCGTGTTCACCTTGTCGGGACAGGGCACCATCGTCACCGGTACGGCGCTGGCGGGACGCGCACAGGTGGGCGACATGCTGCAATTGGCACCCGGTGGCGCGCAAGCGCGCGTGCGCAGCATCCATGCGCAAAACCGCGCAGCCGAGACGGGCATGGCGGGCCAGCGCCTGGCGCTGAACCTGGCCGGCATCGACCGCGAACGCATCGAACGGGGCAACTGGATCGTCGCGCCGGCACTGGCGCAATGTTCGGAGCGCGTCGATGTGGAATTGACCCTGCTGCCCGACGCCGGCGTGCAGCTGAAAGCCTGGTCGCCGCTGCACGTGCATCTGGGCGCGGCGCACCAGCTGGCGCGCGCCGTCATGCTCGATGGCGAGACCCTGTCGCCGGGGCAGACGGGCAGGGTACAGCTGGTGTTCGAGACACCCATGCACGGCGTGCCCGGCGACCGCTTCGTCGTGCGCAATGCGCAAGCGACGCAAACGGTGGGCGGCGGCATGGTGCTCGATCCGTTCGGCCCCGCGCGCAAGCGCCGCAGCCCGGCCAGGCTGGCCTGGCTGGACGCCCTGGCGGCCTTTGTCGCGCAGGGCGACTATGCGGCCCTGCTGGCGCAAAGCCCGCTGGGTTTACGCGAGTCGCTGCTGGTGCGCTTGTCGCTGCTGCCGGCGAGCGCCATCGCGCTGCCGCCCGATACGCAGCGCATCGCCCTGCGCGGTGACGACGCCCTGCTGCTGGCGCCGGCGGCGCAGGCGGCACTGGAAGAGAGGATGCTGGCCGCCTTGGCTGTCTTCCACGCGCGGGCGCCCGATGAAGCGGGGCCGGAACTGTGGCGCCTGAAGCGCATCGTCGACGCCGAGATGGAAGACGCCTTGTGGAGCCGCCTGGTCGAAGGCTTGCTGGCGCGCGGCGAAGTCCAGGCGCGCGGCGCCAGCCTGCATCTGCCGACGCACAGCGTGGAATTGACGCCGCAGGAGCACGCACTGGCCGAGCCCTTGCTGGCGGCCTTGTTGCAGGGGCGCTTCGAGCCACCGTGGACGCGCGACCTGGCGCGCGACTCCGGCCTGGCCGAGGACGACACGCGCCGGCTGTTGCGCAAACTTGCCAAGGCAGGGCAGATCAGCCAGGTCGTGCACGACCTGTTTTATCACCAGGCGGCGCTGGCCGAGTTGGCGCAACTGGTGCGCAGTCTGGCCGAAAAAGTCGAACAGGAAGAAGGTTTGCCGGCCGGCAGTGGCGCCGTGGGTGCCGCCACCTTCCGCGACGCCAGCGGCCTGGGCCGCAAGCGGGCGATCCAGGTCTTGGAATTTTTTGACCGCGTCGGTTATACTCGCCGTGTTGGCAATGGGCATCTATTACGCCCGCAAGCGCTGTGGTCCTATAGTGCAACCTTGCCCAACAGCTAGCTCAGGCACCGCGGAAAGCACACTCATCCGGTGATGTGGCCGGGCTTCAAACCCGGTGGAGGGCGTCAGACGTTCTCCCGTAGGTTCGACTCCTACTGTTTTCCGCCAGTTACTTTTCCTTTGACCCCTCTCCCTAATGTCGCTCTCATTGCGCTCTCCCGGCGTTGGGTTGTTGCCACGTTGCCGCAGATTCACACTGCAATAGTAGCCATCAAATCAAGACGTTTTCGTTTGATTGGCAGCGCGCATGAAATCAACGAATGCACGCAGCTTTCCGGGCATGTGCTCGCGATGCGGATAGTAGAGATGAAAAGCGTCATCCAACGCCCAGTGCTGACTCAGTATCTGCCGCAGCATGCCGCTGCTTAACTCCTGCTTCGCAAAATCTTTCAGGATGAAAGCGATGCCCTGGCCTTGTATTGCAGCGTCGAGCACGGATCGCATTTCGTCAAAAATAAAGCGCCCTTGAACATCGATTTGAACCATCTGACCGCGATCTTCGAACTTCCAGTCATATAATCTGCCCCCAACGCAATATCGCTGGCGTATGCAGTTGTGCTTGAGCAGTTCAGCCATCGTTTGTGGCTCACTGCGATCGAGGAAGTAATCCGGCGCTGCCACCACAATTCTTTTTTGTACTGATCCCAGTTGTACAGAAATCATGTCATTTTGCAGTTTCCTCCCCATGCGTATGCCGATATCAAAACCGGCGCTGACGATATCGGTCAACTGATTGTCGAGCGAGATCTCGACATTGATGAGCGGAAATTGTTCCAGGAACGACGCCATGTGGGGCTCGATCAAGATACGGTAGGCAACGTAGGATGAACTGACGCGCAACATGCCCGACGGTTGATCAGTCGTGAGCAAAGCTTGTGACAGGGAGTTTCTGATCAAGGCAAGTGCAGGCGACAATGCCGCGTTCAATGACGCGCCAGCTTCGGTCAGACTGACACTACGTGTGGTGCGATTGAACAGCCGCACATTCAATTGTGCTTCCACGTTTTTGATCGTGCGTGATACCGCAGTCGGCGTGACGCCTATTTCTGCGGCAGCGCGAGCGAAGTTCAAATGCCTGGCGGCAGCCTCGAAGGTCAGCAGACCTGGAAGATGCAACGGCGGTGAAGGGAGTGCGCGCCCTGCATCCTCAGTGCTGGCCGGAGTTTTTATTATGACTTTTTTGCTCATACTGTATCTCCACCTATGACTATTTACGTCATTATCTCCGATCTGCATACTGATCACATCAAACAAATCAATCCAGCTAGTCAGCCGTCTTTCGAGAAAAGGAAACATCATGAAAACCCTCCGCTCTGCTCTCGCCTTTTCCATCGTGGCCCTGTCTCAAAGTAATGTTTTTGCAGCAAGCCTGCCCGGTGTCGAACAGAACACGGCAAAATTTTTGCAAGCCCTTGAAGGAAGCAAACCGCTCGAGACCATGACGCCGGTCGATGCCCGCGCCATGCTGGTGAGCGCGCAAGCTGGCTCCAATGTGGCGTTGCAGGAGGCTGACGTCAGCGAGACGACAATCCACGTCAATGGCAGCGACCTGAAGCTGACCATCGTGCGCCCGGCAGGCAGCAAACAGAAGACCCTGCCCGCGTTCATGTACTTCCATGGTGGCGGCTGGGTGCTTGGCGACTTTCCAACCCACGAGCGTCTGGTGCGTGACCTTGTGGCAGGGTCGGGCGCGGTGGCAGTGTTCGTCAACTACAGCCTGTCTCCGGAGGCGAAATATGGGGTCGCCATCGAGCAAGCCTATGCCGCAACCAAATGGGTGGCCGAGCATGGCAAGGAGATCAACGTCGATGGCAAACGCCTTGCCGTCGCCGGCAACAGCGCGGGTGGCAACATCGCCGCCGTGGTTGCCCTGATGGCCAATGAAAAAGGCGCACCTGCACTGCGTTCGCAAGTCTTGCTGTGTCCTGTGACGGATGCAAACTTCGACACGCAGTCGTACAAGCAGTTTGCCAACGGCTACTTCCTGACAAAGGATTTGATGGCGTGGTTCTGGGACAATTACACGCCGGACGCCAACGCACGCAAGCAGATCTACGCTTCGCCGCTGCAGGCGACGATAGAGCAGCTCAAAGGGTTGCCGCCGACACTGATCCAGACTGCCGAATTCGATGTCCTGCGTGATGAAGCCGAAGCTTACGGCCGCAAGCTCGGCGCTGCGGGCGTGAAGGTGAAGTCGGTGCGCTACAACGGCTTGATACACGATTTCGGGTTGTTGAACGTGAACAGTCATGTGCCGGTGATCCGCAGCGCGATCGCCCAGGCGTCGCAAGAACTCAAGAGCAAGCTGGGCAAGTGACTTCGAACCAGAGCGAAGACTCGATTATGACTTTTATGTTCATACGATATCTCCTTCTACGACTATTTACGCCACTATTGCCGATCCGCATACTGATCGCATAAACAAATCAATCTGCTTACACCAGACATTTTTCGAAAAAAGAACCATGAGCAAAATCTTTGAACCCCTGACACTGCGCGGTGTCACCCTGCGCAACCGCTATGCCCTGAGTCCGATGTGCCAGTACACGGCAAAAGACGGCTACGCAAGCGACTACCACGCCGTCCACTACGGCCGTTTCGCGCTGGGCGGCTTCGGCCTGATGATGGTCGAGGCGACCGCCGTATCGCCCGAAGGACGGATCACGCATGGCGACCTGGGCCTGTGGGATGACGCACACATTCCCGGCCTGGCACGCATCGCCGCCTTTGCCAAGGCCTATGGCGCCACGCCTGGCATCCAGATTGGCCATGCGGGGCCGAAAGCGAGCATCCAGCGCGCTTTTGAAGGCAACGCTCCCTTGAACGACGCGGACGCGGCATGCGGTGAGACCCCTTGGGAAGTGGTGTCGCCCAGCGCGCGTCCGGTGGCCGACGGCTGGCTGCTGCCCACCGCCCTTGATGTAGACGGCATCGTCAAGGTCCGTGCCGATTTTGTTGCTGCGGCCCGCCGCGCGCTTGAGGCAGGCTTCGATGTACTCGAGCTGCACTATGCGCACGGCTTTCTGCTCAACGCTTTCCTCTCACCGCTGACCAATGACCGCAGCGATGAATACGGCGGCAGCTTCGAGAACCGCATCCGCCTGCCTTTGGCCATCGCCCGCGAAGTGCGCGCCGTCTGGCCGCAGGACAAGCCGCTGTTCGTGCGCCTGTCGGCGGTCGATGGCAGCAGCAGTGGCTGGACCATCGACGATAGCATCGCCCTGGCCGAAGCCCTGAAAGCGGTCGGTGTCGACGTCATCGACTGCTCGTCCGGCGGTTTCGGCGTCTATGAGTACCCGAACGGCTATGGCTTCCAGGTGCCGTTCGCCGCGCAAATCCGCCGCGAGGCCAATATTGGCACCATGGCCGTCGGCATCATCGTCGATCCGGCGCAGGCCGAAGTCATCATCGATTCCGGCCAGGCCGACCTGGTCGCACTGGGCCATGCGGCGCTGTGCGATCCGCACTTTCCCTTGCATGCACAGCAGGCGCTGGGAGCGGCTAACCCGGACGCAGCCTATGCCAACTGGAATGTCCAGGCCGGCTGGTGGCTAGACCAGCGCGCCAGCAAGTTGGCACAGCTGGGTGCATGGTTCCCGGCACCGGCTGCTACCGCGGCTACCCACAAGGATTGAACCCCATGCCGGCCAGGGTGGCCGGTTTTTTTAGTATGAACAAGCAGGAGTAAAAACATGAGCAAACCGACCTATGTGCAGGACTATCTGGCCATCGTCGAAGTACTGAACAAGTACAACGACGGCTGCAAGCAAGCCGATAGCAGCATCATGAAACCGGCCTTCAGCGAGCAGGCAACCATGTTCAGCGTTGACGCCGAAGGCAAGCTGGCTGGCGGCGGCATCCAGAACCTGTTCGACGGCATCGACACCGCTTTCCATCCATCGCCTGAAGCTCAGGGGGCAATCGTCAGAGTTGACATCGTCGGCACCGCCGCCAGTGCGCGCATCGACACGAACGATGTTTCTGGCTTCTGCTTCACCGACTTCTTCCACTTGCTGAAAGTCGAAGGCAAGTGGACGGTCGTGAGCAAAATATTCCACACCCACAGCGCACCCTGAACTTCCGGCGTGCATGGATCAGTCTGAGATTAACATGCACAGCAGATCAGGCCTCGCGTCAGATCTGCTGCCCTCATCAGCAGTTGCAACCATTATCACGAGTGAGTAAATGAAAAAGACCCTCTTCAAGACCTTGTTGTTCGCTGCAATCATTGCTGGCATTGGCGCCACTGCTCAAGCCGCAGACCTGCAAGGCGGCCAGCAAGTTGCCAGTAGCAATACCATCAACAAACCTAGCTATGTGCAGGATTATCAAGCCATCGCGGAGGTACTGAACAAATATATAGACGGCTGCAAACAGGCTAGCAGCACGATCATGAAGCCGGCTTTCAGTGAAAAAGCCACCATCTTCAGCGTCGACGCCAAGGGCAAGCTGACTGGAGGCTCGATCCAGGAACTGTTCAAGGCTATCGACAACCCGCCATTTCGCCCATCAGCTGAAGCGCAAAGCGTGATCGTCAAAGTCGATATCGTCGGCACCGCTGCCAGCGCGCGCGTCGACTCCAACGATGTCTCGGGTTTCTCGTTCAGCGATTTCTTCCACCTGCTCAAGGTCGATGGCAAGTGGAAGATTGTCAGCAAGATATTCCACACCCACGTCGCGCCCTGAGCGCTGCGCTGGCGTTGCGTAGCGCTCAAGTATTAGCGTTTGCTGGAAGAAGCCTTACCGCGTACGCAGCAAGCTTGGTCATTTCGCTTAAGGTCACGCCATCGCGCACATGAATCGACATCCCTTCCAACAAGGTGTTGAGTACGGCCGCCAGCGATTTGACATCTGTCTTCGCCGGCAACTGGCCATCCTTGATGCCTTTTTTTAGCCGCTTGCTGAAGTGTGCGATGCCCTCTTGCCGCAAGGCCTTGACGGTGTCAAAGACTTCGACCGACTCTGCCGACACATTGATGGCCGCCAGCACCACCAGGCAGCCGCAGGGCACTTGTGGCGACAGCAGGATCTCGCCCGCTTCCTTGAAGAAGCGGTCGATCGCGCGATGGACATCGGGCTCGTCGGCCATGCGCGCCCACGGCGCATCCCAGTAAGTACGCTCATAGAAATCGACGGCTTCGAGAAACAGCTTGGCCTTGTTGCCGAAGGCGGCATACAAACTGGGCGGGTTGATACCCATGGCCGAGCATAACTCGGCCAGCGAGGCCGGTTCGTAGCCATGGCGCCAGAACACATCGAGTGCGCGCACCAGGGCTTCGGCGCGGTCGAAACCACGCGGCCGGCCCTTGATTCTGGTGACAGGTGGAAGATTTTCAATGCTGGACATCAGGATTACCACCTCTTTTCAATCTGCTGCACATAAGACTGCTTGTTGCCCAGTATACCGGCCATCGCCCGGCAACCGCAATGCAAACAGGCCGCCGGAGCGTTTGCCCGGGCGGCCTGGAGTGCCGTGGGGAAGCTTACCAGTCCTGGCGGGTCGGCGAGATGATCAGGTCGTTGACGGTCACATTGGCCGGCTGGTCCAGCGCATAGACTACCGCGCGGCCAATATCTTCCGGCGCAATCGCAATCTTGTTGAGCTCTTGCGCTGCCTTGCGGCCGGCCGGATCGGTGACCTTGTCGGCCCATCCCGTGTTGATCACGCCGGGGCTGATGGTATTGACGCGAATGCCATGCTGGACGCCAAGTTCCTTGCGCATCGATTCCGTCATCGCCTGCACAAAGAATTTCGTGGCGCTGTAGACGCCCGCCGCAGGCCCCACCTGGTGGCCGGCGACCGAATCCATGTTCAGTATCTGTCCGGATTTTTGCGCCAGCATGAATGGCAGCACGGCTGCGATCGCGTTCAGATAGCCCTTGATATTAACGTTGATCATCTTTTCCCAATCGTCGACCGCCAGGTCGGTCCAATTCGAGAAGAGCATCAGGCCGGCGTTATTGACGAGTATGTCGACCGTGCCGAAATGGTCGTGCGCCGCTTGCGCCAGGGACTTCATCTCGGCTGGACTGGTGACATCGGATACGATGCCGAGCGCTTTCCCACCGGCCGCTGTCAATTCAGCGACGATGGCGTCCAGTCCTTCCCGGTCGCGCGCCGCCAGTACGACTTTCGCGCCTTTTTCCACCAGTGCGCGCGCCGATGCGGCGCCGATGCCCGACGATGCGCCGGTAATGATGGCAGTCTTGTTGTGTAGATGACTCATGATGCATCCTTTTCGGTTGAATGCCCGGCAACTGCCGGGCAATAAATGACGCTAAATTGTTGGCCAATCAGCCGGCGGCCGTTGGCCAGTCGGTGTAACCCTTGGCGCCGCCGCCGTAGTAGGACTCGCGCGGCGCGATCGCCAGCTCAATGCCGGACTGCAGGCGGTGCACCAGGTCCGGATTCGAAATGAACAAGCGCCCAAAGGCAACGGCGTCGATCTTGCCTGCCGCGCGGCGCTGCTCCGCCATCTCCAGGTCATAATTGTTATTGCCGATAAACTGGCCGTTGAATTGCGCGCTCAAGGCATCGAGGTCGATACCATCGGGCACCTCGCGCGAGGTCGCAGTCGCGCCTTCGACGAAATGCAGATACGCCAGGTTAAAGTGGTTCAGCTCACGGATCAGGTAGCCGTACATGGCCATGACGTTGCTGTCAGGCGGTGTGTTGCCTGCATCGGGCGTGACCGGCGACAGGCGGATGCCGACGC
Organism: Janthinobacterium breve; assembly: GCF_051380895.1. Lineage (NCBI taxonomy): Bacteria > Pseudomonadati > Pseudomonadota > Betaproteobacteria > Burkholderiales > Oxalobacteraceae > Janthinobacterium > Janthinobacterium breve. The sequence goes on along the minus strand of NZ_JBNYXY010000005.1, from coordinate 125,492 downwards.
GATCGCTACCCCATATCTCGACGATTGCGGCCGTCACCTCGAGCGTCAGTCGCGCACGGTTCGCGATCGAGCCACCGTACTGATCGCTGCGATGGTTTGTGGAATCGCGCAAGAACTGGTCGAGCAGATAGCTGTTTGCCGAATGCACCTCCACGCCATCGAAGCCGGCACGTTTTGCGTTGCGCGCAGCAATCCTGTACTGCTCGATGATGCCCGGGATCTCGGCGGTGTCCAGCGCGCGCGGCATCGATACCGGCACGAAACCCTCGGTGGTGTAGGTGTTGCCCTCGGCCTGGATGGCGGAAGGGGCCACGGGAGCCGCGCCATCGGGCTGCAGAGCAACGTTCGAAAAGCGACCTACGTGCCACAGCTGGCTGACGATCTTGCCGCTGGCCGCATGCACGGCATCGGTGACCTTTTTCCAGCCTGCCACCTGCGCGTCGCTCCAGATACCGGGGGTGGCGGCATAGCCGCGTCCCTGCGGCGAGATATTGGTTGCCTCGGCCACGATCAGGCCGGCACTGGCGCGCTGGGCATAGTACAGCGCATGCATGTCATCGGGGATTCCCTCCTCGCTGTAGCGGCTGCGCGTGACTGGTGCCATCACGATACGGTTGGCAAGTTCGATGGCGCCCATGTTGACGGGCGAAAATAAATCGGTACGGCTGGCGTTATCTTTCATGTGTTTTCCTTGTCTCGACCAGTTCAGGTCGCTAATTGCAGTGTCCCGCTTGCGCTGGCCTTCGGTGATAGTGGGTGCCCTGGCAATCCTGCAGGCACGGTTGAATCGCGTTGATTGACAATTTCTGTAGTAATCACTATATAATACACTTATTATGTAGCGCTTACTACAGATTCACTCCGGCAGCTGCACTGGCATGCGCCGGCCATTCATTGATCTCCAAGGAATAATCCATGTCCCAACCCAGCTATGTGCAGGAATACAGCGCCATCGTCGACGTGCTCAATCAGTACAACGAAGGTGGCAAACAGGCCAACAGCATCATCATGAAGCCCGCCTTCAGCGAGCAGGCCACCATCTTCGGCGTCACTGCGGATGGTGAGCTGACGGGCGGCGCCATTTCGGGCTTGTTCGACACCATCGACACGGCATTTCGTCCGTCGCCGGAGGCACGGGCAGTAATTGCCCGCATCGACATCGTCGGCTCCGCCGCCAGCGCCCGCATCGATACCAATGATATTTCCGGCTTCTGCTTTACCGACTTCTTCAACCTGCTGAAAGTGGCAGGCAAGTGGACCGTGGTGAGCAAGATCTATCACACGCACGCCGCACCCTGAATCATTTTTTCATTTACCGACAAGGAACCATCATGAACAACAATATCAAGGCAGTACCCACCAGCCAATACGATGCCGTCATCGCTGTTGCACAACAATATGTCGATGGCTTGCGCGCTGGCAGCAGCGAAGGCCTTGCACAAGCGTTCCACCAGGATGCCGTGATGTACGGCTTTACCAATGGCGAACTGCTGGGCGGCCCGATCAGCAAGCTGTTCGATTTCGTCAAGACCAATGGCAAGGCTCCGGACATCACCACACGCCTCGACGTGCTGGCCATTACGCCCACCACCGCCGTGGTGCGCGTGGATATGGAGAAAGATGCCATCGGTGCGGATTACAACGATTACCTGACCCTGATCAAGCTGCCTGAAGGATGGAAAGTCATCGCCAAGGTCTACCACCAGTTCGCAGCCTGAACATTCACCTGAGACAGGAGGCTATCATGGCAACAGTCGAATATTGTGCGCTGGTCGAGCATGGAGCAGCCGATGTATGGAGCGTGCTGAAACAATTTGGCCAGATCAGTACCTGGCACCCGGCCATCACGCACAGCCGCATCGAAGGCGAGTTGCCGGACGGAATGGTCGGATGCGTGCGCCACCTGACGCTGGAGAACGGTGTCATCCTGCGCGAAAGACTGCTGTCGGTCGATGACAGCGAGCGCAGGCTGTCGTACCGCTTCGAAGAATCGCCATTACCGGTGGACAACTATGTCGCAACCATCTGCCTGACGCCAGTGAGCGATCAGGCGACGACGCTGATCGCCTGGAAGGCCACCTTCGATCTGCGCGAGCTTGATCCGCAGCAGCAGCAAACGGCGGCGATACACGCGTTGATCGTTGACGGGCATCAGAGCTTGCAGTCCTATCTGGCAGGGCTGGAACCTAGCTGAAGCCAGGACGGCTTGCGGCGCTTACGCGTCCGCAAGCCTTTTTCGTCTCAAGGTCGGGGCATTCCCGCCAAGGCCGGTTGCGGTAGTAAAGCCTGTTTTTCCCAGCGCGCGATGACCAGCGGCGCGACGGCATTGCCGAGCACATTGAGGGTCGTCGTGCCACTGTCGATAATCCGGAAAATGCCGGCGATCAGGGCAACGCCTTCCAGCGGCAGTCCGGCCGAGGCCAGCGTGGCTGACAGGATGATGATGGCAAAACCTGGCACGCCTGCCGCGCCCTTCGACGTCAGCACCATGGTAATCACCAGCATTGCTTGTTGTGTCACCGACAGGTCAATGCCATATAGTTGCGCGATAAAGATGGTCGCCACGCCGAGGAAAATCGCCGCGCCGTCCAGGTTGAAGGCGTAGCCGACCGGCACCACGAAGCTGACGATGCGCCGTGGCACGCCGTAGGCTTCCAGCTTTTCCATCAGTTGCGGCATGACGGCAGCCGAAGCCGCGCTGGAAAAGGTCAGCAGCAATTCATCCCTGAAATAGCGTATCAGCTTGAAGATGTTTTCGCCGATCAGGTAGCAGATGCCGCCGAGCACCACCAGCGCAAACAGCAGCAGTGCCAGGTAGACCACGCCGATCAGTTTTAACAGCGGCAACAGCGACGCAAACCCGAAACTGCAGACGGTGGCGCCTATCATGCCGAACACACCGATCGGCGCATACGCCATCACGATGCGCACCACCTTGAACATGGTATCGAGTATGCCTTGCAGCACTGCCACCACCGGTGCGCTCCTGGCCTGCGGCAGCGAATTGAGGGACAGGCCGAACAGCACGGCAAAGAATAGGATGGATAGCAATTTGCCTTCCGCCAGGGCCACAAAAATATTGTCAGGGACGATATTTTGCAGGATCACCAGTGCGCCTTTGGGCGGCTCCATTTTCATGGCCGTGCCGCCATGGGCCATGGAGGAGATATCGGTACCGGTGCCAGGCTGGAACAGATTGGCCAGCAACAAGCCGACGACAATGGCCAGGCTGGTGATGGCGAAAAAATAGCCGATCGACTTCATGCCCATGCGGCCGAAGGACTTGTTGTCGCCGCCGGCAATGCCAAGCACCATGCAGCAGAACACCAGCGGCACCACCACCATCTTCATCATCTTGATAAAGATATCGCCTAGGGGCTTGAGCACTTGCGAGCTCACCCAATCCTGATGCAAGGGATGCGTGTTGAAATACCAGCCGACCAGTATGCCCAGCGCCAGTCCGATAGCGATTTGTACAACCAAAGAAATCCGTTTCATGCCTGTCCCCGTTTTATTGTATGGCAATTGGGCACGGGGCGAGACCCGTGCCACCGGTATTACTTGGCGAACAACTGGTCGATGTTCTGGAAGGCCTTGAACTCTAGGGCGTTACCGCACGGATCAAACAGGAACATGGTGGCCTGCTCACCCACCTGGCCCTTGAAGCGGATGTATGGTTCGATGACAAACTTCGTGCCGAAGGTTTTCAGGCGCTCGGCCAATGCCTCCCAGTCACTCCAGCCGAGCACGACACCGAAGTGCGGCACCGGCACATCGTGCCCGTCGACGGGGTTCGAATGCACGTGTTCCTGGGAGGCCGTCTTGGGGTGTTCATGGATTACCAGTTGATGGCCAAAGAAGTTGTAGTCGACCCATTGCACGCTTGAACGTCCCTCTTCAAGGCCAAAAACATCGCTGTAGAAACGGCGTGCCGCCGGCAAGTCATAGACCGGAATAGCAAGGTGAAAAGGTGAAAGGCTCATGCGGAAATCTCCTGTTAGTGTTTGACATATGTCGTGGCTCGGCAACATTTGAGAAAGTCAATGCCGCCACTCAAGTATTGTAGAATCTCGAAATGAAAAAAATAATCAATATATTTTTTCCATAAACACAAATAGGATTGATGAATGATACGAGAACTCAAAACCCTGGTCTCGGTCGCGCGCGAGGGCACGTTTGCGGCTGCCGGCGACAAGATCGGCCTGACGCAAGCGGCGGTCAGCGCACAGATGCAGCGCCTGCAGGCCGAACTGGGCTTATCCTTGTTCGACCGCGCGGGACGCTCCGCCCGCCTCAACAAGATGGGGCATCAGATACTCGAGCAGACCCAGGAGTTGTTACGCCTGTACGACAACCTGGGCTCCGCAAGTGCCGGCGCACCGGCCGCCAAAGTGACCATAGGCGCGATCGCCTCAGTACAGCGTTCTTTCCTGCCGGACGCGTTGGCTGCGCTGCACCAGCGATTGCCCGATTGCCGGACGCGCGTTTTACCTGGACTGTCAATGGAGTTGTTGAACATGGTAGACGCGGGCGAGATCAACATGGCGGTCATCATTCGCCCACCTTTCGCACTGCAGAGCGACTTGCGCTGGACCACGCTGGCGCGTGAACCGTTCCGTTTGATCGTGCCACGGGACGTGCCCGGTGATGACTGGGTGGAGTTGCTGTCGCAGCAGCCTTTTGTCCGCTATGACCGCGCCTCGTTCGGCGGGCGCCAGGTCGATCGCTTCCTGAGAAAAATGCATTTGCCTTTGCGCGAAGTGTGCGAAGTAGACGAACTCGATGCGATCATCAAACTCGTTGCCAATCGCGTTGGCGTTGCCTTGCTGCCACAAACTGCTGCCCACCGGCGTTGGCCGGCTGCAATACGCGTTATCGACCTGGGGCCACACACCTTCCATCGGGATATTGGTTTGGTACACCGTTCTCAGGCGAGCCTCAGCGCTCCTGCGCGCATGCTGGTGGATCTGATGGTAAAACAATGAGAGGCGATTCAAGTTTCTCTTCTGACGTAACAGCGGGCCGATGGTAACATCGGCTTGTATCCCCTGTAGCAGATGAAAGCAAGCATGAAACAAGCAAGCATGGCATGGCTGCTGGCAGTGGCGCTGTTGGTGCCGCCGCTGGCCGCGGCGGCAGGCCTGCGCATCGTTGGCGAGCACTTGCCGCCATCGAGCATGATGGAAGGCAATGTCGTCGTCGGGCGTGAAACGACGAAGGTGCGTGACATCATGGCGCGCGCCGGTATTGCCTACAGTATCGAATTATTGCCGTGGAAGCGCGCGTATGCGCAGGCGCTGCGCGAAGCCGACACCTGCATCTTTTCCACCAGCCGCACGCAAGAGCGCGAAGCGCAATTTCGCTGGATCGGCCCCCTTAACGAAGCGGAATGGATACTGTATGGCCTGGCCGAGCGGCATCTGACGCTGCGCACGCTAGCCGATGCGCGCGGCCTGGTGATCGGCACGGTGCTGGGCGACGCGCGCGACGACTACCTGCGCCAGCATGGCCTGAGCGTGGCGCCCGTGACGCAGGAGTGGCTCAATCCGCAAAAACTGCTGCTCGGGCGCATCGATCTTTGGGCCGTGGGCATGGCGGTGGGCAGCAAGCCGTTTGCCGGCAAGGAGTGGGAGGGCAAGGTGGAGCCGCTGCTGACCTTTAATCGCGTGCAGACTTACCTGGCCTGTAACCCCAAGGTACCCGAGGCGCAGGTGGCGGCCATGCAGCGCGCGGCTGCCGCCATGCGCCGCGACGGCAGCATGGCGCGCGAGCATAGTCGCTAGCTCCCCCGTTTCAGCTTTCCAGCCACTGGCGCACGCAGTTGCGTCCTTCGCGCTTGGCCTGGTACAGGGCCTGGTCGGCATGGCTGTAGGCCGTCTCGAAGGCCGTGCCGGCGCGGTTCCAGCTCAGGCCCACGCTGACGGTGATGGGACGCGTGATAGGCGCCGCATGGCGCTGGCGGCCGACGCTCTCGCAGATGCGCTGCGCCACTGTCGCCGCGTCGTCGCGCGAGGAGGTGGGCCAGACCACGGAAAATTCTTCACCGCCGACCCGGCCGATGGCTGTCTCCTGTCCTAATAAGCCCTTCAGGCAGTCGACCACGGCCTGGATCACGCCGTCTCCGGCCGGGTGGCCGAAATCGTCGTTGACCTGCTTGAACAGGTCGATGTCGAGCACGATCAGGGCCATGTCGCCGTGCGCCAGACAGCGCGAGGCATGCTCGATCACGGCGCCGCGGTTCAAGGCACCCGTCAGCGGGTCGTGCGTGGCGCGGTATTCGAGCTGGCCGGCCAGGGTTTGCAGTTGGCGGTTCAGCAAATGCATGTCGCGCTCGGCGCGGTCGCTGCGGCCGATCAGGCGCCGCGTCTCGCGCATCAGCCGTTCGTAGTGATTGATCAGTTCACCGAGCACGCGGCGCTGCGCTTCGCCGCTGGCATGGACGTCGGCGTGCATGCGCCGCGCGGCAGCCAGCGCCGCCGCTTCCACGGTGAACAGGTCGGGTTCGAGGCTGGACTCGGAGATGGCGGCGCGCATGCCCTAGCTGCCCTGCACGGGATGGTCGCAGAAATCCAGTGCGGTAAAGTCTTGCTGCAGCTCCTGGCCAAATTCCAGGATGGTGTCGTCATCCTCGTCGTGATACCAGTTCAGGCGCACCTGGTTGCCGTCCATGGCCGCCTGGTTCAGAGTGTCGAACAGGGTAAACAGCATCTTCGTGCTGGAGCTGTTGAAGTAGGCCAGCGAGACGTTGACGGTGATGGCGCTCTCGCGGCAGGCGTCCAGGTAGGCGCGCACGGCGGCGATCAGCGGGCCATAGAAGGCGGCCGCGTTTTCCGGATATGACTCGCCCTTGATCGACAGGGTGTGCTGCGCGAAACGGAAGTCGATTTCGGGCGAACTCGGGGTCGCGGCGATGAACAGTGGTGACGGTAATTGCATATGCTTTCCTGAGTCGGCTCTTTCAAATGATGGCTTTGATGCAGAAGATGGTGTGCCCCGGCTCCTGGGGATCCTGGACGAATTCGAATTCCAGCGGCTCGCTGGCGTCGCGCGCCATGGTGAGGAAACCCAGGCCCGCGCCCTTGCTGTCGGCCGGCGTTTCCTCGCGCAGGGCCTTTTTATACGCCAGGCGGATTTCTTCCATCGTCATCGTGTGCAGCGGCTCCAGGCGGGCGCGGATCTGCGCCACGTTGTCCGTCGAGACGGGGTTGGCGCACAGCAGAAAAAAGCTGTCGCCGCGCGTGCCGATGCAAAACGAGCCGCGCCGCATCTGCTGGTCCAGCTGCGCATCGGGCGTCAGGCTGTCGGCGGAATAGTGCATGATGTTTTGCGACATCTCGATGAACGAGGAAAAGATGCGCCGCCGCGTGGGGCCGGCCGCGCCGGCCGTGTCGAGGCGCGCCTTGATGGTTTCGGAAATGGCGCTCACCACGTGCTGCGAGAAATAGCCCACGTAAAAAAAGATGATGTTGCGCTTGCGCGCCACATCCCAAAACTCGTTGAATTCTTCGTACAGCACGTCCGTGCTCCTGGCTAGCCGGTGACCCGGTTTCTTGTTGATAAGGTGGTTCGATGGCGCCAAAACTACAGGCGGAAACAGAAAAAGGTCAGGTCGTCGCGGCGCGGCTGCGCTCCCTGCCAGGCGGCGCTGTCCTGCAGCAGCGCCGCCGCCACGTCGCCGGCGGGAGAGTCGCGTTGCGCCAACAGCTGCTCGCGCATGCGCCGCTTGCCATAGGCGATGTCGCGCGCGCCGCCGATCTGGTCGAGCAAGCCGTCGGTGGTGATGAACAGCAGGCTGCCGGCGGGTATGGCCAGCGTTTCGTTGTGCCAGCAGTAGTCGGCCGGCGTATCGACATAGCCCACGCCCATGCGCGCGCCATCGATGGCGCGCACGGCCTCTTCGCCTGGCGCGACCAGGTGCAGCGCCAGTTTCGCCCCCGCGAAACGCAGGCTGGCGCTGGCCTCGTCGTAGCACAGAAAGGCGCAATCCATGCCGTCGTTCGAGCCGGCGTGGCCGGTGGCCTCGCCGCTGCCGGCATCCTGTCCCAGCAAGGTCTTGATGGCGCGGCTGACGGCGCCGATCAGGGCGGCAGGATCGCGCGGCCCCAGTTCGCGCAAGGCCTGGCTCAGGGCCGACGAGGCGATCAGGGTCATGAAGGCGCCCGGCACGCCGTGGCCCGTGCAGTCGGCGATGGCGGCGAACCAGCCCCCATCGTGGCGTTCGAAGAAGTAAAAATCGCCGCCGACGACGTCGCGCGGCTGCCATTCCAGGTGGGCGTCGGGCAGGGTGGCGCGCAATTCCGCGCTTGATGTGCGCAGCAGGGCGCGCTGGATCACGCTGGCGTAATCGATGCTGTGCATGATTTGCCGGTTCTTTTCCGCCTGCATGGTGGCCACCACGTTCATCAGCTGCAAGCCGAAGCCCACGCCGGCCAGCGCGCCATCCTCGGTGATGATGAAGCCGTCGGCCAGCGCCTTTTCGCCCGCTTCCACGGCGCGGAAGGTGAGGTCCTCGATGCTCATGGCGCCGTCGACGATCAGCGGTTCCTTGTCCATGAAGGCGATGCAGCTCTTCTTGCCGTACACCTCGTGGTAGAAGGGCTTGGACATCTGCGACATGAAGATGTTGCGGCTGATCAAGCCGATCGGCTTCTGCTGCTCGGTGACGGGCAGGCTCATCATGTCGCGCCGTTCCGTGAACAGTTCCAGCACGGCGAAATTGCTGGCGTCGGCCTGCACCGATTCCGTGGGTATGCACAGATCAAACGCCACGGAGGTGCGATAACGGGGAAGATGCAAACGAGAAGCGTTGAACTCCACAGCGGCTACCTTTACATGACGATCGGACCCTTGTTGTCGCGACGGCAAGGCGACTGACAAACAGGCAATATCATCATGGTAGCCCTGGAATGTGACGGCTTGATTACCAGCTTGTCAAAACCGTATGCAAGATGGCTGCATGGCAAGCCAGTGCCGGGCCTACAGGCGCCGGGCCAGTGCCTGCGCCTGTTCCAGCCAGCGCGCGCGCTGCGGCTCGGTGGAATCGAGGATGGGGCCGAAGCTGGCCACCTTGACGGGCTTGACGCCGCAAAATTCCAGGGTCGTCCTGCGCAGCTGGTGGATGCCGGGCATGCGGTAGACCCAGCGGAAATACCAGGGCGGCGTGTCCATCGTCACCAGCAGCTGCGCCGTGCGGCCTTTCAGCAGCTGCGCGGGGAAGGCCTTGCCCGGACGGTACTTGAAGGCGTAGCCAGGAAGGAAGACGCGGTCGACAAAGCCTTTCAGCAGGGCCGGCGCGCCGCCCCACCAGATGGGGTAGGCGAACACCAGGTGTTCGGCCCAGCTGATGGCTTCCTGCGCCGCCAGCAAGTCCGCTTCCAGCGGCTGTACCTGGCGGTAGCCTTCGTGCAGGATGGGGTCGAAGTCCAGCTGGCCCAGGCGCAGTTCGCGCACGCTGTGGCCTGCGCTGCGGGCAGTGGCGGCGTAGGCCTCGGCCAGGGCGGCGCAGAAACTGTCGCTGGACGGGTGGCCCAGAATGATTAAAATGCGCTTGGGTGTCGTCTTGGTCATGATGCAGGCTTTCCAGTAAAGAACAGCTTGCATGCTAAAGCCTGTCCCTAGTGGCAGAGTCAAGCGGCCGTTTGAAGGCGCTGGTGCGCCAGGCAGTCGCGGATTTCCGTGTCGATGTCGGCCAATTGCGCGTCGAGCTGGCGCAGGCGGGCGATATCCTGCTGCACTTGCGCGCGCTTGGCGGCGATATGCCGGGACAGGGCGGCCCAGTCGGTGTCGTCGCCGGCCAGGATGGGCAGCAGTTCGGCCAGGCGGAAGCCCAGGGCCTGCGCCTGGCGTATCAGTCTGACTTGCGCCAGGTCTTGCTGCGTGTAGACGCGGTAGGCGCCCGAGCGGCGCACGTCGCCCAGCAAGCCCAGCGTTTCATAGTGGCGCAAGGCCTTGGGCGAGGTGCCCGCCAGGCGGGCGATTTCTCCGATGTACATGGCTGTCCTTTGTTGAGCATGGGCGAGCGCAGTGTAGCGCAAGGCGCTGTCTTGCGGGCCGCCACGGCGCTGCTTCAGGCGCGGCGCGGCGGAATTTTCTTCGCCGTGCACTCGGCGCAGGTGCCATACAGCGACAGCGCGTGCTCGTGCAGCACGAAGCCCCGCTCGGTGGCGATTTCATTCTGGCGCAGTTCGATGCCTTCATCGACGAATTCATCGACCTTGCCGCAACCCGTGCAAACCAGGTGATCGTGGTGCTGGCCTTCATTGAGCTCGAAGACGGCATGGCCCGATTCGAAATGCCGGCGAAACAGGATGCCCGCTTCGGCAAACTGCATCAGCACGCGGTAGATGGTGGCCAGGCCCACGTCGATTTTTTCAGCCAGCAAGAGTTTGTAGACATCGTCCGCACTCAGGTGCTTGATCGTGCCTTCTTGAAACAGCTGCAGAATCCGCAAGCGGGGGATGGTCACTTTCAAGCCCGATTCACGCAGTTCCCTCAATATATCCATGTCTCCCATTCCTTTTTATGATCGCCTGAGCGAGCGCTTAAGCGTGAATCTGCATTATATCGCAAATGATAATCATTACCATTCTCATGTGCGAACTGGAAATATTATGCGGTGTAGCCAGTTGGGAAACCAGTGACATCGGCGCAAGTGGCCATTGCGTGGCGGGTAACTTGTGCTAGGTTGTCGTTGAGGATGGAAAAATGGCGCTCAAATCGCTACACTGTGCAGCACGTAATAACAATGAACAATGGAGGAGCCATGGATCGATTTGATGCGATGCGTCTGTTTACGCGCATCGTCGAGTTGCGCAGTTTCACGCAGGCGGCGCATGACCTTGGCTATCCGAAGGCGACCGTCACGCATGCGATCAAGCAGCTCGAAGCGCGGCTGCGCGTGCGCCTGCTGCAGCGGACCACGCGGCAAGTCACGCCCACGCCCGATGGCGAAGCGTATTACCAGCGCTGCGTGCGCCTGCTGGCGGACCTGGAAGAAACGGAAGCCGTGTTTTCCTCGGAGGCGCAGCAGCCGGCCGGCAAGCTGCGCGTCGACCTGCACGCGACCCTGGCCATGCATTTCGTCATGCCCGTGCTGGACCAGTTCTGCGCCCGCTATCCCTTGATCGAACTGGAAATCGGCATGGGCGACCGCCTCGTCGACCTGGTGCGCGAAGGCGTCGATTGCGTGCTGCGCGTGGGCGAATTGAGCGACTCGTCCATGGTGGCGCGCCGGGTGGCGCTGCTGGAACAAATGACGTGCGCCAGTCCCGCCTACCTGGCCGCGCACGGCACGCCGCGCACGATGGCGGAACTGGCGGGCCACCGCGCCGTCAATTTCTTTTCCGCCCAGACGGGCAAGGTCTGGCCCTTCGATTTCAAGGTGGACGGCCAGCGGCACAGCGTGGCCTTGCCGGGCAGCGTATCCGTCAACAATGCTGATGCGTATCACGCCTGCTGCCGCGCGGGCCTGGGCTTGATCCAGGCGCCCCGTTACCACCTGGAGCAGGCGCTGGCAGCTGGAGAGCTGGTGGAAGTGTTGGCGGCCATGCGTCCCGACCCCTTGCCCGTGTCCGTGCTGTATCCCCATCACCGGCAATTGTCGCCGCGCGTGCGCGTGTTTGCCGATTGGGTCGCCAGCCTGTTTGACGGCGTGCATTGACGCGCCGCGGCATTTTCTTGACTTGGGCAAAGAAAAAAATCCCTCTAGTGATGCCATCTAGCACTATTTGATGTGGATCAAAGTTTTTGTTGCACTGCACTCATAGACTTCGCAGCGTTACTTAACGACAAAAAGAGGGAACTAGAATGAAGAAGTCCGCAACTGCAGCAGCAATCGTCCTGGCCGCCATCGGCGCATTCGCCGGCAATGCAATGGCGCAGGAAAGCCCATGGCTGGTCCGTGCGCGCGCCGTGCATATCGATCCGGCCAACAAATCCACGCCGGTCTTGGGCGCTGGCGCATCGGACACGATACATGTCAGCAGCAAGACAATTCCTGAAATCGATATTTCGTATTTCTTCACGCCGAACATCGCCGCCGAGCTGATCCTGACTTATCCGCAAAAGCATGACGTCACCTTGGGTGGCCAAAATATCGGCACGTTCAAGCATCTGCCGCCGACCTTGTCGCTGCAATACCACTTCATGCCTGAAAAACAATTCAGCCCGTACGTGGGTGCAGGCGTGAACTATACGAATATTTCGAGCGTGAAACTGCTGGATGGCGCTGGCCGCTTGGAGCATGACAGCTGGGGCTTCTCGCTGCAAGCCGGTGTCGACTACAAGCTGGACAAAAACTGGTCGCTGAACTTCGACATCAAGAAAGTACAGATCCGCAGCGACGTATTCGTCGGTGCCGCCAAGGCCAGCGAAGTCAAGATTGATCCTGTCCTGATCGGCGTAGGCGTCGGCTATCGCTTCTAAGCATGGCATGACAGCGCCCGCGTGGCGCGCACAATAAAAAAGGACGGCCGGGTTTGCACCTGGCCGTCCTTTTTGCATTGTCTGCGCCGCTTTATTTTTTCAGCGTCTTTTCCAGCGCCAGCTGGTAGTCCGTCTTTTCGTAGCCGGCCAGGTATTTGTTCGTCGCGTCGAGGAAGGCGCGCGAGCGGTAGGCCGCTTCCAGGTCCTTGACCCATGGCTTGGCCTTGTCGGCCGTGCGGATGGCCACCAGGTTGATGTAGCTGTCCGAGATCTTTTCCACGCTCAGGGCCGACGTCAGCTTCATGCCGGCGGCCAGGGCGAAGTTGCCGTTGACGAAGGCGTAGTCGGCGTCCGCCAGCGAACGTGGCAGTTGCGCCGCTTCCAGCGGCACCAGTTTCAGCTTCTTCGGGTTTTCCAGCACGTCGCGCTCGGAAGCGCGCAGCGGGTCGACGTTCGGTTTCAGTTTGATCCAGCCCATCTTGGCCAGCATGACCAGCGCGCGCGCCTGGTTGGTCGGGTCGTTCGGCATGGTGATGGTGGCGCCGTTCTTCACTTCGGCCAAGGATTTTTGCTTGCCGCCGTACAGGCCGATGGGCATGGTCGGCACGGTGATCAATGGGCTCAATGGCAGCTTGTTATCGGTGGCGAACTTGGTCAGGTAGACGATGTGCTGGAACACGTTGGCGTCCAGCGAACCCTCGGCCAGCGCGTAGTTCGGCTGCACGTAGTCGTTGAATTCGACGATCTTGACCTTGTAGCCCTGTTTTTCCAGGATGGGCTTGATGCCCAGCTTCAGCTGGTCCGAATACGGACCGGAGCTGGTGCCGATGACGAGTTCTTTCGGGTCCTTGGCGTGGGCAGCGGTGGCGAAGGCCAGGCTGGTGGCGGCCAGGAGCAGGGTGCGGCGAAGGTGGTTCATGTAAGTCCTTGTTTCTGAATATGAATTAACGTTTGTCGAGGCGCTTGGCGATGCGCGTGCCGGCGAACTGGATGGTTTGCACCAGCACGATCAGGATGGCCACGGTGACGACCATGATGTCCGTCTCGAAGCGGTAGTAGCCGTAGCGGATGGCCAGGTCGCCGATGCCGCCGCCGCCCACCACGCCGGCCACGGCCGAATACGACAGGAAGCTGATCGACAGCACGGTCAGCGCCAGCACCAGGCCGGAGCGCGCTTCGACCAGCAGCACGCGGAAAATGATCTGCATTTCGGACGCGCCCATGGCGTGCGCCGCCTCAATCACGCCGCGCGGCACTTCGCGCAGGTTCTGTTCCACCAGGCGCGCCAGGTAGGGAATGGCGGCAAACGACAGCGGCACGGCAGCCGCCAGCGGGCCAATCGAGGTGCCCGCGATGATGCGCGTAAACGGCGTCAGGGCGACCAGCAAAATGATGAAGGGGAAGCTGCGCACGGTATTCACCAGCCAGCCCAAAATCGTCGACAGCGGACGGTTTTCCAGCGACTGGCCTTCCGAGACGAGGAACAGCACAATGCCCAGCGGGCCGCCGATCAGGATGGCGGCCGTCAGGCCGATGCCCAGCATGGTCATGGTCTGGCCCAGCGCCACCCAGATCTCCGGCAGCAGCTTGACGACGTTATTGATCGATTCTTCAAACATGTGTTGCATCCTTCCATGCGGTGGCTTCAAACGCCTCGGTGCCGTAATAAGCCAGCTCGCGTCCCAGCGCCGTCTTGCGCGGGGTGGCCGTGTCGCTCAAATCGAATTGTTCGGCGATGGCGCCGTTTTCCACGACGGCCACGCGGTTGCAGATGGCGCCCAGCACCGACAGCTCATGGCTGACGATGACGATGGTCACGCCCAGGCGCGCATTGATGTCGCGCAAAGTGTCGAGCAGGGCGCGCGTGGTTTCCGCGTCCAGCGCGGACGTCGGCTCGTCGCACAGCAGCACGTCGGGATGGCTGGCCAGCGCGCGGGCAATCGCCACGCGCTGTTTCTGCCCGCCGGACAATTGCGCCGGATAGCTATGCAGCTTGTCGGACAGGCCCACGAGCGCCAGGCATTCTTCGACGCGGGCGGCGATCTGCTCGCCCTTGGTCGTGCCATGGATTTTCAAGGGGAAGGCGACGTTGTCGAAGACGCTGGCGTTTTGCAGCAGATTGAATTGCTGGAAAATCATGCCGATGTTCTGGCGCGCGTCGCGCAATTCGCTCTTGCCCAGGCGGGTTAGTTCACGCCCGGCCACGGTAATGGTGCCGCTGTCGGGACGCTCGAGCAGGTTAATCAGGCGCAGCAGGGTGGATTTGCCGGCGCCGCTCTTGCCGATCAGGCCGAAAATATCACCGGGATAGACTTCCAGCGTGACCGATTTGACCGCGTGGAATTGCACGCCCTTGGGCAGCGCGAAGGTCTTGTTCGCGCCGTCGATGCGAATCACCGGCGTACGGTGTGGTGTGGTCATGCAGTGTTTCCTTTTTTATTGGACCGTGACAGGCTTGCTTGCAGGGGCCAAATCGCCCGGCCTGTTACGTCGGTTGCGTAGTATACCTCCGATCGTGTTATTACTCCTACGACAGAATCTTGCTTTGAATATGCAAATAATGTCTATGCGTCTGTTTTCAAGTTGAAAAAGTGGGGAACTGGCGTTCTTGCCGAATTTAATCGCGTGGACTGGCGCGATGGAGCCGCATCCCAGTGAAAAGTTCGACGCGGCTTGCGCAGGCATCACGGTGTTTTCATGTGAAGTTCGGCTGACTTTGCGTTTTTTCGACGCGGGCATGGCCGTTTACTGCCTGCCATTGCCCTCTTCAGGGGCAGATTCTGCTCCGCTGGCGGCAGGGCCTTCGGGGCGCCGCAACAGGTAGATGAGGACGGAGATTTCCATGATGCCCACCATGGCGATGACCCACCACGGCGGATGGCCCAGGCACATGGCGACAAAGCCGATGGCCATGCCCAGGCAAGCCATGGCCTTGCCGCGCCGCGAGACGGCACGGTGTTCGCGCCACTGGCGCAGCGACGGGCCGAAGCGGGGATGGTGCAGCAGCCAGTGCTCGAGGCGCGGCGAGGCGCGGCTGAAGCAGGCCAGGGCGAGGATCAGGAAAATCGTCGTCGGCATGACAGGCAGCATGGCGCCGATGATCCCCAGCAGCACCATCAAGGCGCCGGCGGCGGTCCAGGCCCAGCGGCGCAGGCGCACGCCGTGCGCTTCGCGCAGCGGGGGCTGGGCGTGCGGCTCCTGCATCAGGCGAAGGCGCCGGCTGTCATGCCCTGGCCGCGGGGCTGGTTATTGGTGGGGTGCGCGTGCATTGTGCTCATAGCGTGGCGGGTGGCCGTCATGTTTTTCTGCTCTGGGTTCTGCTCCATTATGGAGGAATCAAGACGACGCTGCATGCCCGCCAGGGCCGCGATGATAACAAGCCTATAAAATAATAACAAGAATCATTCTCATTTGATGTATTGTCTGAGGTGCTGGATAACGCTGGATATTTTTGGCAATGCAGACAATAATCGGCAGCAGAAGGCGCTGTAGCGGTCAGTATCGTCGTTATTATCGATTTTATCGATGCTAAATAGGCATATTTTCCGTTTTACATCGATCTTCATGCCATGCATAATCTGTTGCAACTGAAGCCAGACAATCAGCCGCATGCGCCGTTCGCTTGCAGCTGCTTGCGGTTTTGACATCCTCCACTCCCAATCAGGAATTTACAATGAAAAAACTGCTCGCTTTTATCGCCGCCGCCGGCTTCTCGCTGTCCGCCGTTGCCGCTCCTGAAGTCTATGTCATCGATGGCAGCCACACTTTCCCCCGTTTCGAGTACACCCACATGGGTTTCTCGACGCAGCAAAGCCGTTTCAATAACACCACCGGCAAGGTCACGCTGGACCGCGCCGCCAAGACGGGCGCCGTCGAAGTGCTGATCGACACCAAATCCGTCGATACGGGTTCGACCCTGTTCAATTCGCACATTCAGGGCGAAGACTTCCTCGACACGGCCAAGTACCCGGTCGCCACCTACAAATCGACCAAGTTCAATTTCGACGGCGACAAGCTGGCGTCCGTCGACGGCAACCTGACCCTGAAAGGTGTGACCAAGCCAGTCACCCTGACCGTCACCTCGTTCGCCTGCGCACCGCACCCGATGCTGAAGAAAGACGCTTGCGGCGCCAACGCCACGGCCAAGATCAAACGTTCGGAATTCAACGCCGGCAAATATGCGCCAGCCGTCAGCGATGATGTGACTTTGACGTTTGCCATCGAAGCCATCAAACAGTAATTGTTGGCTGCAGGATGCAAAATGGCGGCGGACTTCGGTCCGCCGCCATTTTTTATACCTATCCCCAAAGCGAGGGCTGGGGTCAGACCCCGGATTTCACGACAAGTGATGCACCTGCTGCTGTCCATATACAGGGGTAGTCAAACCCTCCATGCGCGCCTTCAGTTGCAGCGACAGGTATTGCGAATAGTGGCGCGACTGGTGCAGGTTACCGCCGTGGAACCACAAGGCTTGCTGCTGCGTGGGTTTCCACATATTGCGCTGCTCGCCCTCCCACGGACCCGGGTCCTTCGTCGTGGCCGAGCCCAGTCCCCAGACCTTGCCCACCTTGTTGGCCACTTCGGGCGAGATCAGGTCCGCTGCCCAGCCATTCATGGAGCCGTAGCCGGTGGCGTAGACCACCAGGTCGGCCGGCAGTTCCGTGCCGTCGGACAGCACGAGGGAATGGGCTTTCAGCTCCTGCACGCCGACGCCGCTTTTCAGCTTGATCTTGCCGTCGGCGACCAGCTCCGAGGCGCCCACGTCGATGTAGTAGCCGGAGCCGCGGCGCAGGTATTTCATGAACAGGCCGGAATCATCGTCGCCGAAATCGAGCATGAAGCCCCGTTCTTCCAGGCGTGCATAGAAATCCGCATCGCGCTCGCGGATGGCCTTGAAGACGGGTTTCTGGAAGTCGGCCAGGATTTTGTACGGAATCGAGGCGAAGGTCAAGTCGGCCTTGGCCGTCGTCATGCCGGCCGCCAGCGCCCGTTCCGAATACAGGTCGCCCAGCGCCAGGTCCATCAGCGAGTCCGACTTGACGATGTGCGTCGACGAACGCTGCACCATGGTCACGTCCACGCCCGCTTCCCACAGGGCGGCGCAGATATCGTGCGCGGAATTGTTCGCGCCGACCACCACCACTTTCTTGCCCACGTAGGCGTCCGGCCCCGGATGCTGCGACGAGTGCTGCTGCTCGCCCTGGAATACGTCCATGCCCTTGAACTTCGGCATGTTCGCCTTGCCCGACATGCCCGTGGCCAGCACCAGCTGCTTCGGCTTCAGGGTGACGGGCTGGCCGTCGCGCAGCACCTGCACCGTCCATTCGCCCGTGGCGTCGTCGAAGCTGGCCGATTCGCATGAAGTCGAACCCCAGTAATTGAGTTCCATCACCTTGGTGTACATTTCCAGCCAGTCGCCCACCTTGTCCTTCGGTGTGAAGACGGGCCAGTTGTCCGGGAAGGGGATATACGGCATGTGGTCGTACCAGACGGGGTCGTGCAGGCACAAGGACTTGTAGCGCTTGCGCCAGCTGTCGCCGGGGCGCGCATTTTTCTCGATGATGATGGTGGGGACGTTCAGCTGGCGCAAACGCGCACCGAGCGCGATGCCGCCCTGGCCGCCGCCGATGATGACGCAATAGGGCTGGCGCGCGTAGCCCAGTTCCGCCGCTTCCTGCTCGCGGTTTTCCAGCCAGCTGCTGCGGTCCGTGCGCGCGCCATGTTCGGCGCCCATGGGCCGCCGGCCGCCCTTGGCTTCTTCAAAGCCCTTCAATTCGCTCATGGTGGTGAGCAGGGTCCAGATTTTGCCGTCGCGGATGCGGACGAAGCCCACGCCGCGCGCCACGTTCGTTTCCACCGTGATCCAGCTTTGCAGCACGTCGCCGGCTTCAACGGCGTGCTCGCCGTCGGCGATGCGGATGGAGAGCGGCTGCACGGCGCCCAGTTGCGCAGCCAGCATGGCGGCGATCTGCTCGCGGCCTTCCAGGGTTTTCAGGTTCCAGGTAAACAGCACCAGGTCGCGCCAGTAGCCGTCTTGTTCGAACAATTGCGCGGCGCCCGTGCTGTCGCTGGCGCGAAGAAAGCCTTCGAGCTGCTCCAGGATGCCGGCCACGGCCAGGTCGTGCGGGTTGCTATTGGTTTGCATCGTGTCTCCTCCAAGTCTGCTGACTTTATGATGGGATGCGGCTGTGTTGCCGCTGACGATGTTGTAACACTGGCGTTCTGGCCCCGCATCCTGCAGCGCAGCATGGCTGAATTTGAGACGGAAATCTCAGCTTTTCGGATCGGCTACTGGCGGTGCGGCGCCACAATGTTCAGCTGCTTGAGGCGCCGGTACAGCGTGGCGCGCGAGATGCCCAGCATGGCAGCCGCCCCTAGCGGGCGCCATTTGGCGGCGTTCATGGCTTGCACGATGCGCGTGCGTTCGGCCAGCTCCGGCGGCGTGTAGGCCACCGCGTCTTGCGCGACGGGCGCCTCGCGTGTGGCGCGCGGGCGCGCGCTGGCCTGGCGCAGCGGCGCGCGCACGCGGGCGTGCAGCCAGGTACTGCCGCCGGCCAGGCGCAGGGACAGCAGATTGTGTCCCGTGCGCGCGTCGAACAGCCGTTCGGCGCGCACTTCCAGCACCTCGGCGACGGGGCGCGGCAGAGTGTCGAGTCCCCCGATGACGTCGCGCGCGCAGCGGTTGGCGGCGACGATGTTGCCATGCTCGTCGATGGCCAGCAGCATCTCCGGCTGCACTTCCACGAAGTGGCGGTTGCGGTGCGCCAGCAGGATGCAGCAATGGCTGTAGGACTTGAGAAAAAAGCCGTCCTCGATCAGGGTCGCGCCCTGGCGCACCAGCTGCCTGACCAGGCGCTGGCTGTCGCGCGCGTCGGGCGAGCTCAGTGCCGACGCATCGAGCACGCCGATCAAATCGCCGTGCGGCGAAAAAATGGGCGCGGCGCTGCACGTGAGGCCCGTGAACGCGGCGCGAAAATGGTCGGTCTTGTGCACGGTGATGGCTTCGTGGTCCAGCAGCACGGAGGCGATGCCGCAGGTGCCTTCCTCCTCTTCCGACCAGCACGAACCCGGATACAGGCCCGCCTTCTTGAAATCCTTGCGCTGGTCCGTGTCGACCGCGTAATCGATGGTCACGCCGCGCGCATTGGCGAGGATGACGCAGTAGCCTGCTTCGCGCACCATGGCATGAAGGCGCGGCAGGCACTGGCCCGTGGAGCGCAGAAAATTTTCTTCGGACTGCTGGATGGCGCGCAGTTCGGCGCCAGTCAGGATGCGCGGCCCCGTGGTGGAGGCGGGATCGAGCCGGTAGTCGTCCAGCGAGCGCCGGTACGACGACGCCAGCCTGGCCGTGTCGGCGCCTGGGTTGACGATACGGCCGGCGATCAGGTCGCGCACGCGGTCGATATGGCTGGTCTGGCGGACGTAGGGCATGGCGCTCTCCGGTGTCTCGGTTGCTGGTGTTTTGATGGTCTTTCCGTTTGTAGCACGAAGCGCAGGCACATGCATGTCGCAATGCAGCATGGGCTTGTCGTGAGACGTACGTCTCACCACGGCCGCACGCACAATAGGATGCTTTACAACAATAAAAAAGAGCATCTCTGATAACATTCGCTCAAATATACAGTCAGCTAGCATACAGTCAGCTAGCGCAAGGGATATCTATGGCAATGCAAGCGATGTTCCTGGTGCGCCGTTCACTCATCATGGCCTTGCTGGGCTGGAGCGCCGCCTGCGGCGCCGCCGGCCAGCTCGATCCCGATGGTCAGGGCAGCCTAGAGAAGGAAGTGGCCCGGCGCGCTGCCGTCGAACCGGCCATAGTCGCCAGCTGGCAAATGACGCGTTCAGTGGAAGCGGGCGTGCAGGTGGCCGGCGAGAGCAATCTGTTCTGGAAGCTGTCAAATACACCGGTGCGCAATCCCGACTTCGAATTCAATCCCTACTGGTACGAGTTCTATGTCAAGCCGGCGCTTGGCTTCAAGCGCAATCTGGGCGATGGCAGGCAGCTGTATGCGCGCGTGTCCGCCGTCGGCTCTGGCACCTTGCGCCACGATCCTTTCGGCGCGGGCGATACGGGGCGCATCTCGATCGAGGAATTCGTCGCCGGCATCCGCATGCCGATCGGCGGTACGGGCGCCATGCTCGACCTGTCGGCCGGCGCGCAGAATTTCACGCTGGGCACCGGCATGTTGATCGCCAATGGCGGCTCGAACGGCTTTGACCGTGGCGCGCTGAAACTGGGGCCGCGCAAGGCCTTCCAGAATTCCGTGGTGGCCAAAATAAGCCAGGATGCGTTCAGCGCCCAGGCGTTTTATCTCGACACGAATGAAAACCCCGACAACGATTCGGGCACGCGCGTGGTGGGCGTTGACGTCAGCTACGCACCCGCGAACGACCGCAAGGCCGGCATCGCGTATGGCAAGGTACCCCGTTCGCATGCCGCGTATCCGCAGGCGGCTCCAGGCGGCATCGGCGCGCCGCTGGCCGTGCCCGATGGCCGCAAGGATTTGCAATTCGTGTATGGCTACGCGCGCGTTCCCGTATTGCCCTCCGTGCTGCCGAAAGGCTGGTTCGGCGTCGATGCGGCGCGTGAATGGAATACGCGCGAGCCGATGCGGGCCTGGGGCTGGCGCACGGAAGGGGGCTTTTCGCTGCCCGACGTGGCGTGGACGCCGAAGTTCACACTCGGCTACCAGAGTTTTTCAGGTGACGATCCGCACACGGCGCGCAACGAGCGCTTTGACCCGCTGTTCTTCGAAGGCACGCCGGGCGCCTGGGCTTCAGGCAGCAAGGCGACCTGGGTTTTCGTCAATGCCAACGTGAACGCGCTGCAGGCCACCATCGAGCTGCACCCGACGCCGAAAGATACCGTGACCGCCTACCTGGCCCAGGTGCGGGCCAACCAGATGGGCAGCCCGCTGCAGTTCGGCCAGGCCACGCGCCTCGACGTGCCGGGCGACGCGCCCGTGGTGATCGCCGGCGTGCTGCGCCCGATGCTGTCGAACGATGTCTTCGTCAAGTACGTGCGCGTGGTGAACCCGAATACCTACCTGACCCTGGGTTTCAGCGCCTCGTTCGCGCAGTCCGGCGTCAACCAGCTGGTGAACGGGCAGGCCAGGACCTGGACGGGATGGCTGGCCAATGTGGTATGGGTTTATTAAGTATTCTGTTTATCAAGGAGAGCATCGCATGAACGATTTTCCCAGCATGAAACGCCTGGCCGTGGCCGCTGCCTGCCTGGCGCTGGCCGCCGGCGCCCACGCGGCCGAGACGGCCAAGGCGGCTGTCACGCCGCTGTCAGCCGCCGCCAGCGATCCGGCTGCTTTGCAATGGATGGTGGGCGCGCCGCCGCCGGCCGATAAAATCATCCGCTTCGACGATGGCAGTTATTTCAATTTCCCGCAGTTGCGCTGGAGCGTGTCGCACTTCCGCCAGCTGATGCCGACGGTGGCGGTGTCGCGTGGTTTGAGCGCGCCCGTGCCGTTGCCGCGCGCGCTGCGCAAGGATATCGACAGCCTGCGCTTCACGCCCCTGGGCGCGAAGGACGCGATGACCTGGGAGCAGTCGCTGGGCGCCAACTACACGGACGGCATCGTGGTGCTGCACCGTGGCCGCATCGTGTATGAGCGCTACCTTGGCGTGTTGAAGGAAAGCGGCCAGCATGGCGCCATGTCCGTGACGAAGTCCGTGATGGGCACCATCGGCGCGGCCCTGGTGGCCGAGGGCAAGCTCGATCCGGACAAGAAAGTGGCCGAGTATGTGCCGGAACTGGCCAAATCTGCCTTTGGCGACGCCACAGTGCGCCAGGTGCTCGACATGACCACCGGCCTGAAATTCAGCGAAGATTACGCGGACCCGAAAGCGGAAGTGTGGCAGCACGCGGCGGCCGGCAGCCCGCTGCCCAAGCCGAAGGATTACACGGGGCCGCGCAGCTATTTCGAGTACCTGCAAACGGTGCAGCACGAAGGCAGGCATGGCGAGGCGTTCGGCTACCGCACGGTCAACTCCGACGTGCTGGGCTGGATCATCGCCCGCGTCACGGGGCAGAACGTCAACGAGTATCTGTCCGAGCATATCTGGCAGAAGCTGGGCGCCGAGCAGGATGCCTACATGACGGTCGATTCGACCGGCACGCCGTTTGCCGGCGGCGGCTTGAATGCGGGCTTGCGCGACCTGGCCCGCTTCGGCGAAATGCTGCGCAACGATGGCCGCTACAACGGCCAGCAGATTTTGCCCAAGGCGGCTGTCGACGATATCCGCCGCGGCGGCGACAAGCAGCTGTTCGCCAAGGGCGGCTACGATTTGCTCAAGGGCTGGAGCTACCGCGATATGTGGTGGGTCACGCATAACGACCATGGCGCCTACATGGCGCGCGGCGTGTACGGCCAGCGCATCTATGTCGATCCGAAGGCGGAAATGGTGATCGTGCGTTTTGCTTCGACGCCGACGGCGGCCAATGCGGCGAACGATCCGACCACCACGCCAGCCTTCGAAGCGCTGGGCAAGCTGCTGCTGGCCAAGCCGAAGTAGGCTGCCGGGCTGGCCCGTGCCAGCCGTGCGGCGAAACGGGCACAACTGCAATACACTGTCCTTTTGTCATCGCCGTTGCTTGAGTGATAACTCATGCGTCGCACGCAAGGGGAACGCACCGTGGAAACCAGCCAGCCGGAACAACCGTACCCGCCGCTCTGGCGGCGCCTGCTGTGGCCGCTCGCCCAGCTAGGCTCTGCCTTCAAGCTGACGGGCACGCATCTGCTGCACCACGTGATCGGCGCCAGCCTGATCGCCGCGCTGATGCTGGTGCTGGAAGGTTTTCATGCGCTCGAATGGCTCGATGCGGCCATGCTGCGCGCCAGCGCGGCACAGGAACAACTGCTGAAGCGGGACAAGGACCCGGGCGCCGCCTACCGGCCCGGTATCATCGAAATCGACCAGCCCGCGTTCGAACAGGTCTTCGACGAGCGCGAACCGCTGGAGCGTTCACGCCTGGAGCAATTGATCGCCAGCGCTGCCGCGCGCGGCAGCAAGGTGCTGGCAATCGACCTCGATCTGGCGCCGGCCGTGTATGAACAGCACAAGGCGGGCGAGCGGCCGCTGGACCGCCTGCTCGACCAGCTGGCCGCGAATGGCCGGCAACTGGTGCTGATCCTGCCCGAACAATCGGATCGGAACGCGAACCTGCCGTGGATACGCGCGCGCTGCGCGGCCGGCATCCACTTCGCCAGCCCGCAGATCCGCGAACGCATGGGCGCTGTCACGCGCATCGAGCTGAAAAGCCCTGTGCTGGCGGCCGTGGCTTTCGAACTGGCGCATGGCGCCGACGAGCAGGAGCAGAAGCAGCCCATGCCGGCCGCCTTGTCCCAGCAAAAGGAAGTGCTGGCGTTGGCCGGCCGCGTGTGCCAGCTGGCCAGTCGCACGGGCAGCGAAAAGGAATTGGCGCGCTGGGCGTTCGAACCCGTGATCCACGGCGAGGCGAAGGATGCGGCGGAGCAGAACGCCGTCACCGCGCCGTTTCACCCGGCTGCCGTGGCGCCGCAATTCCTGAACCCCACGCGCACGCGCGTCAAACTGATCGATGGCCGGGCCGGCGTGGCGGCCGACGCACTGCGCAAGAACGTCGTGTATATCGGCAGCACTTATGACGTGCGCGACCGCTATACGACGGCCGAAGGCGAGCAGGCCAGCTTGCACCTGCACGCGGCCGCCCACACTTCGCTGGGCATCGGCACGGCTGACGTCAACAAATATGCGGTGTTCGTGGCCGATATCGTCATCGGCGTGCTGCTGGGCTGCCTGTTCGGCGGCCTGTGGACCCTGTACGGCCGGGCCGAACTGGCTATCGACCGGCGCATGGAAGACCATGATTTCAGCCGCCTGCACCGCCTGGGCACCCTGGCGGAATTCTATGGCATCCGCTTGATGCTGGTGCTGGTGTGGGCCTCGCCGTTTGCCATCGGCGCGCTGGCCATCTACCTGTCGCGCGGCTTGCTCGAGCAGGGCTGGTGGGTCAACCCCGGCCCCCTGATCGCCGGCATGTTCCTGCACGCGATGTCGCTGCGCGACGAAGCCCACCATCCGCACGAGGAAGTGCCGGGCCTGTCCGTCTGGGCCCAGCTGCGCCGCACGCATCCCGGCATCGTGCTGGTCCAGGCGCCGCTGGCGGTGCTGCTGCTGGTGGTGGCGCTGGTGTAGGGCTGGAGGACATGCTGCGCTGGAAGCCGATCAGCCGATCAGCTTCAACCCCGGCGGCAGCGCCTCGCCCAGCATGCGCCGGGTAACTGCTTCGTCCAGCTGCGTCACTTCGCTGACCATCGCCTGCCACAGGGACGGGGCGCCGACGGCTTTCAGGCGGGCGAGGATGGTGGCGCGCAAATCGTCGGCGATGTCGCGCGAGCGGTCACCTGTCATGCGCGCCAGGTGGGCGGCGGCAAAGGCGGCCGGCTCGGTCTTTTTCCAGTCCAGCGCCAGCAGCACCTGCAGCCAGTCGGACACGGTGGCGCTGTCGACCACATCGTGTGCGCTGCCGTGGAAGGGCTGGCGCGCGCCGACCCTGGCCAACGCCCACAGGGTGTTCGTATCCGCCGCTTCGCCCTTTTTATCAGCCTTCCGCAGACGCTTGATCAGCCAGGCACCCACTTCCGCCTTGTAGGCGCCGGGGATGCGCTCCAGCGAGGCGCCCAGGCGCAGCATGTCGTCGTCGCTGCCGTCGACCAGGGTGACGGGGCGGCTGCCGCGCTGCGCCGCATCGGCTTGCAGGTTGAAGGCAAAGTCGTCCAGCAGGCGCAGTTGCTGCTGTGTACTCAAGCCGCCGGCGACCCTGCGCCACAGGGTCCACCATTCGGCGCACACCTGGTTGTCCTTGTGATGCTGGATGCCCGTGTCGAACAGGGCCCATAGCTGTTCGATACGCCACGGGTCGAGCGCGTCGCCGTAGCCGGGCCGCAAACAGTAGCCGGCCAGGTTCAGCCAGACCCGCTCATGCTCGGCGGAGCGGCGCCTGCCACGCGCGCGTTGTAGCAAGGCGTCGAACAGCTGGCGCAGCAGCGGCGTCTCCCAGCTTTCGCGTCCACCCAACCCCCGTTCCAGGTGCTGGCGCAGCTGGCGCACTTCCTTGGTGTCGACCTTTTGCGCCTTGCCGCCGAAGATGCGCTCGATCTTCTCGATCGCTTCCTTGATGCGTGGCGAAACGGCTTGAGCCTCGCCATCGCCTTGCTCTTCCTTATCAGCGCGCAACTGGAATTCCAGCAGCCAGCGGTCGCTGGCATCGGCTTCGGCCACGCAATGCACTTCCAGGGTGCCTACTTCCGTCATCACGGTGGCCAGTTGCACGGTGATTTCGCGCTTGTCACTGGCATCGTGTTTATCGTGCAGCACGCTGGCCAGCGGCGGCAGGCGCAGATACTCGCCGGCGTCCAGGTCGACGATGTCGCCCAGCTTGGGCGGCGTGCCCGTTTCGGCGAGGGAAGTGGCCAGGTGGAAGCGCACGGGCCGGCCCAGGCGCAGGGCGAACAGGCGCTCCGTCAGGCGGATTTCTTCGTCGCTGGCGCTGCCACGGGGCAGGATGCAGACGGCGCGGCGCTCCTTGCCCGCCTCGCCCAGCACGAGAAAATAGCTGCGCGGCGAGCCGCCGCCGATGCGCGGTGCCTGGCCGCGGCGGGCCAGCGCGTAGGCGACGGCACCGCGCGCCACGGCCACGTCGGGATTATCGTTGTGCAAGATGGTGAGGGGCGCGCCGCGCCAGTGGGCGAGCGTCTCGGCCAGGCGGCGCGCCAGCGCGTCGGCGCGGAACACGCCGCCGTTCAGCAGTAGCGTATCTGGCAGTGCGCCTTGATGCTGCTGCAGGAAACTGGCCAGGTGGCGCGTGATGGCCGCGTCCTGCGCATACGGCAGGCCGAATTCGACGATGCCGGCGCGGCCTTTCCTGGCCACCTCGCTGGGTTCCACTTTCGGGAAGAAGCCGTCGACTACCATGGCCGCCACGTCCTCGCGCGTGATGTCGGCGGAACGGCTGGCGCCTATCAGGCGCGAGCCGGCGCCCAGCAGGGTGACGGTGGCGCTATCGGGTGCGTCGCTGGAAAGCAGCAATTCCTTGGCCGCGCGGCAGCGCTCCATCAGCTGCGACAGTCGCGCGGCCGATAGCTTCATGCCGCCTTCCACTCCCGCCGCCATGCGCGTTTCCACCAGGTGGGCCAGCGCCAGGTCCATATTGTCGCCGCCGAGTATCAAATGGTTGCCCACGCTGCTGCGCGTGAGCTGCGGTTCGCCATCCTCATCGAAGGCGACGTCGATCAGGCTGAAATCGGTGGTGCCGCCGCCCACGTCGCACACTAAAATGCGCCGCGTTTGCACAAGGTCAAGGCGCAGCGTTTCACGCCGGCGCTGCAGAAAATCATAAAAGGCGGCCTGCGGCTCTTCCACCAATCGTAGCGTGGGCAAGCCCGCCATGCGCGCAGCTTCCAGGGTGAGTGCGCGCGCACCCTCGTCGAACGAGGCGGGGATGGTCAGCACCAGTTCCTGGGCTTCCAGGGGCGCGTCGGGAAAGCGGTGATTCCACGCGGCGCGTACATAGGCGAGGTAGCTGGCGCTGGCCGCCACAGGCGACACCTTGGCCACGTCGGCTTCTGCGCCCCAGGGCAGGATGGGCGCCTGGCGGTCCACGTTCGCATGCGACAGCCAGCTCTTCGCGCTGGACACGAGGCGGCCCGGTACCTGCGCGCCGAGCTGGCGTGCCAGAGCGCCCAGCACTGGTGCTTCCTCGCCCGCCGCCTCGACTTGTGGCCATGGCAGCGGCAAGTCGCCCGCCGCCAGTTCGCCGGGGGCAGGGTGGTAGCGCAAGGACGGCAGCAGGGGGCGTGCGCCCACTTCGCCGGGAGCGAGCAGCTGCTCGATGCCGAACAGGTTTATTTCTGCCTGCGCATCGCCAGCCGCCGCATATGCCACCACCGTATTGGTGGTGCCCAGGTCGATGCCGACCAGCCAGGCCGGCTGCACCTTCGCGCTGCGCATGCTTATTGCTGCGGCGTGCCGCGCACGTCGAATTCCACTTTCCAGCGCTCGGCGCCGTCAGGGGAAACGGCCAGCAGCTCCAGGGTGCCCGCTTCCGTGACGCGAGCGTGCAGTTTCACTTGCACCACGTCGCCAGCCGACCGGCCTTCGGCGGACAGCGTCGCCTGGATTTCGCTCAGCTCCTGCAATTCATCGGGGCCCCAGAAATCGAGCAAATCGCCGATCTGGTCGTTGCGGCGGGTGGACGAGGCGAAGAAGCGGAAGTGCACGGGCTCGCCCACCACGAGGCCGAATTGCTGGCCTGGCAGTTCCAGTTCGCTGCCTTCTTCCATGCCGAACGGCGCCACGCACAGGGCCTGGATCGGCGGTTCCATGCCGGGGATGGCGGGCATGGCCGACTCGATGGCGACATAGAAGGCGCTGGCCGTGCCGCCGCGGATGCGCACGCCATGGCCGCGCCGCACGTAGCTGTAGTAGGCGGCGCCACGGGCCACGGCCAGGTCCAGGTCGGCCCCGGCCAGCATGCGCGCCGGTTCCGCGCCTTCCATGTACAGCCAGTCGTTGACGGTGGCCATGATGCGCTGTACCAGCAAGTCCGACTTGAAGACGCCGCCGTTGAACAGCACGGCCGTCGGGTGCAAAAAGCTGGCGCCATCCGCCTGGCGGCCCGCAAAGCCTTCCAGTTCGCTTGTCGCCGCCACTTGCCGGCCCAGGAAGGCGGCCAGGTGGCGCGTGATGGCTGCGTCCTGCGCATACGGCAAGCCCAGTTGCGTCAGGCCGGCGCGCGTGCGCACGGCGGGGCGGCTCGACGCTTCCACCTGCGGGAAGAAGCCATCGAGGATGAAGGTGGAGACCTCTGCGCGCGTCAGTTCCGTGCGGATGGAGCCGCCGATCAGTTTCGAGCCGCGGCTCGGCACGACGATCGGTGCCACATCGAGGCCGCTGTCGGCCAGCAGGCTTTCCTTGGCGCTGCGGCAGCCATAAGTGAGCGCGCGCATTTGCCAGGCATCGAGCTGGGTGCCGTTGGCAGCCAGCTTGCGTGCCACCAGGTGGGCCAGGGCCAGGTCCATATTGTCGCCACCGAGCAGGATGTGTTCACCGACTGCCACGCGGTGCGGTTCCAGCACGCCGTCGCGTTCGAGCACGGCGATCAGCGAAAAGTCGCTGGTGCCGCCGCCCACGTCGACCACCAGGATGATGTCTCCCGGCTTGACTTCCTTGCGCCAGCGTCCTTCGCTGGTCTGTATCCAGCTGTACAGGGCCGCTTGCGGCTCTTCCAGCAGGGTGAGCGAAGTGTAGCCGGCCGCCTGCGCCGCTTCCATCGTCAGCTCGCGTGCGGCCGGATCGAACGAGGCGGGAATGGTGACGGTGATTTCTTGCTGCGCGAATGGCGCTTGCGGGTGGGCGTTGTCCCAGGCCTGGCGCAAGTGCGTCAGGTAGCGCGTGGCGGCCGTGATGGGCGAAATGCGCGCCACTTCCGCCGGCGCGTCGTTCGGCAGGATGGCCGCGCGGCGGTCCACGCCCGGGTGGCACAGCCAGCTTTTCGCGCTGGAGACCAAGCGGATGGGCGTGGTGGCGCCACGGCTGCGGGCCATTTCGCCGACGACGAATGGCGCTTCCGCTTCCTCGGTGACCCAGGGCAGGGCCAGGTCGCCCGCCGTCACTTCGTCGGCGTGCGGCAGGTAGACGAACGATGGCAGCAGTGAAAGATCTTCGACGGTGCCCGGCGCCGACAGCTGCGGCACTTTCAGCACGCCGTGGCTGGACTTTTCGCCGTCGCTCTCGACCAGGTTCACATACGACAGGGCGCTGTGGGTGGTGCCCAGGTCGATGCCGATGGCGTAGCGCGGGGTAGGGTTGACGGTATCGCTCACAGTTCCACCTCGGCCGGGGCCAGGATGGTGGCGTCGTGCTGTTCGCTCAGTTTCGGCAGGCGCACGCTGGAGGCGCGCCAGCCGCGGTGGCTGAGGGTGCCCGTAAACGGCGCCGAACCGACGACGTTGCCCGTCAGGCGGACCTGGGCGCTGTCAAAACCTTCCTGCAGCACGATGCGGCTGCCCTCGGCTTCCTGGCGCACGGCCTCGATGGTGAAGTATTCGCGCATGACCTTGGCGCAGCCTTCATGCACGACGCGGGCGGCCGCGCCAATGTCGGCATCGGCATGGCTGCCCAGGTTTTCCTGGGTAAAGTCGATCAATCGCGCTTCGCGTTGCAGTAAGGCAAGTAGTTGCAGGGCGGCGTCCGGCGTGGCTACTTTTAATATGACGGGGGCGGCGGCCGGCGTCGGCACGGGGGCGGGCGCCGGGGCAGGAGCGGCCGGCGCGACAGGCGCAGCCTCGGGCAGGGACAGTTTTTCCACGCGGGCCGCATAGGCGGCGTCCGACAGGGTGCTGAAGAAGGCGCCGAAAGCCAGCGGGACGCGGCGCCAGAACGATGGGTGGGACGATGGTGTGCTCATAGGGAACTCGTTTCTCTGATCTGTAGGGTGGCGTCGGCGGCGCGCTGGAGGGCGGGGCCGCTTCGCATGGTAGTGCATGTGCCGCGCCAATATGGCTGGCTGCGTTTGCCCGCATGATACCAGCTACGGCGCCGCTGCCAAAGCCGCCGCCCCCCGTTCAGCCGACCTGATGCGTGCATTTTCTTTGTTCCTGCGCAAGGAAACGCTCGATTTCGACCTGTTTCGACTAGAATCGCGCATTATCTTTTTGCATGACCTTGATGCCATGTCCACCGATTTTCCCCCCGACTTTTCCATATATCTAGCCAGCAGCATCTACATAGACAGCGACCATCCGGCCGTGCGTGCCAGGGCGGCCGAGCTGGCGGCAGGCGCGGTGGGCGACGCCGCCATCGCGGCCCGCTGCTTTGCCTTCGTGCGCGACGAGATCGCCCACAGCTGGGACTACCAGCGCAATCCCGTCACCTGCCGCGCGTCCGATGTCTTGCAGCATGGCACCGGCTATTGCTATGCGAAGAGCCATTTGCTGGCCGCGCTGCTGCGCGCCAATGGCATTCCTGCCGGCCTGTGCTACCAACGCCTGGCCGTGGGCGAAGCGGGGCCGCCGTTTTGCCTGCATGGCTTGAACGCCGTGTACCTGCAAGAGTTTGGCTGGTATCGCATTGATGCGCGCGGCAACAAGCCCGGCGTCGCTGCCGCCTTCACGCCGCCGCAGGAGCAGCTGGCCTTTCCCGTGCTGGCGCCCGAGGAACGCGATTTACCGGAAATCTGGCCGGCACCGCTGCCGCAGGTGGTGGCTGCGCTGACCGGCTATGCGACCGTGCAGGAAGTGGCGGCGCATCTGCCCGATATTGAATTGCTGCCGCGGCACAAATAACTCGAAGAAAGAAATCATGAAAAAAGTGTATATCAGCCTGATCGGCCTGTTGCTGCTGGCCGGTTGCGGCGGCAAGGGCGAGAGCGCCGGGCAGTCCAGCGCCGCGCGTCTCGATGGCAAGGAAAAAGGCAGCGAATTTCTTGCCTATGAACACAATGTCAGCGTCGATACGAACGAGGCGCAAGTGCGGCCCCTGTATGAAAAAGTGGTCGCCGCCTGCAAGGCCGATACGGACAATGGCTGTCTGCTGCTCGACTCGAGCATCGACGGCGGCCGTTACGTGCATGCGCGCATCAGCATGCGCGCCAAGCCGGCCGGCATCAAGAAGCTCGTCGCGCTGGTCGCGGCCGAAGGCGATGTCACCAGCCAAGGCACCAAGGTGGAAGACCTCGGTCGTCCCGTGCTTGACAGCAAGAAACGCCTGGACATGCTCAAGCAGTACCAAACGCAATTGCAGGACCTGGAAAAACGCTCGGGCGCGAACGTCGACGCCCTGATCAAGGTGACCAAGGAGCTGGCGACCGTGCAAGTGGAACTGGAGCAGGCGACGGCGGCCAACGCGTTGTTGATGCAGCGCATCGACACGGACTTGCTGAACGTGGCCATCAGCGCCGAAGGCAAGCAATCGTTCTGGCGGCCCGTCAAGCGCGCGCTGGGCAATTTCACGGAAAACCTGTCGCAAGGCGTGGCCAACGCCATCACGGCCATGGCCTACATCCTGCCGTGGCTGATCGCTTTCATGCTGCTGTTCCCGCTGGGCCGCAAGGGCTGGCGCCGCTTGCGCGGAGTGCCGCGCAAGGAGTGATACACAAGGATTGATGCCTGCCGCGCACCGTTTTACGGCAATTTCAAACCTGGCTGCACAGTCCTTGTGCAGCCAGGTTTTTTTTTCGTGCGGCGCTGGCCGCGTGCACCATGGCGGACGCCTGCCGGTGCTGGCATGTATTCTGCTTTAACAACATCGTATGCCCAGCTCGACCCCCACGAACCTATCACAGGAGTCCCCATGTCACGACGCATCATCCTGAAAGCGGCCGCCGCCGGCGCACTGGCCCTGGCCACGTCCACCTATATGCAGGCAGCCCTGGCCGCCGATACCATCAAGGTGGGCATATTGCACTCCCTGTCGGGCACCATGGCCATTTCCGAAACGTCGCTGAAAGACGTGGCCCTGATGACGATCGCTGAAATCAATGCCAAGGGTGGCGTGCTGGGCAAGAAGCTGGAAGCCGTGGTGGTCGATCCCGCGTCGAACTGGCCTTTGTTTGCGGAAAAAGCGCGCCAGCTTGTGGCGCAAGATAAAGTGGCCGTGGTGTTCGGCTGCTGGACGTCCGTGTCCCGCAAATCCGTCTTGCCGGTGTTCAAGGAACTCAACAGCCTGCTGTTTTACCCGGTGCAATACGAGGGCGAGGAGCTGGAAAAGAATGTGTTTTATACGGGCGCCGCGCCGAACCAGCAGGCGATACCCGCCGTCGAATACTTGATGAGCAAGGATGGCGGAGGGGCCAAGCGCTTCGTATTGTTGGGCACGGATTACGTGTATCCGCGCACCACCAACAAGATATTGCGCGCCTTCCTGAAAAGCAAAGGCGTCAAGGATAGCGATATCAGCGAGGTCTACACGCCGTTCGGCCATGCCGACTATCAAACCATCGTGGCCAACATCAAGAAGTTTTCCACGGGCGGCAAGACGGCCGTCATTTCCACCATCAATGGCGATTCGAATGTGCCGTTCTACAAGGAACTGGGCAACGCGGGCTTGAAAGCCACGGACGTGCCCGTCGTCGCTTTTTCCGTGGGCGAGGAAGAGTTGCGCGGCATCGATACCAAGCCGCTGCTCGGTCATCTGGCGGCATGGAATTATTTCGAATCCGTCAAGAACCCCGCGAATATGGCCTTCATCAAGCAGTGGAAGGCGTATGCGGTAGCGCAAAAGTTGCCGAACGCGGGTTCCGTGGTGACGAACGACCCTATGGAGGCGACCTATGTGGGCATCCACATGTGGGCGCAGGCGGTGGAAAAAGCCAAATCGACGGAGACGGACAAGGTGATCGCCGCCATGGCGGGCCAGAGCATGAAAGCTCCATCGGGCTTCACCCTGACAATGGACGCGACCAACCACCATTTGCACAAGCCCGTGATGATCGGCGAGATCAAGGCCGATGGGCAATTCAATGTCGTGTGGAAAACCAAGGAAGCAATACGCGCACAGCCGTGGAGCCCGTATATCAAGGGCAATGAGGGCAAGCAAAAGCTGTAAAAGCAACGCCGGCATCATCGGGCATGCGTCCGGTGGTGCTGACCATCAACGCTTTCCCGGGAACTCAATGAGGCTATTCACATCGCTGCTGGTCTTCGCCTGCCTGTGCCTGTCATCCATGGCGCAGGCCGCCATCCCTCCAGAGCTACTGAAACCGCTGTCCGGCGACGACCCCGATGCCCGCGTCGAGGCCGTGGCGCAGATCGCCGCGCTGGCCACGCCCGAGGCCGCCCGCGTGTTGCAAGCCTTGCAGGATGACAGCCTGTATGCCGCGCCCGATGGCAAAGTGTATGTGGTCGACGGCGAGCAAGCTTACGATCCGGCAAGTGGCAAGACTGGTCCGGTGCCCGACGGCATCGATGGCGTGATGGTCAACAACCGCTTGCGCGCCGCCGTGGCGGGCGCCTTGTCGGGCTTGCAGCTGCTGGCGCCGGAGCGCAGCGCCCGGCTGGCGGCGGCGCAAGCCTTGCAAAAGGCTGTCGATCCCGCACAACTCCCCCTGATCCGCACCGCCCTGGGGCGGGAAAGCGATGCTGACATTAAACAACTATTGCAGGTGCTGATCGCCAGCGCCAGCCTGCAGGCACCCGATGCCGCCACGCGCAAGGCCGCCGTGCAGGCGCTGGCGGGCAGCAGCGACGCGCGCCTGCTGCCCGTGCTGCAAGCCATGCTGGACAAGGGTGTGGATGGCCGCGCCAGCGAGCCGGACGAGTCCGTGCAGCTGGCCGCCATCGACACCATGCGCCAGATCAAGGGAAGAGTGTCGCGCATGGAATTCGCCGGTAATGTGTTCTACGGCATTTCGCTGGGCAGCGTGCTGCTGCTGGCCGCGCTGGGGCTGGCCATCACGTTCGGGCTGATGGGCATCATCAATATGGCGCATGGCGAGCTGCTGATGATAGGCGCTTACACGACCTACCTGTGCCAGCTGTTCTTCCGCACCTACCTGCCCGGCATGCAGGAGGCCTACCTGCTGGCCGCGCTGCCTGCCGCCTTTTTTGTTGCCGGCCTGGTGGGCGTGGTGCTCGAGCGCACGGTCATCCGCTGGCTGTACGGCCGGCCGCTGGAAACCCTGCTGGCCACCTGGGGCATCAGCCTGATCCTCATGCAGACGGTGCGCACGATCTTTGGCGCGCAAAACGTGGAAGTGGCCAATCCCGCCTGGATGTCGGGTGGCGTCACCGTGCTGGGCGGCCTCGTGCTGCCGTACAACCGGCTGGCCATCATCGTCTTTGCCGTCGTCGTGGTGGTGGCTGTGTGGTTGATTTTGAACAAGACGCGCCTGGGCCTGTTTGTGCGGGCCGTTACGCAAAACCGCCGCATGGCCGATTGCGTGGGCGTGGCCACGGGCAAGGTCGACATGCTGACCTTCGGCCTCGGTTCCGGCATCGCGGGGCTGGGCGGCGTGGCCCTGTCGCAACTGGGCAATGTGGGCCCAGACCTGGGCCAAAGCTACATCGTCGATTCCTTCATGGTGGTGGTGCTGGGTGGCGTGGGCCAGCTGGCCGGCACCGTGATCGCCGCGCTGGGCCTGGGCGAAGTGAACAAATTTCTCGAACCGGTGGCGGGCGCCGTGCTGGCGAAGATCGCCATCCTCGTGTTCATCATCATCTTTATCCAGCGCCGGCCGCAGGGCCTGTTTGCCATGAAGGGACGCAGCGTCGAATGATTACCTCACTCCGTGTCAACGAGGGCCTGTTTCCCCGGCCCGTCTGGATGGCCATTGCCACCTGTAGCGTGCTGGCGGCGCTGTTGCCGATTTTCAATCTGGCGTTTGCCGAAGGGCATGCGTTGCATGTGTCCGCCTACACGGTGGCGCTGGTGGGCAAGTTCATGTGCTATGCGCTGGCCGCGCTGGCGTTGGATCTGGTCTGGGGCTACACGGGCATCCTGTCGCTGGGCCACGGCGTGTTCTTTGCCCTGGGCGCGTATGCGCACGGCATGTATCTGATGCGCGCCATTGGCGATCAAGGCCAGTACCACAGCAGCTTGCCCGATTTCATGGTCTTTCTCGACTGGAAAACCTACCCCTGGTACTGGGCCTTCACGGAACATTTCTGGTATTGCATGGCCCTCGTCGTGCTGGTGCCGGGCGTGCTTGCCTTCGTGTTTGGCTACTTTGCGTTTCGCTCGCGCATCAAGGGCGTGTATTTTTCCATCATCACGCAAGCGATGACGTATGCCTTCATGCTTTTGTTCTTCCGCAATGACACCGGCTTTGGCGGCAACAACGGTTTCACCGATTTCAAGACCATTCTCGGCCACAGCGTCACGGCGCCCGCCACCCGGGCCGTGCTGTTCCTGCTGACCCTGGCGATCCTGCTGGCGGCGCTGGTGGGCGCGCGCGCCATCGTCCGCTCGAAATTGGGCCGGGTGCTGCAGGGCGTGCGCGACAGCGAGGCGCGGCTGATGTTTCTTGGCTACAACCCGTTGTGGTTCAAGCTCTTCGTGTGGACCTTGTCGGCCGTGCTGTGCGGCATCGCCGGCGCCCTGTACGTGCCGCAGGTGGGCATCATCAATCCGTCCGAAATGTCACCGGCGAACTCTATCGAGATGGTCGTGTGGGTGGCCGTAGGTGGGCGGGGTACTTTGATCGGCCCCATCCTGGGCGCTTTCACCGTCAATGGCTTGAAGAGCTGGTTTACGGCTGCCTTGCCGGAACTGTGGCTGTTCGCGCTGGGCTTGCTGTTCATCGGCGTGACCTTGTTCATGCAGCAAGGCATGCTGGGCGTGTTGGACAAGCTCAAACGCAGAAAAGTGGCCGTCGTGGCAGAGGAGGCCGTATGAGCATCCGCATGTTGCCCGGCATGGCTAGCGCCGAAGCTGGTCCGAGCTACTCGCGCGTGAAAGGCGAGGGCGTCGACACGACGCACGGCGCCATTTTGTATCTGGAAGACATCAGCGTGTCGTTCGACGGCTTCAAGGCGATTAACAAGCTGAGCCTCGATATTTCCGTGGGCGAATTGCGCTGCATCATCGGCCCTAACGGGGCGGGCAAGACGACCATGATGGATGTCATCACGGGCAAGACGCGGCCCACGTCCGGCACGGCCTGGTTCGGCCAGACCATGAACCTGGCCACCATGACGGAAGCGCAGATTGCCCACGCGGGCATCGGCCGCAAGTTCCAACGCCCCACCGTATTCGAGCAGCACACGGTGTTCGACAACCTGGAACTGGCCATGAAGATGGACAAGCGTGTGGCGCCCACCCTGTTTGCGCGCCTGACGTCGGAGCAGGAGGGCAAGATCGAATCAATATTGCGTTTGATACGCCTCAATGGTCAGCAAGCGCGGCCGGCCGGCTTGCTGTCGCATGGGCAAAAGCAGTGGCTGGAAATCGGCATGCTCTTGATGCAGGAGCCGCAGCTGATACTGCTGGACGAACCGGTAGCCGGCATGTCGGACGCGGAAACGGCGCGCACGGCGGAGCTCCTCAATGAATTGCGCGGCAAGCACTCCATCATGGTGGTCGAGCACGACATGGGTTTCGTCACGGAAATTGCCCAGCAAGGCATCGTCACCGTGCTGCATGAAGGGGCCGTGCTGGCGCAGGGCCGCATGGACGAAG
The DNA here is from genome assembly GCF_051380895.1 of Janthinobacterium breve. Taxonomy (NCBI): domain Bacteria; kingdom Pseudomonadati; phylum Pseudomonadota; class Betaproteobacteria; order Burkholderiales; family Oxalobacteraceae; genus Janthinobacterium; species Janthinobacterium breve. The sequence goes on along the minus strand of NZ_JBNYXY010000005.1, from coordinate 88,901 downwards.
TGCAAGCCGACGAACGCGTGATCGAAGTCTATCTGGGAAGGTAAGTCATGCTCGAAGTGCAACAATTAAATCAATACTATGGTTCCTCGCATACCTTGCGCGGCATCAACCTGTCGGCCCGCAAGGGCGAATGCCTGGCCTTGTTGGGGCGCAATGGCGTGGGCAAGACGACGCTCTTGAAATGCCTGATGGGCGTGCTGCCCGTGGCACAGGGCCAGGTGGTGCTCGATGGCCGCGACATCACCAGGCTGGCGCCGCATGCGCGGGCAAAGCTGGGCATGGCCTATGTGCCGCAGGGGCGCGACATCTTTGCGCGCCTGACGGTCGAGGAAAACTTGCTGATGGGCATGGCCGTCAAGACGGGCAGGCAAGCTACGCGCATCGATCCCCATGTGTATGAGTTGTTTCCGGTATTAAAAGAGATGCTGCAGCGGCGCGGCGGCGATTTGTCCGGCGGGCAACAGCAGCAACTGGCCATCGCGCGCGCCCTGCTGGCCGAGCCGCAGTTGATCATCTTCGATGAGCCGACGGAGGGCATCCAGCCCTCCGTCATCAAGGATATCGGCCGTGTCATTGCCTTATTGAAACAGCGGGGCGACATGGCCATCGTGTTGTGCGAACAGTATTTCGACTTTGCCCGCGAGCTGGCCGACGAATTCATCGTGCTGTCGCGCGGCAGTGTCGTCGCCAGCGGACTGGCTGCGCAGATGGATGGCGACGAGGTCAAGCGCCACCTGGCCGTGTAGCTTAAACGAGTTGCAGCCAGCCCAGCACGGCGCCGGCCGCCAGCAGCCACAGCAAATGGATCTTCGTGCGCCAGATGATCAGGCCGGCCACGATGGACAGGCTCCACAGGGGCCAGTCCGTGCGGATGTCGTGATTGGCGCCGCCCAGTATCATGCCCGTGGAAATCAGCAGGGCCACGACGATGGGCGCCATGCCTTGCTTGAAGGCGCGCACGGGGCGCAAGTCGCGGTTGCGGTAGCCCCATTGGGCTGCCACGTAGGTAAGGGTGGTGCTGGGCAGCATGATGCCCACCATGGTCACCAGCACGCCCAGGTATGCGGCCGTGTAGCTGCCCGCATTCATGCCCACGTTCCAACCCATCAGGGCGACGAACAGCACGTTGGGGCCGGGTGCGGCTTGCGCGATGGCAATCGATTCATTGAATTGCGCCTGTGTCAGCCAGCCGTGCTGCTCGACCAGGAAGCGGTGCATTTCGGAGGTGGTGGAAATGGCGCCGCCGATCGACATCAGCGATAGCATCAGGTAGTGGCCGAACAGGTTCAGCCAGTCGCCCGCGCTCAACACCAATTGCAAAGGCGGCGTCATGAGGACAGTTTTCGGTAGGTCAGCAGGCAGGCTATGCCGCCCAGGCTCAGCAGGATGTACAGCAGGGGCCAACGGAAGATCGCCACCATCAGCACGCCCAGCACGGTGATGGGCAAGGTCAGCCACAGGGGCAGCGGATGCTTGCCCAGCGCGGCCGCCAGTTTCACGCCCGTGGCGGCGATCATGCCGGCCGAGACGGCCGCCATGCCGCGCAGTGCGCCCGCCATCTGCGGATTGTCGCCAAAGCGCGTGTACAGCACGCCCAGCAGCAGCACGATGACGAGGGGCACGGCCAGCATGCCGGCCAGCGCCGTCAGCGCGCCGCGCAAGCCGAAATAGCGTCCGCCCACCATCAGCGACAGATTGACGACATTCGGCCCGGGCATGATTTGCGCCACGGCCCAGTCTTCCAGGAACTCCTCTTGCGTCAGCCAGCGCTTGCGCTCGACCATCTCGCGCTGGATCACGGCCAGCACGCCGCCGAATCCCTGCAGGGCCAGCCAGGTGAACGAGAAGAACAGGTCGGCCAGCGAGGCCGGTTGCGGGCGGGGCAGGTCGGGCGGGAAGGCGGAAAGGGGGGATGAGGGCATGGCTGATTATCGCCGTGGCCGATTGCGCTTGTCCATCGCTTTCGGCTCCAGTTGTGCCTGCAAGAAAAAAACCTTGGCTCATGTTTCCCTGCCATTGACATCGAGAGTTTATCAGCAATACTTTATCGGCAACACGACCGCTGTTCCTGTCCGCGCTGGCGCGGTACGCACCGGTATGCCGTCTCCGCCCCTCCTTCCCCCTTCGCAGGAGTTGTTCATCATGCTTAATTCCACAGAAACGCTGCATATGCCCGCCAAAACCGTGGTGCCGCATGCCCGGCTCGATCAGAAGATGTGCGACATCGTCAACCTGGGCATCGCCGTGCAGGCTGCCTTCAGTACCTTGTGCGCACTGGAATACCTGAAGTCATACAATGTTGCCCCCGAATTGATCGAACGCGTGTTGCTGCATCCGGAGCAGCGCCGCCAGACCGTGCATTGAGTATCCGCAAGGCAACTGTGTTGCCGGCAGCGGCAAGACGGTGTTGTCGGATTGATCATTGCGGCTCAGTTATGCACAAATGATGGGTTAGCGAAACTGACGAAATAATTTTCTTGTGATTATCTGTGACTTTCTAAGTGTTTGATTTTAATGGTTTTTATTTTTGCTGTTTGATTGAGCAGTTTATTGAAAGCCGCACGGGCTGTGGCTTTGAGGCCTGTCAATAGGCGCTTATCCACAAAGATATCCACAGTCCGTGTGGATATCTGAAAAAGCGCTTAACAATCCGCCACTTAGATAATGACGCCGGATTGGCGCAGCAGATGCAGCGCCGCCGCAGGCCAAAACGGGGCCTTGCACAAGCCTGTATGCCTATCCAGTGCTCTTGTTTTTATGACTGAAAGTAGCGGCGGCGGTTCAGGGCGTGTCGGCGGCCGGTGCCGTTGGCGCGTCCCCGCAGTGGGCCAGGGCGGCGGCGAGCTCGGCGACTTGTTGCTGCGCTTCGCGCAAGGTGGCGTAGGTGCGCAGCGAGGCGATCACGGTGGTAAACAACTTGCGTGTGGTCAGGTCGGTCTTGCACCAGAAATCGTTGATGTCGTAGTCGATGATGATGCGGTGTTCCAGCGCCTGGCCAGGCTGGCCCGTGCGCAGGATGATGCGCACGGCACTGTTGTGCAGGTCTTCGCGCACCTGGCGCGCCACTTGCAGCCCCGCATCCTGGGTTTCCATGATGACATCGAGCAGCACCACGGCGATATCTTGTGTGCTGCGCAGCAGGCTGAGCGCCTCCGCGCCCGAATAGGCGTGCAGAAAGCTCAGTCTGCGGCCCTGGAAACTGGCCTGGCTGAGGGCGAACTTGGTCACCACGTGCACATCGACATCATCATCGACAATCAGCACGCGCCATGGCGCCGCGTTGGCGGGCTCTGCCGCCGCGTCTGCCCGCCCGAGTGGTTCGTCGACCAGCCAGTCGGGTTCATCCGCCTCCTTGGCGGTGCTATCGCTATCCATATTCATGCATTTATCCACCGTTGATCGTGCTCGCTCACTCCACACTATGCCAGTCTGCGGGGTTTGTCAAAACAATGCTGTTCAGGCAAGACGGCCTGGGGCAGGATTGTTTATGCACAGAAAAATATATTTTCATGGTGGTCGAGTAACTTTGTGCTAGCGCAAACTCATGATTCTAAGTCATTGATTTCATTGGGATAAAAAAATGCCTGTGAAATCAGCAAATTGTTGAAACCCGCATCAATACTGGTGTTGCGGCTTGTCAAGAGGGGCTTATCAACAACTTTATCCACAGTTGCTGTGGATATCTAAAAAAGCCGTGTAAAAACCGGGGCTTAGCGCCCGTTCGTGCGGCAGGGGAAGCTTCACGCCGCAAGCCCAAGTCCGCCCAGTTGGGCAAAAGCATGCAGGAAGCGCTGCTTGGCTTCGGCCGGACCCATGGCTTCGATTATATCGGGCAAGGGGGCGATGCCGTCAAGGTAAGCCCAGCGCTCGGCCGAGTGGGGCATCAGGTCGCGCTTTTCCGTGGCCAGTGCGATCAGGTCGGCCCGCTTGATGGGCGCGTAATCGGAAAAATCCAGGCCATAGGTGGCGGCGATGATGGCGCTGACCTTGTCTTCCAGCACAGCAAATTCCGGCAACAGCACTTTCAAGGGCTTCACCATATCGCCCAGGTAGGCTTCTGCCGCGTCATGCAGCAGGGCGGCCAGGCGCAAATGGGGCGGCACCAGCCCGGCGACGATCAGGCTGTGCTGGGCGACCGAGTAAAACACTTGCGTCTGTCCATTGAAGCGGCACTGGTAAGCGAGGCCGTGGGCGATGTCCTCGATGACTACCTTGTCGATATGCGGGCGCAAGGGATAAAAACGGTTGCCGGAATAAGTGGAAACGTAGTCGGTGGTAATCATTGCCATGGCAGGGAGCTCGGAACGGTCAGGATGTTTCATCGTACACCCGATGGCGGGGACCTGCCCCGGCTGCCGTGCGCAGGAAGTTTCTTGCAGGGACGGAGCCTAAGCTATGCCTCTTGGCAAATCCTTTCATTTATTTCATATCATTCATTGTTCTTTCTCAATACACTATAGCAATCTTGTTTGTCTGAAACTTCACAGGGGGCAGGGCAATGACGGCGATACCTTCGGCAAGACCTTCGTATATCTATCAGGGCGGTTCGGTGATGATGCATTCGCCGCTGCAATTGAAACAGTCGGAAATGTACGGCTATTTCGTCAGGGGCGATCTGGCGAAGCTGCAAGCGACCGTGAATACCACGCTGAACCAGGTGGCGGGCCGCAAAATGACCCTGAAAGCCCTGTCGCCGTATGTAATGCTGACGTTTACGCGCGTCAACCATGCGGACTCCGCCAACCCCGTCGACCAGGCCAAGGGCTGGATCACGGAAGTCGATATCGTCACCTGGATCATGGTCGGCGAGATGGATGCGGCGGGCAAGCTTGCGCATATCTATTGGTATCCGTGCCATATTTTTGTCGACGACGCCATGGCCCTGATCAACGGGCGCGAGCTGTTCGGCTATCCGAAATACCTGTGCGACTACGAAATCCCCACCGCTGGCAGCGAGCCGCTGCGCTGTTCCGTGGCCGCCAAGGGCTTCCAGCATTTTTCGCCGGAAACGAAACTGGCCTTGCACCCGCTGCTGGAAGTCAACGCCACCGTGCAGACGGGGCCGCATAAACCCGTCAACAGTTTCCTCGAACTCATCGAGCAGGCGTTCAAGATTTTCCTCTCCATCCCGGGTTTCTTTGACATGGACCAGGCCGGCTGGGCGGACATCCTGTCGCTGCTGCGCAATCCCCGCATCGACCAGATATTCCTCAAGCAATTCCCCGACAGCGCGGGTGTGAAAGCCGTGTACCAGGCCTTGCTGGCCGCGCCGGCCGAGATCAACCGCCTGCACAGCGCGCGCCTGCTGGGCTATGAGTATGAATGCACCTTGCACGCCTTCGACAGTTTCCCGCTCGACCAGACCCTGGGCTTGCGGCTGGGACCGCAGGCGGCGATATTGCCGTTCAATGTGAATTTTGACTTCACGGCCATGCCGGGCGAGGAACTGGTCGACAACTCGCAGATCGCGCCGGAAAAGATCGCCATCCTGGGTGGCGGCGTGGCGGCCATGACGGCGGCATATTATCTGACGAACCAGCCGGGCTGGCAAAACCAGCATGCGATCACCGTCTACCAGCTGGGCTGGCGCCTGGGCGGCAAGGGCGCCAGCGGGCGCAATGCGCAAGTGGGCCAGCGCATCGAGGAACACGGCCTGCACATCTGGTTCGGCTTTTATGCGAACGCCTTCAAGATGATCAAGGAAGCCTACGCCAGCCTGGAGCGTCCGCCCGGCGCCCCGCTGGCCACCTGGCGCGACGCCTTCAAGCAGCACGATTACGTGGCCCTGTCGGAAGACGTCAAGGGCCAGTGGCGCAACTGGTCCATCGTCTTCCCCACCTTGCCGGGCGAGCCGGGCGAGGGCGGCGAAGATATCACCCTGTGGCAGATGGCCATCGCCATGGTGGGCTGGATCGAGCAGTGGATACGCCAGATCCGGCAAGTGGCCGACGCCGACGCGCGCATAGAGCGTGCCAGCGCCAGCGCGTCGCAAGGCGAGGGCGTGTGGCCGGGCTGGCTGCGCCGCCTGGCCGACGAAGTGGTGGGGCAGGCCGATGAACTGGGACTCGATGTGGGCCTGTCCGTTGGCGCGCTGGTGGCGCTGGTGGCCGACCTGGCGCCGGACTCCACACGCCACGACCAGGCCCGCCACCAGCTGCTGGCCAGCACCCTGAACGGCATCCGCGCCTGGCTGCGCCTGCGTTACCGCGCCCTGATCGATGGCGACGATGAATTGCGCCGGCTGTTCACCTGCCTGGACCTGGGCATCACGGTGATGAAAGGCATGTTCGAGGATGGCGTATTCAAGAATGGCTTTGACGTCATCAACGACATCGATTTCCGCGCCTGGCTGAAAAAACATGGCGGCGACGAGCAGTTCAGCGTCAATTCGGCGCCCGTGCGGGGCTTTTACGACCTGGTGTTTGCCTATGAGGGCGGTGATTTCGCCAAGCCGAACATCGAGGCGGGCACCTTGTTGCGGGCGATGGCGCGCATCGGCCTGGCCTACAAGGGCGGCATCATGTTCAAGATGCAGGCCGGCATGGGCGACACCATCTTCACGCCCCTGTACGAAGTGCTGAAAAAAAGGGGCGTGGAATTCAAATTCTTCCAGCGCGTGGAAGAACTGGTGCCGGGCGCGGGCGACATCGACAGCATCCGCATCGCGCAGCAGGTGCAATTGAAGGACCCGGACGCCGGCTACGCGCCGCTGGTGGATGTCAAAGGCCTGGCATGCTGGCCCAGCGCGCCCGACTACGCGCAGATCGAACCGGCCCAGGCGGCGCTGCTGCAAGAGCAGGAAGTTAACCTGGAATCGTACTGGAGCGACTGGCCGCAGCAGTATCAGCAGGCGTTCGGCCGCCAGCTGCCCGCCACGGTATTGAAGAAGGGTGTGGATTTCGACAAGGTGGTGTTCGGCATTTCCATCGGCTCGCTGCCCGCCCTGTGCCCGCAACTGCTGGCGCAAAGCCCGGCCCTGCAACTGGCTGCCGACAAGGTGAAAACCGTGGCCACGCAGGCTTACCAGGTGTGGTTGAACAAAAGCCTGGCGCAGATGGGCTGGACCACGCAGCCGAAAGGGCAACAGCCCGTGCTGTCGGCCTTCACGGAGCCGTACGACACCTGGGCGCCGATGGATCAGTTATTGGCGCACGAAGACTGGCCGGCGGGACTGGAGCCGAAAAACGTCTCGTATTTTTGCAGCGCCTTCCCCATCGACAGCTACCCGCCCATCACCGACACGTGCTTTCCCGCCCGCTGCGCGGCCAAGGCGAAACAGGGCGCGCTGCACCAACTGGAGCGCGAAATCGGCGCGCTGTGGCCCGAGGCGGGTGGGCCCGGCGCGTTTCCGTGGCAATGGCTGGTCGATGCGAAGGCTGGCACGGGGCCGGCGCGCTTCGACAGCCAGTACTGGCGCGCCAACGTCGACCCGTCCGAGCGCTACGTGATGTCGGTGGTGAACAGCACGCAGTACCGGCTGGCCACCGATCAGTCAGGGTTCAGCAACCTGTTCCTGACGGGCGACTGGATCAGGACGGGACTGAACGCGGGCTGCGTGGAGGCGGCCGTGATGGCCGGCATGCAGACTGCGCGCGCCATGACCGGTTATCCGGCCGTGATCCATGGCGAGACGGATTTCTAGGCATGCAAGGCCTGATGCTGCTATGTCTTGTCTTTTACCACCTGCACGCGGGCGCCGCGCCGCCCGGCGCCATTGTGCTGTGGCCGGGCGCGCCGCCCGGTGGCGCGGCGCCCGGGCCGCAGCGCGACAGCGCCAAGGGCTCCATCACGCAGGTCGATCAGCCTTACCTGCTCGTGCACCGCCCGGCGCAGCCGAACGGCACGGCCATCCTGCTGGTCAGCGGCGGCGGCTATGCGCATATCGAGGCGGGCAAGGAAAGCGGCCCGGTCGCCGTCTGGCTGCAGGCGCAGGGCATCACGGCGTTTGAACTCGTGTACCGCTTGCCGCAGGAAGGCGGCGGGGTGGCCGCGCCCTTCCAGGATGGCCAGCGGGCCATGCGCGTGATCCGCGCGCGCGCCACCGAATGGCGCGTCGACCCGGCGCGCATCGGCATCCTGGGTTTTTCCGCCGGCGCGCACCTGGCCGGCATGACGGCCGTGCTGCCCGACGTCTCCCGCTACACGTCCGTCGACATGATCGATGGCGTATCGGCACGGCCCGATTTTGCCGTGCTGCTGTACCCCGTGCTGACCATGCAGCGGCCATTCGACACGACGCATGCGAAGAAGCAGTTGCTGGGAAGTCACCCCACGCAGGTGGCGCGCGACGCCTTGTCGGTGGAACTGCACGTCGATGCGCGCACGCCGCCCATGTTCGTCGCGCAGGCGCTCGACGATCCGATTGCGCCGCCCGAGAACAGTCTATTGATGGCAGCGGCGCTGCGCCGCGCGGGCGTGCCCGTCGAGCTGCACCAGTTCCAGCACGGCGGCCATGGCTGGGGCCTGGGCAAGCCGGGCAGCGAGCCGGCTGCCTGGCCGCAGCTGTTGCTGGCGTGGCTGCAATCGCACGGCTGGATGGCTCAAGCTCCGGGTTGATCTTCCAAGTCGCGCCGCGCCACGTCCAGCGCTTCCTGCAACTGCGGCAGGAATGGCTCCACGTTGTCGAGCTGGCCGTTCGAGGCCAGGGTTTCCATCTGGTGGCACAGGCCGTGCAGGGTGGGGCGGCTCAGGTAGCCGGCGCTGCCTTTCAAGGCGTGGAAGGCGGCTGCGGCTGCGCCGGCGTTGCCATCGCGCACGGCGTGGCATGCCAGGTCCAGGCGCCGCGGCGCTTCCATCAGGAACGCTTGCGCGATGCGCTGCAAGTGCTGCGGCGACAGGCCTGCCAGCGGCAGGATGTGCACGGGCGTCGTCATGGGATCGGCCGATGCCGGTGACTCGTCGGCGTCATCCAGGCCGAACTGGCGCGCCAGCGTGTCGTCTGCGGTGGGCATGGCCGGCGGCAGAGCTTGGCCGCGCGCCAGCAGCAGGTCGATGATGGTGTCGATTTTTTCAAATAGCAGCGCTTCGTCGACGGGCTTGCTGAGGAAATCGTCCATGCCGGCGGCCAGGTAGCGTTGCCGGTCATGTTCGCTGGCGTTGGCCGTCAGCGCGAGGATGGGGATGTGCGCGTCGGGAATGGGGAACTGCGCGTTGCCGCCGTCGCGGATCAGGCGCGTGGCCTGTTCGCCATCCATCAGCGGCATGCGGCCATCCATCAGCACGCAGTCGAAGGCGCCCGTGCCCAGCGCGTGCAGCGCCTGCTCGCCGTTTTCCACGATGGTCACGTCATGTCCCATGCCTTCCAGCAGGGTGCCGATGATGATCTGGTTGGTGCGCACGTCTTCGGCGCACAGGATGCGCAGGCGGCAGGCATGGCGCGCGTGGCGTGCCGGCCGGCGCGCGTCGGCCGCCGGCGCGCTGCCGTCTTGCAGCGGCAAGGTGAAATGGAAGCGCGAGCCGATGCCGACCCGGCTTTCCACGCCGATCGTGCCTTGCATCAGTTCGACCAGTTCCTTGCAGATGGCCAGGCCCAGGCCCGTGCCGCCATAGCGGCGCGTGGTGGAATGGTCGGCCTGCTCGAATTTCTGGAACAAACGCGGCAAGGTGTCCGCGTCGATGCCGGGGCCCGTATCGCTGATGATGAAGTCGATCTCGCTGCAGCCGTCGCGGCGCGGCGGCGTGCGGGCGCGCCGCACTTCCAGCAGCACTTCGCCGTTCGCCGTGAATTTCAGTGCGTTCCCCAGCAGGTTGATGAGGATTTGCCGCAGCCGCGTGGGATCGGCGCGCACGTAGCGCGGCAGGTCCAGCGCCAGTTCGCGGCGCAGCAGCAGGCTCTTGGCGTCGGCCTGGCCCTGCACGATGCCGGCCGCGTCGCCGATCAGCGCCAGCAAGTCGAAGTCCACGGTTTCCAGGGTCAGCTTGCCCGCGTCGATCTTCGAAAAATCGAGGATGTCATTGAGAATGGTCAATAGCGACACGCCATTATGCAGGCCAATGCGCAGGTATTCCTGCGTGCGACCTTTGACGGACTGGTCGCGCAGGGCGAATTTCAGCATGCCGATCACGCCGGCGAGCGGGGTGCGGATGTCATGGCTCATGGCCGACAGGAAGTCGATGCGGTGGCGGCTGACCACTTCCGCGTGCTCCTTGGCCTTCAGCAGGGCATCGTTGCTGAGGGTCAGCGCCAAGGTGCGTTCCTGCACGCGCTGTTCCAGGTTGTTGCGCAGCAGGCGGATCTGGTCGGCCAGGGCAAAGGCCAGCAGCAAGCCGTCGAGCGTGCCACCGAGCAAGGTCACCAGCTGGGCGTTGGCCACCATGGCCGGCATCAGGCCCAGGTTCGCCGGCAGGATCAGAAAGCCGGGCAGCATCAGGGCGACGAAGGCCAGCACGAAGAAGCGCGCCGGCTGGTAGCCGCGGCACCAGACGACGATGCCGCAGATCAGCGCCAGCAGCATCCAGATGCTGATGGCGATGGTTGCCAAGGTATGCGCATACGACAGGGCGAAGAAGCAGCTGGGCAAGAGCAGCAGGGGCAGCACCAGGTTGACCTTGCTGATGCGGTGCAGCAGGGGCGAGTAGTCGCGCAGGCGCAGGAAATGCGTGTAGAACAGGGTGCTGAAGACGGGCAGCAGGAAAAACGGCACGTAATGCAGCTGTAGCATATGCCAGTCGAACAGGTCGGCAAAGACGTGGAAGGTCATGGCCCAGGCCAGGCCATACGTCAGCACGTACAGCGCGTAGTAGGCCGAGGCTTTTTCCAGGGTGATGGAAAAGATGAAGAAATTGAACAGGCCCAGCGCCAGCAGGGCGCCGATGGATGCGACTATCAGGAAGTTTTCCTTGCCCACCAGCTTGCGGTAGTCCTGCTGCGTCGTCAGGCCGAACAGGGGGGCGCGCGCGTAGTAGGGGCTGGAAAAGCGGATCAGGATGTCATACGTGGCGCCCGGCGCCAGCTGCACGTTCCTGCCGTAGTGCAGCAAATATTCGTGCGGGCGCTGGTAGCCCGTCAGCAAGGTGTGCGGCGACGTGTGCGGCCCGGGGCCATACACGTGCAGGTCGACCAGGTCGATCAGGGTGTCGTTCGGGTCGATGACCCAGGCCGCCACGTTGCTGTCGTTGCGCACCTGCGCATGCAGCCAGTAGGCGCCGCCGAACAGGTCGACCTGGTCGGCCGGGCGCTGGCGCGCCAGCCAGGCGGGCAGGGCGGCGGCATCGGCAGGCGCGGCGTCATTTCCGGGGAAAAACAGTTGCCCGCCGCTGCCCAGGTGAGCGATGCCTTGCTTGTTCAGGGCCAATGTGGCTGCCTGCGCCGCGCCCCCCAAGCCCAGCAAGCCGAACAGCAGGCCGAACACAAGCGGCCAGCCGCATAGCCAGGCGCAGACGCGGGAGCAGGAAGCGCGGTGGCGGGACGGGGGCGGGTGGGCTGGCATCGATGAGTGTGGTGATGGTCGCGCGGGAAGTGGCGGCAACGCCGTTTGTTGTAGAGTACTCATTTTAATCGACTCTCGGTGGCACACGGGCAATTTCATGTCCTGCCGGCATGGCCCCGCTCCGGTATCAAGGCGCCTTTTGCCTGCGAGTCCTCCATGCTCAGTCCCGACCAGTTCCTGGCCTTCCTGGCCGCCGCCGTTTTGATCACCGCCAGTCCCGGCCCCGACAACCTGATGGTGCTGGGCGTGGGCATGTCGCGCGGGCGCCGCCAGGGCATGGCGTTCGGCCTGGGCTGCGCCCTCGGCTGCCTCACGCACACGGTGCTGGCGACCATCGGCGTGTCGGCCCTGCTGGCCGCCTCGCCCACCGCATTTACCGCGCTGAAAGTGGCTGGCGGCCTGTACCTGGTGTGGCTGGGCATCGGCGCCTTGCGCAGCCGTGGCGGCGCCAGAGTCGACGGCGCGGCGGCCTTGCCCGACGAATCGCTGCTGCGCCTGTTCGGCAAAGGTTTGTTTGCCAACAGTATCAATCCGAAAGTCGTGCTGTTTTTCCTCTCGTTCCTGCCGCAGTTCATCGTCGCGGGCCAGGGCAATGTCAGCTGGCAGATGGCACAGCTGGGCCTGGTCTTCACGGCGCAGGCTTGCGTGCTGTTTGGCTTGCTCGGCTATTTTTCCGGCGCCGTCGGCCTGTGGCTCAACCGCCGCCCGCGCGCCGGCCTGTGGCTGGACCGCGTGGCCGGCACCATCTTCATCGGCCTGGGCTTGCGCCTGATCCTGGCGCGCTGACGTCTTGCCGGGCGGTAATGCGGAACGCCAGTTCCATCTGGTCCTGCACGGCCATGGCGCCGCCCAGGACGGCGAAGGGCACGATGCCGAAGTCGCTCTGTTTTAACAGCAGGCCGCCGCTCGCTTGCAGGCTGCGCCCGTCGGCCGTTTCCTCGATCCGCACCGGCAGTTGCATTGTGCGCGTCACGCCATGCAGGGTGATATCGGCGTCGAGCATTTCCTTGTTGCCCGTGCGCCGGGTATCGATACGCACCCACGGATAACGCTCGGCCTCGAGCACGCGCACCAGCATGTTGTGGCGCGTGCCGGCGATGGCGTCGGCCGACGGCGTCGTCGTCAGGCCGGCCGCCTGGCGCAAGCTTTCCTCATCCACACTCATCTCATCGAGCCGGAACTGGAATTGCGCGCGTCCCGGCGCGGGCGCCACCACGCCCTGCAAGTTGCGGCTGGCGATCACGTGGTCATGCCCCAGGCGGGCCAGCGCGCCACCGCGCCGCACGGTGATGGTCAGCAGGGATTCCTGCGGGACGATGTGCAAGACATGCACGCCCGGCTGTTGCCACGCGGGCGCGGGCATGGCTGGCGCCGCTACTGGCGCGGCTGGGAGCGAGGCGTTGGGCGGCGGGGCGAACGGGGTGCAGGCCGCGAGCAAGGCGCAGGCGCAGGCCAGCAGCGTGCGGCGGTGGGCATGTGGCATCAGAGGACTCCTGGCATAGGGTGGCAATGGTGGTGGCGCAGGGTGCGATGGGGCGATAGTAAGCGATTCGGGCAGCGGCGCGATAGCCGCTTCGCTTGCGCGGCCGTTTTGCAAGACCAATTCGTCTTGCCGCATGCCCTGCCTTGCAGGGCAGCAGACATGAATGCAGTGAGTTGGTATTGACTTCAGGCGCTGGAAAATGAATCTGCTGCAGTGCAGGATAGAATTGTGGGATGGTTGGTCATGGAAGGAAATGCGTATTGAAATAAGTGCTGATAATGAGAATTAATAATTTCTTTTGAAAAACAAACTACGCGTTTGATAGTTTCGCATCATTATATAAATGATAATTTAAATATGATGTCGAGCTGATCAGTATGCGGCAGAAAATAGAATGTCAGCGTAACTGCACGATTAATTTGATGAATGTGTTGCGAAATATCAACGAGATAATTTAATTTCTTTGTTGGAAACAAAAAAACCACTGTTGTCGTACGCTTGAACTGTTACTTGTTCATATAATCATGACAAATAAGTGTCATTTTTATATTGGCCTGCACCTTGCAGCGGTACATTTCTTAGCGAACAACATGATCAAAACACACCAGGAAACGGCAGGCCGTTCCGGCCGCCATGCAGCTTTTTTGTCCGTCGGGCGCTACATGGGAATGCTGACCGCGATTGTTCACCGCGCCCGCTTACCCGACCTTTCCAGGTGGCATGTCGTACCGCTGTTGCTCGCCTCCTTGCTGCTGGGCGCCACCGCGCCCGCCCGTGCGCAAGTGCTGTGGGAGGATTACCGGGGTATTTCGCGGGTGCCGGCCAACCCCGCCTTGCCCAATTACGACAACAGCTTTAACGCGGGCAGCACGGCTCGTCTCGCCAGTCTGGCGGCGCTGGCTGCCAATCCCGCCGTCAATGCGGCGCGCATGGGCACCTCGGCGCAGCTGGACTGGGCCAATGGCACGCCCGCCAGTCCTGCGCAGTTATGCAACTTAGACACGCAGCAAACGTCTGCTGCCTGCCAGGCCTGGATCATGGGCCGCGTGATGTACACGCTGGTGGTGTTTCCGCAGGCGGGAAACTACAAGTTCAGCGTCTCGCACGACGACGACGTAAAGGTCGATTTCTCGACCCAGTATTCGACCAATTACCGCAATACCGTGTACAACGTGGCCGTGGGCAGCGTGGCAGAATATTCGAATAATGAAACGGATTTCCAGAATTTGGCCGGCAATTTCAATAGCGCCACGCCCGGTGGCTGTTATCTGGCCCGCGTCCTGTGGAATAACGTGGGCGGCATCAATTATTTGCACATGCGCTGGACGCGTCCTGACAATGTGACGGAAATTATTCCTGCGGCGCAATTGCGCAACCCCAGCCTGGCCAGTTCCTATGCCGACTGCACCAATAGCAAGACCGACCTGGCCGTCGGCAAGGTGGGCCCGGCGCAGTTTTCCGTCGGCAAGCCCTTGAGCTATACCATGAAAGTGTGGAACCGTGGCCCGGCCCTCAGCACGGGCGCCACCTTCAGCGATGTGCTGCCGGCCAGCTTGAGCAACGTCAGCTGGACTTGCGCCGCCAGCGGCAGCGCTTCCTGCGGCACAAAAACCTCGGGTTCGGGCAGCAATAGCGTCAGCATTACCATGGGCAACCTGCCCGTGAATGCGGCCGTCAGCGACCCCACCACGGGTTCTTACCTGACGGTGACGATCACGGCCACGCCGGGCGACGCTGCCAGCATCGTGAATACGGCCACGGTGACCGTCTCGCCCAATGAAACGGATAGCGATCTCAGTAACAACAGCAGCAGCACCACGGCTACGGTCAAAACGAATACCTTGACGGTGGTCAAGGCGCTCACGCCCGCTAGCGACAGTGGCCTGTTCATCATGAATGCCAACGGCACGGCCGGCGTTCAGGGCGGCAATGGTGCGACGGCCAGCGCCCTGGTGCGCGTGGGCAACCTCGTGACGTTTGCGGAAAGCGCGGGCACGGCCACCATCCTGGCGCAATACCAGAGCAGCTACAGTTGCGTGCGCACGGATACGGCCGCCGTCATCGGATCTGGCGCGGCCAACGCCGGCAACTTCACGATGCCCGAGGCGCCCGTCACGTGTACCATCAGCAACCGTCGCCTGCAGGCGGACATGCAAGCCGTCACGACGGTGCCAGCCGGTCCCTACAATGCTGGTGCCCCCGTGACGGTCACGGGCGTGTGCACGAATAACGGCCCCGACAACGCGGCAGCGCCCACCTGCGTGATGAGCGGCTTGCCAGCCGGCGCCACGGCCAGTTGCAGCGCACCCGTGACGCCCTTCATTCCCGGCTCGCGCATCAATTGCAGCTCCACCTTCAACCTGCCCGCCAGCGGCAGCCTGACGATCACCACCACGGCCGGCGCCACCACGCTGGACCCCATTCCCGCGAATAACGTGGACAGCGACACGCTGGGCATCGTCAGCCCGCTCGTGCGCGTGCAAAAAAGCGTCGACAAGAGCGGCGCCTTCATCGGCGACACCGTGCAGTGGACCTTGACGGCGAACAATGCTGGCACGGGCGCCACCACGGCGGCCCTGACCCTTGCCGATACCCTGCCGGCCAACCTGACCAGCATCGTCGTCACGCCCACGGCGCCCGCGACCTGCGCGCCGCTGGTCGGCAATACGCTCACCTGCACGGTAGCCGCCGGCCTGGCGCCGGGCGCCAGCGCCCAGGTCAGCATCACTGGCGTACCGACGGTGGCCGGCAATTTCGTCAACAGCGTGGCGCCGTCCGGCGGCAATGGCGCCAGCTGCGCCACGCCGGCTGCTTGCCAGACCACCACTGTCGTCAGCAAGGCGCTGGTGGACGTGACCACCACCCTGAACGGCTTTCCCGGTTCGACGAATGCGGGCGATGCCATCAGCGGCACAGTCACCTACCGCAACATGGGACCGGGCACGGCCGAGAACGTGACGTACACGCTGCAGTTGCCGCCAGGCTTGACGGGCGTGTCCGTCACCGGCGTGACGGGCGTGTACAACGCGGGCACGGGCTTCATCATCCTGTCCGGCCTGCCGCCGAATCTGCTGGCCGGGCAGGGCGTCACCTTTAATCTCAGCTATACCCAGCCCGCCTCGAACAGCTCGTTCGTCACCAGCGTGATCGGCACCACCTCGGTCGAAGTGGCCAATGACTTGCCGAATACGGCCACCGTGATGGTGCCGGGGCCGAACGTGCGCGTCACCAAGGTGGCCGACAAGCTGACGGCGAATGTGGGCGAAAACATCACGTGGACGATCACTGCCAGCAATACGGGCAATATCGCCAACCAGGGCCTGGTTTCCCTGGCCGATTTGTTACCGCCCAACTTGGTGGTGACGAGCGTGGTGGCGGCGCCGGGCGTGACATGCCCGCCGCTGGCCAGCTGGGTGGCGTCGAGCACCCAGACCTGCACCATCGCCGCCGGCCAGCTGGCGGCCCTCAACGGCAGCCGCACCATCACCATCACGGCGCACGCCACGGCGGGCGGCAGCCTGGCGAACCGCATCATGCCGAGCGGACCCGATAATCCTTCATGCGCCACGGCGGAAAACTGCCGCACGGTCACCTCGATCACCAGCCCCAAGGTGGCGGTGACGAAAACCGTCGACCATGCCAGCATCAATATCGGCGCCAGCCTGACGTGGAGCGTCACGGCGACGAATAGCGGCGATGGCGTGAGCACCGCGCCCATCACGCTGACCGATACCTTGCCGGCCAACCTGGTGGGCCTGAACGTGGCGCTGGTCGGCAGCGCCACCTGCGCCGTGCCGGTAGGCAATATCCTCACCTGCACGGTGCCGGCCGGCCTGGCCGCGAACGGCGGCGTCGCCGGCTTCACCGTCACGGCCCAGCCTGCGGCGGCGGGCACCTACAATAACACCGTCGTGCCGACTGGCGCCGACAATCCTGCCTGCGCCACGCCTGCCGGCTGCGCCACCACCAGCACGGTGACCAGCCCCAGCGTGGCCGTGACGAAAGGCGTCGACAAGACCACCGTCAATCTCGGCGACACCATTACGTGGACCCTGAAGGCCATCAACAGCGGTAGCGGCCCCACGAATGGTCCGATCACCCTGACCGACAGCTTGCCCGCCAACGTGGGCGCGCTGCAGATCCTGCCCGTGGCGCCCGCCAGTTGCGGCGTGCCTGTGGGCACCACCCTGACGTGCACCGTGCCGCCAGGGCTGGGCAGTGGCATGCAGGCGACAGTGCTCATCAAGGCCGTGACGAATGCGCCCGGCACGGTGGCCAACAGCCTTGTTCCGGGCGGCATCGACAATCCCGCGTGCGCCACGCCGGCCCAGTGCCAGACCACCACCAGCGTCACCAGCCCGAACGTGGCGGTGAAGAAAAGCGTCGACAAGGCCAGCGTCAACGTGGGCGATACCATCACGTGGACCTTAACGGTGAGCAATAGCGGCACGGGTGCCAGCACGGGCGCCGTCACGCTGGCCGACACCTTGCCGGCCGGGCTGGCGAACATCGTCGTCAGCCCGCAGGCGCCTGCCAGCTGCGCGCCAGTGGTGGGCCAGAACCTGACGTGCAGCGTGCCGACCGGCCTGGCCTCAGGCGCCTCGGCGAAGATCATCGTCAGCGCCACGGCCACCCTGGCCGGGTCTGCCGTCAACAGCGTGCTGCCATCGGGGCCGGACAATCCCGCCTGCGTGCTGCCCGGCGATTGCGGCACCACCACCACGGTGGTCAAGCTGCTGGTCGACGTCACCACCACCTTGAATAATTTCCCGCCGAATACCTTGGCGGGCGACACGATTTCCGGCACCGTCACCTACGCCAACGTGGGACCGGGCCCGGCCGAAGGCGTGACATACACCCTGCAGCTGACGCCGGGCTTGAGCAACGTCACCTTGATGGGCGCCGTGGGCAGCTACAATCCTGCCACGGGCGTCGTGACCCTCAGCGGCTTGCCCGTGGGCCTGGCGAATGGCCAGAGTACCAGCTTCAATGTCAGCTATACGCAGCCGGCCGACAACCTGTCGATGGTGACCTCGACCATCGCCACCACCTCGGTGGAAGTGGCGAACCAATTGCCGAACACGGCCATGGCAACCGTGCCCGGCCCCATCATCCGCGTGACGAAACTGGCCGACAAGACGACGGCCAACGTGGGCGAGACGATTACCTGGAGCATCACGGCCACGAATACGGGCAGCCTGGCTAACTTGGGCGTAGTGACCCTGACGGATATCCTGCCCGCCAACGTGGCGGTGCTGTCCGTCACGCCGGGCGCCGGCGTCAGCTGTCCGCCGCTGGCCAGTTGGCTGGCCAACAGCGCCCAAGCGTGTACTGTCGCGGCAGGCCAGCTGGCTGCCGTGAACGGCAGCCGCAGCATTACCATAACGGCCAGGGGAACGACCGGTGGCAGCCTGGGCAACAAGGTGCTGCCGAGCGGACCCGACAATCCCGCCTGCGCCCAGGCTGCATCCTGCCAGACCAGCACCACCATCCTCAGCCCGCAAGTGGCCGTGCATAAAACCGTCGACAAGAGCAATATCAATGTCGGCGATGCGCTGACCTGGACTATTGCCGTGGCCAATACGGGCACGGGCGCGACCACGGGTGTGGTCACCCTGACGGACACCTTGCCGGCCAACCTGACGCTGTGGCAAGTGTTGCCCGCATCGCCCGCCACCTGCGCCGTGCCAAGCGGCAATCAGCTGGTGTGCGCCATTCCCGCCGGCATGGCGGCGGGAAGCACGCTGAATATCGTCGTCAAGGGCGTGGCCAATGCGGCCGGCGCCTACGTCAATACCGTCGTGCCAAGCGGCCCCGATAACCCTGTCTGCCCGCAGCCCGGCGATTGCAGTACCACCAGCACGGCCGTGAAACTGCTGGTCGACGTGACCACCACCCTGAACGGCTTTCCCGGTAGCACGCACGCGGGCGACACGATAGCCGGTACCGTCAATTTCAGCAATATCGGCCCCGGGCCGGCCGAGGGTGTGAGCTACAGCCTGCAGCTGGCGCCCGGCTTGGCCGGCGTGAGCGTCAACGGCGTGGCGGGCAGCTACAACGGGGGCTCCGGCCTGGTGACGTTCAGCGGCGTGCCGGCCACCCTGGCGCAGGGGCAGGGTTTCAGCTTCCAGCTCAGCTACATCCAGCCGGCCAGCAACTTGTCGACCGTGGTCAGCCGCATTGCCACGACGTCGGCGGAAGTGCCGAACGACCAGCCCAACGTGGCGACCGTCACCATGCCCGGCTCCATCATCCGCGTCAGCAAGACGGCCAACAAGGCCGTGGCGAATGTGGGCGAGGAAATTATCTGGACGATTACGGCCAGCAACACGGGCAGCCTGGCCAACCAGGGCGCCGTCATTTTGACCGACTTGCTGCCGACCAATATCATCGTGACCAATGTGGCGCCCGACGGCGGCGTCACCTGTCCGCCGCTGGCCAGCTGGGTGGCCAATAGCAGCCAGAGTTGCAGCGTAGCCATCGGCCAGCTGGCGGCCGGTAATGGCCAGCGCCAGATCGTGCTGACCGGCAAGGCCAGCGCGGGCGGCACCCTGGCCAACCAGCTCATGCCGAGCGGCCCCGACAATCCGGCTTGTTTCCAGGCCAGCAGCTGCCAGACACACACCACCATTACCAGCCCCAGCCTGGCGCTGAGCAAGAGCGTCGACAAGCTGGCCCTGAATATCGGCGACAGCCTGACGTGGACGGTCACCCTGGCCAACAGCGGCACGGGGGCCAGCACGGCCATCGCCACCATCACCGACACCTTGCCGGCTGGCCTGGCGAATATCGTCGTCACGCCCGCCGCGCCCGTCACCTGCGCGCCGCTGGCCGGCAATGTGCTCACATGCAGCGTGCCGGCTGGCCTGGCCGCTGGCGGCAATGCCACGTTGCAAGTGACGGCGCGTGCTGCCGTGGCCGGTAGTCTCGTCAATGGCGTCAGCGCCAGCGGCACGGACAACCCGGCCTGCCTGCAGGCGGGTGATTGCAGCACCACCAGCACCGTCAGCGCGCCCTTGCTGAACGCCAGCAAGAGCGTCGACAAGACGGCAGCCAACGTGGGCGATACCCTGACGTGGACCTTGACCTTGCGCAATAGCGGTAGCGGGCCCAGCACGGCCATCGCCACCCTGAGCGATACCTTGCCTGCGGGCCTGGCGAATGTGCTGGTGACGCCGACGGCGCCCGTCACCTGCGCCGCGCCGGCAGGCAATGTCGTCAGCTGCAGCGTGCCAGCCGGCCTGGCCGCCGGCGCCAGCGCCAGCGTCAAGCTGAGCGCCACGGCCACCTTGTCGGGCAGCCTCGCGAATGCGCTGGTGCCGAGCGGGCCGGATAATCCCGTCTGCGCCGTCCCCGGCGATTGCCAGACCACCACGGTGGTATCGAAACTGCTGGTCGACGTGACCACCACCCTGAACGGCTTCCCCGCCAGCAGCAATGCGGGCGACGCCATCCGTGGCGTGGTGACCTTTGTCAACGTCGGTCCGGGCGTGGCGGAAACGATGAGCTACAGCCTGCAGCTGGAAGCGGGCCTGAGCGGCGTTTCCCTCAGCGCCGTCAGCGGTGCGCCTGGCATCAGCGGCGTTTACAACAGCGCCACGGGCATGTATGTGCTGAGTGGCTTGCCGGCCACCCTGATCGCCGGCCAGAGCGCCAGCTTCAACCTGTTCTACACCCAGCCGGCCAGCAACAGCTCGCGCATCACCAGCATGGTGGGCACCAGTTCGACGGAAATCGTCAACGACTTGCCGAATACGGCGACGACGAACTTGCCGGGCCCCGTGATCCGCGCCAGCAAGACGGTCGACAAGGTAAACGCGGCCGTGGGCGATATCCTGACGTGGACCATTGCGGCTACGAACACGGGCAACTTGCCGAATCAACACCCGGTCGTCGTCAGCGATGTGTTGCCTGCCAATATCGTCGTGCTCAGCGTGACACCTGACGCGGGCGTGAGCTGTCCGCCGGTCGCCAGCTGGACGGCTGGCAGCGTGCAGGCATGCACGGTTGCGGCAGGTCAATTGGCCGCCGGCAATGGCAGCCGCAAGGTCGTCATCACGGGCCGCGGCACCTTGGGTGGCACCCTGTCGAATCGTGTCTTGCCCAGCGGTGGCGACAATCCCGCCTGCGATACGGCCAGCGCCTGCCAAGCCACGACGACCCTCGTCGCGCCGCAAGTGACGGTGCGCAAGAGCGTCGACAAGAGCAGTGTCAACGTGGGTGACGTGCTGACCTGGACCATTACCGCCAGCAATGGCGGCACGGGTGCGACCAAGTCCGCCATCGTGCTCACCGACAACCTGCCAGCCGGCGTCAGTGGCGTGCAAGTGCTGTCCACGCAGCTGGCCACTTGTGCGCCTGTGGCGGGCAATATCGTCACGTGCAGCGTGACGGCCGGCCTGGCGCCGGGCGGACAGGCGCAAGTGGTGCTGCGGGCCACGGCCAGCGCGGCTGGCGTGCTGCAGAACACGGTGTTGCCAAGCGGACCGGACAATCCTGTCTGCTTGCAGGCGGCGGACTGCACCACCAGTACCACGGCCATCAAGCTGCTGGTCGACGTGACTACCACCCTGAACGGTTTCCCCGGCAGCACCAGTGCCGGCGACCAGATCAACGGCATCGTCAGCTACAGCAACGTTGGTCCCGGCACGGCCGAGAACGTGACGTACAGCTTGAAACTGGCGCAGGGCCTGATGGGCGTGACCCTGAGCGGTGTGGCCGGCAGCTATGACGCCATCAGCGGCATGCTGACGGTGACGGGCTTGCCCGCCAGCCTGGCGCCCAACGAGCTGCACAGCTTCGGCCTGTCGTACATCCAGCCAGCCAGCAATGTCTCGACCATCGTCAGCCTCATCGCCACCAGCTCGACGGAAGTGCAGTACGATTTGCCGAACACGGCCACGGTAACCATGCCGGGTCCCGTCATCCGCGTCAGCAAGACGGCCAACCGCAACAATGCCAACGTGGGCGACAGCATCATCTGGACCATCACTGCCGTCAACAGCGGCGGCGTGGCCAACCAAGGCGTGGTGACCCTGGCCGATATCCTGCCACCGAACTTGACGGTGCTGGCGGTCAATGCCGACGCTGGCGTGACGTGTCCGCCGCTGGCGAGCTGGGTGGCGAACAGCGTGCAAAGCTGCAGCATCGCTGCAGGTCAATTGGCTATCGGAAATGGCACGCGCAGCGTGCGCGTGACGGCGACCGGTACGCTGGAAGGAACGCTGTCGAACCGCGTGATGCCGAGCGGGCCAGACAATCCAGCCTGCGCGCAGGCGAACAGCTGCGAGTCCAGCATCGTGCTGACGGGACCCAAGGTGGCGGTGCGGAAAAGCGTCAACCGCGCCAGCGCCAATGTGGGCGACACCGTCGTGTGGACCATCACGGCCAGCAATACGGGCACCGGCCCCACGCGCGCCGTCATGACCCTGGTCGACACCTTGCCGGCCGGCCTGGCGAATGTGGTGGTCACGCCTGTGCGCGCCACGTGCGCACCGGTGGCCGGCAATGTGCTGAGCTGCAGCGTACCTGCCGGCCTGATCGGTAATGGCGGCGAAGCCAGCGTGGAAGTGTCGGCCACCGTCACCCAGCCCGGCACGGCGCTCAACCGCATCGTGCCTTCCGGGCCCGACGTGCCGCTGTGCCTGGTCCCAAGCGATTGCCAGACGACGACCAATGTCACCAGCCCCAGCGTGATGGTGAAAAAAGTGGCGGACAAGACCAATGCCAGCATCGGTGACACCGTCAGCTGGAGCATCACGGCTACCAACGGCGGCAGCGGTGCCACCACGGCAGCCATCACGTTGACGGACGACCTGGCCGCCAGCCTGACGGACATCGTCGTCACGCCCGCCGCGCCCACCACCTGTGCGCCGCTGGCCGCGAACAAGCTGGTGTGTACGGTGCCGGCCGGCCTGGCGCCGAACGCCGTGGCCGCCGTCACGGTGAGTGCGAAAGTGGCCGCCAGCGGCACCCTGAGCAACACCATCGTGCCCGCCGGTCCCGATTTGCCACGTTGCGCGCAGGCATCTGATTGCACGGCCGTCACGGACGTGGCCAACCCGGCCATCGGCGTGGCGCTGGGCGTGGGCAAAGTGACCCAGCTGTCGGCCAAGGTCTTCAATGTGCCATACACGGTGGTGATCCGCAACGTGGGCAAGGGCGCGGCGCAGAATGTGCAGGCGCTCGACAGCCTGCGCGCCGCCTTCCCCGAACCCGTCACGTGCCGCATCGTCGCGCCGCCTGCCGCGCCCGCCATTGGCGGTAGCCGCCAGCTGGCCGTCAACCCGGGCTTTACGGGCGGTTGCGGCGGCAGCGACTTGCGTTTGCTCAACGGTGATACGGCACTGGCCGAGGGCGAGTTGAGCGTCATCACTTTCACCGTGGAAATCACGGTACAGGAGACGACTTTGCCGCAGTACAACAACAGCGTGTTTACCAGCGCGCTGGGCGGCAATGTCGCCAACGCGGGCGGCACCATCAGCGTGCCGCCAGCCCCTGCTGCGGGCGTCATCGCCGCCAATCCGGTGTATACGCCACCCGTGGGCAGCCTCGTGTTTGACGCTTCCAACAATGGCGGCAGCCATGCGGGCGCCGTGGCCACGGCAGCGGACGTGGCCGCGCTGGCGGACAAGGTCGATCCCAACCATAACGGCAATGCCTCGGATACCGTGGGCGGTGTCGCCTTCACGGGCGAAGACACGCCCACGCCCGTGGTGTTGCTGCGCCAGGTGGTCGATGTCATCAAGGCAGTGTCGGCACAGCAACAAGTCGATGCCAGCAAGTTCGAGATCAGCTACACGGTGCAGGCGGCCAACCGTTATCCTGCCGGCTATCCGACCTCGACCATGGTGCAGGTGGCGGAAAACCTGAAGGCCGTCTTCCCCACGGCCACCAGCGTCACCCTCAAGCCGGGCAGCCTGGCCGTCACGGCGCGGCCCGCCAGTGCCACGGCCTGTGTCGCCAATCCCGACTTCAACGGTGCCACCGTGTTTGGCTTGTTGAATGGCAAGGGCGACTTGCAGCCGCAGGAAAGCTGCAACATCGGCTTCACGGTGCTGGTCGACTTCGGCAGCGTGGCGGCGATTCCCACGGTGCCGCAGCTGAACCAGGTGTATGCGAGCACCATGCTGGGCACGGAAACAGGCGGGCGTAACATCGGCCACAGCTATAGCGGCACGGGTACATCGACGACGCCGGTGGCACCGGCCAGCGTGCTGGCCCTGGCCAGCTCGGCCGACACCTTGCTGCTGCCGGCCACGCCTGGTGCCACGCCACCGAGCTTTACGCCCGTGGTGTTCAACACGACGGACAAGCCGATGTTGTTGATCAGCAAGAGCGTCAACAAGACTCAGGCCGAGATCGGCGACAGCCTGCAGTACACGATCGAGGTGAAGAACACGGGCGTGGCGACGGCGTTTGGCGTCAGCGTGCTCGATAAGCTGCCGGCCGGTTTCCGCTACATCGACGGCACCACCACGCGCAACAATGTGGTGCAGCCCGATCCGTCCGGCAAGCCGGGGCCGCAGCTGAGCTTCAAGCTGGAATCCCTGGCGCCGAACGCCAGCGCCAGCTTCCGCTACCGCCTGCGCGTGGGCGTCGGTTCGCTGCAGGGCGACGGCATCAACCGTGCCCAGGCATCGACCACCAACGGCCCGCCTTCGAACGAGGCGCGCGCGAAAGTCAAGGTGACGGGCGGCGTGTTCACCACGGATGCCTGCATCGCCGGCAAGGTGTTTGTGGACTGCAATAACAACCATGTGCAGGATGCGGAGGAACTGGGCATCCCGGGCGTGCGCCTGTACATGGAGGATGGCACGAACTTCACCACGGACGTGGAAGGCAAGTACAGCTATTGCGGCATCACGCCGAACAGCCATGTCATCAAGGTCGATGGCGCAACGTTGCCGCGCGCCAGCCGCATGATGGAAGCGTCGAACCGCAACCTGGGCGATCCGCACAGCCTGTTCCTCGATACCAAGAATGGCGAGTTGCTGCGCGCCGATTTCATCGAAGGCTCGTGCTCGAACCCCGTGCTGGAGCAAGTCAAGGCGCGCCGCGCGCAGGGCGAGGTGCGCAGCGTGGAAAGGGAGGGCAGGGCGGGGCCGGGACTGAGTTTCAGCAGCCAGCCCGCCAGCGCGCCCGCGCAGGCGACGGACAGCGCCAACCAGCCTGTCGTCGCTCCGCGCGTGCCGTCGCCCGCCACCGTGCCAGCCGCAGGAGGCAGCCATGCGCAATAAGCCTCTTTCACCTTACTTGCCGCTTGCCAATGCTGCTAAAGAGAAACAAGCCATGAAGAGAACTCTCCCCGCGCCCCGGCGCATGGCCGCCGTACTGGCTTTGCTGGTCTTCCCGGCCGCTAGCCAGGCCCAGATGGCCGTGCCGGACAGCGTGGCAGCGCCATCCTTGTTTGCGGGCAAGGTGGGCCTTGCCGACTATGCGATCAACCGGGGCGTGGCGCGCATCGCCGTCGAAACGGACGGGAATGACGTGCCTGCCGATGGCCAGAGCCCCGTCAAGGTGACGGTCAGGCTGTATGACGAGCACGGCAAGCCCTTGACGGGCACGGCCTTGCTCACCATCGAGGCCAGCGGCGGGCGCATCCTGCTGCCCGGCGCCCGCACGGATGAACTGGGCCCCGAGCGGCGCGACGCCGACAAGGTCACGCCCGGCACGCAGCTGACGGTGGAGAATGGTGTAGCAAGCTTCAGCTTGCTGGCCCCCACCACGCCGCAGGACGTGCTTCTGCGCGTGTCGGCCGGCAGCGTGGCGGCGCAGGGCACGATCAGTTTCCTGCCAGAACTGCGCGACATGCTGGCCGTGGGCTTGATTGACGGCATCATCAGCAAGCGCAGCCTGTCGAGCAGTTCCATTTCACCATCGCGTTTCAACGATGGTTTCGAGCGCGACATCCAGCGCTGGAGCAGGGCATTCAACAATGGCAAGGCCAATGTGGCGGGCCGCGCGGCGATGTTCCTGAAGGGAACCATCCGTGGCGACGCCTTGCTGACGGCCGCCTACGACTCGGACAAGGATACGCGCGCGCGCCTCTTGCGCGATGTCAATCCGGAAGAGTTCTATCCCGTCTACGGCGACAGTTCCGTGCGCAATTTCGACGCCCGCTCCAGCGACCGCCTGTACGTGCGCATCGACCAGCAAAAAAGCTATGTGCTGTATGGCGACTTCGCCACCGGCGACGGCTTCAGCCAGATGACGGGCGGCGGCGCCGTGGCCAGCTTGCAGCAGAGAAAATTGGGCCAGTACAACCGCACGGCCACAGGCGGGCGCGGCCATTATGAACAGGATGGCATCGTCGCCAATGCCTTCGCCATCAACGATAGCCTGAAGCAGGTGGTCGAGGAATACCGGGCCAATGGCACCTCGGG
The DNA here is from genome assembly GCF_051380895.1 of Janthinobacterium breve. Taxonomy (NCBI): domain Bacteria; kingdom Pseudomonadati; phylum Pseudomonadota; class Betaproteobacteria; order Burkholderiales; family Oxalobacteraceae; genus Janthinobacterium; species Janthinobacterium breve. The sequence continues at coordinate 62,604 of NZ_JBNYXY010000005.1, read as the reverse complement.
GCCATTCGCCGTGCGCAACAACAACGCCATCGAAAACTCGGAAAAGATCGAGATCGTGGTGCGCGACAAAAACCAGAACGGCAATATCGTGCAGGTGACGCAGCTGCGCCGTTTCGAGGATTACAGCTTCGAGCCGTTTAGCGGGCGCATCCTGTTCAAGCAGGCGATCCCGGCGCTGACGCCGAATGGCGATCCGCAATCGATACGCATCAGCTATGAGGTAGATCAAGGCGGCGAAAAATTCTGGACCCTGGGCGTGGATGGGCAAGTACAGCTGGGCAAGATGGTCTCGCTCGGTGGCTCGGCCGTGGAAGACAAGAATCCCTTGTCGCCGTATAAATTGCACAGTGTCAATGCCGGTTTGCGCTTCGGCGAGCACAGTCTGCTGGTGGTGGAAGTGGCGCGCACCACGTCCACCAGCTACAGCGCGGGCGGCAACATCTACACCACGCCGTCGGGCCAGGCGGGCGAGCTGCGTGATGAAGTCAGCGGCAATGCGGCCCGGGTCGAGCTGCAGCACAAGGATGACAAGCTGGAAGCGAAAGCGTTCTGGAGCCGTTCCGACAAGGATTTCAATAACACGGCGGCCGGCATCACGGGCGGACGGGGCGAGGCGGGCGTGAAGGCGGGCTACAAGCTCAGTCCCGCCGTCACCGTGTATGGCGAGGCCATCCGTAGCGACGAGCGCAGCACGGAGGCGCGCCGCGATGCGCAGCGCCTGGGCGTGGCATGGAATGCCAACGAACGCTGGTTGCTCGACGTCTCCGTCCAGCACATGAAGGAGAGCGGCGGCATGCCGTCGACGGCCGGCATCGCACCGAATACCTCGCCCTTGGGCACGGGTCTCAATCCCACGGGCGGCTTCTTCGGCAACGGCACGGCCAACACGGCCATCGACCCCGTCACGGGTGGCAGCATCACCACGTTTGCGCCCATCAATCCCGGCGCCGGCGCCGGCGCGACGGTGCCGCTGGACGCCACCACCGTGCGCCTGGGGGCGCAATACAAGGCCACGGAGCGCTGGACCTTGAATGGCGACGTGGAAAAAAGCATTTCCGACGCGGACCAGCACCGCTACGGCCTGGGTGCGCAATACCAGCTGGCCGAACGCAGCCGGCTGTATGCACGCTATGAAAATCAGACGGGGCTGGCGTCTGCGTATTCGCTCAATCCTGCCGACCGCAGCACCAGTTTCGTGGCCGGCGCGGACACGGGTTACATGCCGGGTGGCACCGTGTTTGGCGAGTATCGCATGCGCGACGCCATGGATTACAGCCTCAGCAACCAGCGCGACTTGCAGCTGGCGTCCGGCTTGCGCAACACGTGGAACCTGGGCGAAGGCCTGGCCGCGAATACGAATGTGGAATATCTGAAAGTCATGAACGGCCAGCAACAACAAGCCGTGGCCGTGGCGGCAGGCTTCGACTACTCGGTCAATCCGCTGTGGCGCGGTTCCGTCAAGCTCGAGTACCGTCGCTTGTTCGACAGCGAAATCGCGCCCGGCGACCAGCGCCAGGATCAATGGCTCAATACCATTGCCTGGGCGCGCAAGCTGAGCCGTGACTGGACTTTGCTTGCACGCAATTACCTGCTGTACACGCGCAACAACGACGACGCCAGCGGCGCGCCCGTGGGCAATGTGCTGCAGGACCGGGCACAGCTGGGCTTTGCGTGGCGCCCCGTGGACGACAACCGTTTCAACGGGCTGGCCCGCTACGAGTACAAGACCGTGCGCGACCAGTCGCAGATCGATGGCGACAATTACCGCGCACACATCGTTTCCACGCACCTCGACTATCACCCCAGCCGTCCGTGGTGGTTCACGGGCAGGGTTGCCGCCAAGCACAACAACGACAGGAACTTGCCTGCAGGCCAGGAAAAGTACACGGCGTGGCTGTTTTCCGGGCGCACCGTCTACGACATCAGCAAGAACTGGGACATCGGCGTGCTGGCGGCCGTGATGGGCAGCCCGCAAGGGGGCAGCCGCCAGTGGGCGAACGGCGTCGAAGTGGGCTATCTGCTGGCGCAAAACCTGTGGCTGTCGGCCGGCCACAACTGGTCGGGCTTTTCCGACCGCGACCTGACGGGCGCCGACTACACGGCGCGCGGACCGTATTTGCGCCTGCGCTTCAAGTTCGATGAAAACCTGTTCAAAGGCAAAGACGCCACCATCAACCGTACCCTGGCCCGGCCATGAAAACTACCATGACTCCCTCACTGATACCGACGATGACACCGATGATGATCCCGATGATGAAACTGATACCGCTGGCCAGCCTGCTGGCCATGGGCCTGGCCCAGGCGGCCACGCCGACCCTGCCAACGGCGCCGCTGGCCATGCCCCAGCTGCGCATCAGCGACCAGGCCGTCTCTGCCGACCAGCAGGCTTACCGCCTGCTGCAGGAACGCATCAAGAAGCTCAACGACGGCGGCGTGCGCGTGGGTGACTATTACCTGTCCAAGGCGCAATGCTGGCTCGACGTGTCTTTCCACGAATACACGCGCAATGATCGCTCGGCCTTTCCCCTGCAGGCGCTGCAGGAATCGGCCAAGATCGTTGCCGCGCTGGAAGACAGCAGCACGACCAATCCCGGCGACGCTACGCCGCTGGTGAACGACGCCACGCGCCTGCGCGACGATCTGTGGGCCAGCTTTGGCAAGCTGCGCGAGTCGCCGGGATTCGCCTGTGCGGCGCAAAAGGTGGCGTGCGGCGAAGTGGAACTGGTGCATGCTGGCAACGAATACAAGCAGCAGGGCTGGCGCCACGCGAACCCGTATGTGCAGCTGGCCGAGGATGCGCAGGCGGCAGCCCAGTCCGCCGCAGCGGCGTGCCCGGCCGACAAGCCGAAGCGGGAACCGCAGCCGGAAATCCTGCCGCGCATCGAGCATGAACGCATCACGCTGGACATGGATGCCTTGTTTCGCTTCGACAAGGCGGGCGCGGCCGACATGCTGCCGCAGGGCGTCGAGAAAATCCGCGCACTGGCGGCACGCCTGAAGCAGGGCTATGTGCAGATCGATACGCTATCCGTGACGGGCCACACGGACCGCCTGGGTAGGGACAGCTATAACCAGGCCCTGTCCGAGCGGCGTGCATTGACGGTGAAACAGTTGCTGCGCGAGCAAGGCATCGCGAATGTCATCAGTGCGTATGGCAAGGGCAAGGCCGAACCCGTCGCCGCCTGCGAGAAGGTGGCGACGCGCGCCGCGCTGATCGCCTGTTTGCAGCCGAACCGCCGCGTGGAAATTGAATTGACGGGTGTCAAGCGTTCAGTGAAGGAAGGCGACGCACCTTAGCGTTACGTCATAGGCCGGTCATATGCCGCTGCTATGATGCTTTTGTTGGCACACAGCATGCGGTGCGCAGGTCACTACGTTCCGGGAGCGATAGGATGCAGGCATGACTCAACAGCTTAGCCGGTGAGCTCAACCATCGGCACCAGACATGTAAAACTTGTTTTATAGTAATGATCGCAGGGTGGGGCAGGGGGAAATGCAGGGATAGTGCGGGGATTTAATGAAGTCCTAAGCCTGACTCAAGGAAGGGCTGGCATAGTGGATATATGGCGCACGGAAACCCCGGGCGCAGGGTTGCCGGACACCTCAATGACCGGCACGATTTCCACTTTTTCATGTGTTTTCCTGCTTTATCCCTGCGCTCTGAAACAGCGTTTCAACCGGCTACCGCAATCTGCGAAGCCGGTTTTTTTTGCCTGTATGTTCTTCCTCCCGGCGCCGCGGCGCCGGGAATTCCACTTAACCCGCCTGTTTCGCCAGCCATGCATCGACCGCCGGCAGGCGCTCGGCGCGTACCTTGATGCGGTACTTGATGCCGGCCACGGAACTGTCGGAGTCGCCGCGCGCGCTAGCCGGCAGATGCGCTTGCGCGTACGCTTCCAGCTTGGCGATCATCTCCGGCTGCGCCGAACCGGCCGCCAGGCGCGGGAAGTAGCGGCTGCGCGAACTGGCGTCGATGCGCGCATTGACTTGCTCCAGGTGGGCCAGCGCGAAGTCGAAGGCCAGCTCGGGATGCGTGCGCGACACGCGCGAGATCATGGCCGGGCTGTTGGTCACGCCCGGTTCTTCCGTCAGCGCCAGCGCCAGCGCACGCTGCGCCAGGGCCGTATCGTCGCTTGAGGCCAGCAGGTCGTACAGCTGGTTCTTGATGAGCGGTGTCTTTTCTTGTTGCGCCCTGGCGTGCAATTGTTCCCAGGTGGCGGCGTCCGCATGCTGCGCCACCACGCCCAGGATGGTGCGGCGCAGCGGTGCAGGCATGGCGGCCTGCTCACCGGCCTGTTCGCTGGCCGCGTAGCGGCGGCGCGCTTCGGCGATCACGCCCGGCTCGCCCATGTCGCCGAGAATGGCGATCAGTCGTCCGCGCAGGGTCGCCACGCTCGATGCTTCGCCCGCGCGCGCTTCCCAGCCCGTCTGCGCCATCATCGGCGCCAGGCGCGCCATGGCAAAGCGGCCGAAAGCCTGCTGGCGCACCGCGTCGCCCGCATACTGCTCATACAGGCCGTTCAGCGACCCGGCCACCCGGCCCAGCACTTGCGGGTCGGCCGACAGGGGCGTGGCCTTCACCAGTTCCAGGAAGCCGGCCGGGTCTTGCAGGCCCGCCATGCCCAGCGACTGGCTGTCTGCCAGCAAGCCCAGCTGGTCGATCGGCGCGAGGCGCGCGAAGCTCCCCGCCAGCGCGCGCGTGCCGGCTGGCGCGTACAGGGTGCGGTAGTAGCCGCTCTGGCCCGCATTCACCAGCAGGGCGCCGCAACCTGGCACGTTCAGGGTGGCCTTGCCATCCTTGAGCACCACCTTGGCCAGCTTGCCGTTGCCGACTGTCGAAGCGATCACCGGCACTTTCCACGACAGCGGCTTCTTGTCCGGCTGGTCCTTGGAAAATTCCGTCTGCGTCAGGGTCACGCGCGTGCTGCCCTTCCTGCATACGGCCTGGCCCACCGTGATCATCGGCACGCCCGGCTGCAGGGTGAAATCATGGGCGATGGCGCTGACAGGCTTGCCGGCGGCCGCATCGACTTCGTGCCACAGGTCGTCCGACACTGTATTGCCATACGCATGCTTGCGCATGTAGCTGCGCACGGCGGTGCGCCACGTATCGGCGCCCACGTACGCTTCGAGCATGCGGATCACCGCTTCGCCCTTTTGATAGGTGATGCCGTCGAAGGCCTGGCTGGCCTGTTCCACGGTGGCGATGCGCTGCACCACGGGATGCGTGGTGCGTAACGCGTCCTGGCTCATGGCCGATTCGCGCCCTCCCACGTTGGACAGGGCCGTATTCCACTCCGGGTGCAGACGTTCCGTGGTGCGGCTTTCCATCCATGACGCAAAACCTTCGTTGAGCCACAGGTCGTCCCACCAGCGCATGGTGACCAGGTCGCCGAACCACTGGTGCGCCATTTCATGCGACAGCGTGGTGTAGATGTTTTCCTTGTCGGACTGGGTCGAGATGGCCGGGTCGAGCAGCAGGCCGTATTCGAAGGTGAAGACGGCGCCCCAGTTTTCCATGGCGCCGAAGAACTGGCTGCGGCCCGGCGCGGCGATGTTGTCGAGCTTGGGCAGCGGGTAGCGCACGCCGAAATAATCGTTGTATTCGCGCAGCAGGGCGGCCGATTCGTCGAGTGCGAAGCGGCTTTGCGCCAGCGCGCCTTTCTTCGTGATGACGCCCACTTCCGTGCCGTCGGCCATCTTTGTCGCCCGCTCGAAGTCGCCCAGGCCGAAGAACAGCAGATACGTCGACATGCGCGGCGTGGTGGCGAAGTACACGTGCTTCATGCCATTGCCCAGCTCTTCGCTGCTGGCGATGGGCATGTTACCGACTGCCATCTGGCTGCTCGGGACGACCACGTCCAGCGCGAAGGTGGCCTTGTAGTCCGGTTCATCCCACGACGGCAGCATGCTGCGCGCATCCGAATTTTCGAACTGCGTGTACAGCGCGCGCTGGCGCCCTTGCGGCGTGTCATAGTCGAGCGAGAACAAGCCCGTCGCCTGCGTACCGATCTTGCCGCTGTAGTCGATGCGCAACAGGTACTCGCCCTTGGCCAGCGGCTCGGCAAAATGCACGGTGGCCGTCTGCTTGTCCGCATCGAAATCGATCTTGCGCGTCACCTGCTTGCTGCCGCCTGCGCCTTCGATGGCGGCGGCGGCAAACGCCAGGTTCAGGGCATTGAAGGTGATGCTGGCCGTTGGCGTGTCGACGGCCACCTTGATGGCGGCTTCGCCCTTGAAAGTGGAGGCGGCGGCGTCCGGCGTGATCGACACAATATAGTGCAAAGGCGTGACGCCGCGCGGCAGCTGCGTGTTGGTCGTGGCGGCATGGCTGGCCGAGGCATATTTGACAGCGGGGGCGGCGTGGCCCGTGTTGAAAGCGGTGGCGGCAGCCAGTGCCAGGACGGCGGCAGCCAGTTGGCTGCGGCGGAAACGCGGAGTCGGTGTGCGATGCATGGTATGCCCTTGGTTCATGAGTAAAACGCCCGTCAGCCGGGTAGGCTGCGAGCGTTGATGGCGGTAGCGGGACATCGCTGGAACTGAAAGCCAGCGTTCCCGTACAGCAATCTAAGGTGAAACGGGGGCAAAGTCAACGCGCCAGGGGCGGCGCACGCCTGCCGCGCGCTGGTATGATGGGTGCCTGACTGCATTGCCACAGGCTGGTGCCGCAGCTGATTGTCAACCACCATCCACCACTACAACGAGACGAGACCTGCACATGAAACTGACTATCAGCCCCCGCACGCCCAATCCCCGCCGCGTCACCATGTTCATCGCCGAGAAGGGCATCACCGGCATCGAGGAAGTGGCGCTCGACCTGATGGCGGGCCAGCACCGCGATCCCGCCTTCCTGGCGAAAAACCCGCTGGGCCGCGTGCCCGTGCTGGAGCTGGCGGACGGGCGCGTGCTGACCGAGACACGCGCCATCTGCACCTACCTGGAAGGCTTGCAGCCGCAGCCTAACCTGATGGGCGAAGGTTTCGAGGAGCGCGCCTTCATTGAAATGGCCGACCGCCGCGTGGAACTGCATTTGTTCAGTGCCGCCGCCAACTGGGTGCGCCATGGCCATCCGGCCCTGGTGGCGCTGGAAAACCCGCAGTTTCCCGATTTCGCCACGGCGCAGGCGGGCAAGCTGCGCGAAACGGCGCAATGGCTGGACCAGGTGCTGGCGCAGCAGCCGTATATCGCCGGCGAACGGTTTACGATTGCCGACATCACGGCCTTCTGCGCGCTGGAATTTGCGCGCGGCTTGATGAAGTACCGTCCGGGCGCGGAAGGGCTGCAGCACTTGCAGGCCTACCGCGACCGCATCGCCGAACGCCCCAGCGCGCAGGCGAAGTAAGCAATGCTGCGGCAGCGCAGGTCGGATTAGCGGCCACGCCGCGTAATCCGACACCACCACTTTACTTCAGCTGCTCCAGCAGGAAGGTGTAGGTCAGCGCCCACATCAGCGCCTGCTGGTCGTTGTTGGCGGCGCCCGCATGGCCGCCTTCCGTGTTTTCCCAGTACAGCACGTCGTGGCCTTGCTCTTCCATCCTGGCGACCATCTTGCGCGCATGGCCAGGGTGGACGCGGTCGTCGCGCGTCGAGGTGGTAAACAGCACGCGCGGATATTTTTTATCCTTGAAGACGTTCTGGTACGGCGAGTACTTGCTGATGTAGGCCCATTGTTCCGGCACGTCCGGGTCGCCGTATTCTCCCATCCACGAGGCGCCCGCCAGCAGCTTGTTATAACGGCGCATGTCGAGCAGCGGCACCTGGCTGACGACGGCGTTGAACAGGTCGGGACGTTGCACCAGCACGGCGCCCGTCAGCAGGCCGCCATTGCTGCCGCCCATGATGCCCAGGTGGCGCGGACTGGTGACCTTGCGCTTGATCAAATCCTGCGCCACCGAGATGAAATCGTCATACGCGCGCTGGCGGTTTTCCTTCAGCGCCGCCTGGTGCCAGTGGGGGCCGAATTCGCCGCCGCCGCGGATATTCGCCAGTACATACACGCCGCCCTTTTCCAGCCACGCCACGCCCGTGGTGCCGCTGTAGCTGGGTTTCAGCGACACTTCAAAGCCGCCATAGCCATACAGCACGGTGGGGTTGCTGCCGTCGAACTTCGTCTTCTTGCCCATGATGGCGAAATACGGCACCCTGGTGCCATCCTTCGACGTCGATTCGAACTGCTCCACCTTGTACGGCGCCGCGTCGAAGTAAGCTGGCAGCGACTTGATTTTTGTCCGCTTGTCGCTTTGCGCCGTGGCCAGGTACAGGGTGGTGGGGTTGAGGAAGTCCGTCACCGTCAGGAAGTACTGGTCCGTGTCGACCGGATCGAGCGCGCTGACGGCCAGGGTGCCCAGTTTCGGCGCATCGACGGCGCGGCGCTGCCACTTGCCGTTCACGTGGCGCAGTTCGGTCAGGCGGTTCTTCACCTTGTCCAGGGTCGTCACGAGGATGGTTGATTTCGTCGCTGTGACATTGTCCAGCGAAGACGTGGCCGTGGGCGCGTACAGCACTTCCAGCTCCTGCTTGCCTTGCATGAAGGCCTTGAAGTCGGTGGCCAGCAGGGAGCCTTGCAGGTAGGTATTGCCGTTCACTTTCCAGTCCGAGCGCAGGGTGATGATCAATTGATCACGCACGGTAAACACGGTGGCATCGTCCGGTTTCGGCACTTTGGTCAGGCTCGCGCCGTCGCGCAAAAAGGTTTCGCCGCTGTAGAAATCGATTTGCCGCTCGATGAACTGGTGTTCGTGGCCGGGCGTGAAGTCCTTGTAGGCGCCCGCGCTCAGGTCGTCGGCCTTGGCTTCGTACAGCGTGTGCGCCTGCGCCAGCGGCGTGCCGCGCTGCCATTCCTTGATGATGCGCGGGTAGCCGGAGCTGGTCATGGTGCCGGGGCCGAAATCGGTGGAGACGAACAGGGTGTCCTGGTCGATCCAGCTGGCGCTGCCCTTCGCTTCCGGCAGGGTAAAGCCGCCGTCGACAAAGGCGCGTTTCGCCACGTCGTATTCGCGCACCACCTTGGCGTCGCCGCCGCCGCGCGACAGGGAAATGAGGCAGCGTTCGCCCTTCGGATACAGGCAGGAGGCGCCGCCCCAGACCCAGTTTTCATGCTCGCCGGCGGCCAGTTGGTCGAGGTCGATGACGGTTTCCCAGGTCGGTTCGGCCAGCTGGTACTGCGCCAGGGTGGTGCGGCGCCAGATGCCGCGCACATGCTGGGCGTCGCGCCAGAAATTGTAGTAAAACTCGCCTTCCTTGCTGACGTAGGGAATGCGTTCCTTCGAATTGAGGATGGTTTTCAGGCGCGCCTGCAGGGCGGAGAAGCCGGGCTGGGCTTCCAATTCCTTGGTGGTGACGGCATTGTGCTGTTTGACCCAGGCCAGCGGCTTGTCGCCGAGGACTTCTTCCAGCCACAGGTGGGGATCGGCCGGCGCAGTGGAAGCGGCGGGCGTAGGTGCTTGTGCATGGGCAATGCCCGCTGCGGCCAGGCCGAGCAGCATGCTGCTGGCAAAGGTGCGATATGACGACATATAGGGTTCCTGGTTGGTCCGATGGAGGCCGCGTTGCAGGCAAAACGGCGCATTCATCGTGCCATGAATTGCTGTGGGGAACCAGTGCGACAGCGCGATTAGTATAGGTTTGGTATGTTTTTCATATATTATTTTATTCGAGTTCTATTAGCCATATTTTTTGTGGCATTTGACGGTGTTTTCTGGCTTTAATTTCGTGCTTGCTGGAAAGTACTACGCTGGCAACTTTGCCACCACCTTGATTTCAAACTGGAAACCGTAGAGCCATGTCACCCCCACGGCCGTGACGGCGGGGTGGGGTGCGTCGCCCCAGTACTCCGTCTGCACAATGTCCCAGATGCGCTGGAATGTCGCTTCTGGTTCGACGAGGAAGATGGTCACGTCGACCACGTGGTCGAAGGTGCAATGGGCGGCCTGCAGGATGGCGTTGAGGTTGTCAAAGGCCAGCCTGACTTGCGCTTCCAGTTCCGGCTCTGGCGAGCCGTCTGCGCGGCTGCCCACCTGGCCGGAGACAAACAGCAGGCCGTTGGCCCGCACGGCTGGCGAATAGCGGTTTTTTTCATACAGCGCCTGGCGTCCAGGTGGGAAGACGACGTCGCGGGTGGTCATTGCATTACGCATGGGATGGCTCCTTGGATGTTGCCGCCCAACGGCGGCCTGGACAGAACTTTATCCACGGCCGGCGCGCAGATAAAGGGGCAAACTACCCCAAGACTGTTTGTATAATCCAAACAATAGGTATGATGAGGTAGCAATGGATAAGTTGGATACGATGCGGGCGTTCGTGCGGGTGGTCGAGACGGGCAGTTTTACCAAAGCGGCAGACACCTTGCACATGAGCCGCACCAGCGTGACGCAGCTGGTGCAGCAGCTGGAGGCCCGTTTGCGCCTGAAGTTGCTCAACCGTACGACGCGCAAGGTCAATGTCACGGCCGATGGCGCCGAGTATTACGAACGCATCGTGCCCGTGCTGGCCAGCCTGGACGAGATTGAAACGAGCTTGCCCGGCGCTGCGGCGCTACCCAGTGGCCAGTTGCGGGTGGATGTGCCCAGTCCGCTCGCCAGCATGCTGCTGGTGCCGGCGCTGCCGCAATTTCACGCGCGCTATCCGGACATCCAGCTGGATATGGGCGCCAGCGACCGCATGGTCGATGTGATTGGCGACAACGTTGATTGCGTCATTCGTGGCGGCGAGATGCGCGACCAGTCCTTGATGGCGCGCAAGATCGGCGACTTGCAGCTGGCCGTGTACGCAGCGCCGGCTTATCTGCAGCGCGTCGGCACGCCCAGCCATCCGCATGAACTGGAAGACCCCCAGCACCGTATCGTTCGCTTTCGCTGGGGGCGGGGCGGCAACGGTCTTTCCACGGTGATGCGGCAGGGCGACAAGAGCGTAACGATAGCGGGGCAGTACGTGCTGTCGATTGACGATGGCAATGCCTATCTGGCGGCGGGGCTGGCTGGCCTGGGCGTGCTGTGGCTGCCAGACTACATGGCCCGGGCGCACGTGGCGGCTGGCGCGCTGGTGCCCCTATTCGCGGCATGGCGGATCGAGCCGATGCCGCTGTATCTCGCATATCCGCCGAACCGGCATGTCAGCAAGAAACTGCGGGTCTTCATCGACTGGGTCGTTGAATTGATGACACAGCATGCGCCGCTGCAGCCACACACGCGGGAATTTTTGCCGCCACGGTGAGCTCCCTTCACGGCAACTGATTGATCCACACGGGCGCCGACCAGACGATATTGCCGTCATCCTGCGTCAGGCGCGCGTAATAGAAATGGGGGCCGGACGCGGGTGTGACGATGATGCTGGCCTGGTCCGACACTAGTGTGACGGACCCGTTGCCGCCGGGCACGCCGTGGAAGATGGCGACGGCGGCCGCTTGCCGCCCCGCGCTGTTGCTGAAATGGGTGGCCAGGTGCAGCGGTCCCCGGTTCTCGAAGCGTTCGCCCATCAACTTGCCATTCGCCGTCAACAGCAGTTGCGCATGCTTGTCCATGGTGGCGAAGACGCGGCGCGCGCGCAGTGCCTCCAGGAAACTCTCGCGTGACACGGGCATGCCGGCGGCCGGGCTGACCACCAGCACGGCCGTGCGGTTGCCATAGGCCGCGCCCCAGTTGGCGCAGTGGTTGTCCTGGTTGCTGCTGAAGGCCACATGGTAGCCGGCCGCCAAGGCCCGGTTGCAAGCCGCTTCATAGTTGCTGCGCCGCGTCTCCGTTTCCAGGTCGTTGGTGGAAAAGGCGGACGTGTTCATGACTTCGCACAGCACCATGGCCGCGTCGCCGTCCGGCGTGTAGCCCAGCGACTGGCCGTCGACGAGAAACTGCCCTGCATAGGCCGGGTGGTTGAATTGCCCGATCCAGCCCCGTTCGCGCATCAGCGCGTACAGGCCCACGTAATCGCCCTTCGGCGTTTCCAGGTCGGCCAGCAGTTCGCCGCCGGCATTTCTTTCCCAGCCCAGCAACTGCTCGCTATTGAAGATATTCAAATGGCCGCCCTTGTTGATGACGCCCCATTCCATGCCGTACAAGGCCAGGAAGCCCGGGTGGGCGTTTGTATAGGCGGCCGCTTCGGCCAGGCCCGTCTGGTACAGGGCCTTGGCTTCTGCCGGCACGGCGGCACTGTTGGTGCCGTCCGAACCGTCATACATATGGTTGTGCTCGGAGGTCAGCAGGGCGTCGAGCCCATGTTGCTGCGCGTAGACATAGGCGTCGATGGGGCCGTAGGGCGCCGTCTGCGGTTCCTGTGCGCCATGGCAAGCGTCCAGCGCCGCGCCGCCGTCGCTGTGGCGCGTCTGGCTGTGCAGGTTGGCGTAGACGATGCGGTAGTCGGGCTGGCCATCCCGGCTGCGCAGTTGCTGCAGTCCCGCCTGGAAGGCGGGCACTCTGGGTGCCGTGCTGCGGCCCCGCAGTACCTGGATGGGCCATTGCTGTTCCACCTGCGTCTCCTGCGGCGTATCGGCGTCCGCCACGGCCAGCAGGCGCAGCTGGTACAGGCCGCCCGGCGCCAGCGCGTGACGCGCGCGCGCATGGGCGTCGGCGCGGCCATCCCAGGGCAGGACCAAGCTTACGCCCCCGGCCCGCAGCTGTTGCGTGCCCGACCAGCGCCGCAGCACTGCGCCTTGCGGGTCGGGGCTGGACAGTGTCAATGTCCAGCGCACGGCATGGGTGCGGCCCTCGTCCGGATAGGCGAGGTGGATAAGAAACGTCCGTGCCTGCGTGGCACCGTCAGCGCGCGCGGCGCGAAAGGGCGCGACGACGGTGGCATCGAGTTCGCTGTGTTCCTTCGGCTCTTGCGCGGCGGCAGTGTTGCTCCACGTAATGAGCAACACACCGGCGCACACGCAAGCCAGCCATGGCGGACAGGGTGATCGCAAGCGGCGGCGCAATGTCCGCAGTGTCTTGGCCATCGTGGCCTCCCGCGACTGCTTCAGATGGCAGTTAGACAAAAATTGCCACGTACTGGTTCCCGCATGCACCAGCAAGTGGCGCTCTTGCACCGTGATTGGCCATGATCTGGCGCAAAACAGGTGTCAATGGCGCTGTGGGCCCCTCACGGAAGCTGGCACGGCGCTTGCTAGACAGAAGGTACGGATCAACGGCGATCCCCTGAATAAACGCACAACGGTCCAACGACGGACCACATGGACAACGGCGTCCGCTCTGGCTGATTTTTCATCGGCGGGGGCGGGCGCCGTTTTTGTTTGCATTTTTGTTATTTTCGGGATACTTCGGGAACCATCATGGCCAGCCAAAAAGCAACGCGCATCGCGCTCTTCTCCCTCGCCACGCCGCCCATGCGGGCATTCCACCTGACGTGGATGGCATTTTTCGTGTGTTTCTTCGCCTGGTTCGCCTGCGCGCCCCTGATGCCTGTCATCAAGGGCGAGTTCGGTCTTTCCCTGGCACAAGTGGCAAACATCAATATCGCAGCTGTCGCCATCACCATCCTCGTGCGCCTGATCGTGGGGCCATTGTGCGACCGCTACGGCCCGCGGAAGACGTATACGGGCTTGCTGCTGCTGGGCGCCATTCCCGTGCTGGGCGTGGCCGCCTCGCAAAGCTATGAAAGCTTTCTGTTCTTCCGCCTGGGCATCGGCGCCGTGGGTGCCAGCTTTGTCATTACGCAATATCACACCTCCGTGATGTTCGCGCCCCGCGTAGTGGGAACGGCGAATGCCGCTGCCGCCGGCTGGGGCAATGCGGGTGGCGGCGCGGCGCAGGCGCTGATGCCGCTGCTGCTCGGTGCTGTAGTCATGCTGGGCGTGTCCGAGTCGCTGGGCTGGCGCATCGCCCTGCTGGTGCCGGGCGTGCTGATGCTGGTGATGGCCGTGCTGTACTGGCGCTATACGCAGGATTGCCCTGAAGGAAATTACTCGGACTTGCGCGCTGCCGGCACGGCCATCGAAGGTGGCAAAGGTGGTGGCAAAAGCGGCGGCTGGGACAGCTTCAAGGCGGCAAGTTCCAACTATCGCGTGTGGCTGCTGTTCGTCACCTACGGCGCCTGCTTCGGCATCGAAATTTTCATCCATAACATCGCCGCCGTGTACTACGTCGACCATTTCGGCCTGTCCCTGAAATCGGCGGGTCTCGCCGCCGGCAGCTTCGGCTTGCTGGCCCTGTTTGCCCGCGCCCTGGGCGGCTGGATGTCCGACAAACTGGCCCTGCGCGGCAACCTGAACAGCCGCGTGACTCTGCTGTTCATGCTGATGATAGGCGAAGGCGTGGGTCTGCTGTGGTTTGCGAAAGTCGACAGCGTTACCTATGCCGTCATCGCCATGCTGGTCTTCGGCCTGTTCACCCACATGGCTTGCGGCGCCACGTATGCGCTGGTGCCCTTCATCGACAGTAAGGCGCTGGGCGGCGTGGCCGGCATCATCGGCGCGGGCGGCAATGTGGGCGCCGTCGCGGCCGGCTTCCTGATGAAGGGTACGGGCGACATCCGCCAGACCCTGATCATCCTGAGCGCGCTGGTGGTGATCTCGGCCCTGTGCGCCATCGCCGCCCGTTTCACGGGGCTGGCGGCCGAACCGAACATGGCCGCGGCCTGAGGAGACAAGCATGAACCACCCCTTGAATATCGTCGTCCTTGGCCATGGCATGGTCGGGCACAAATTCCTCGAACGTCTGGCCTTGGAAAATGCGCCGCACCTGCATGTCACCGTGCTGTGCGAAGAGCCGCGTCCCGCCTATGACCGCGTGCACCTGTCCGAATTTTTCAGCGGTAAGTCGGCGGACGACCTGTCGCTGGTGGCGCCCGGTTTCTTCGACAAGGGCAACGTCGTCTTGAAACTCAATGCGCGGGCCATCGGCATCGACCGCGTGGCGAAAACCGTCACGGCCAGCACGGGCGAAGTCTTGAGCTACGACAAACTGGTGTTCGCCACCGGCTCCACGCCCTTCGTGCCGCCGCTGCCGGGCAAGGAGAGGGATGGCTGCTTCGTCTACCGCACCATCGAAGACCTGGAAGCCATGCTGGCCTGGGGCGCCAAGTCCACCACGGGCGTGGTCATCGGCGGGGGACTCTTGGGCCTCGAATGCGCGAAGGCCTTGCGCGATTTGAAGTTGGACACTCACGTGGTGGAATTCGCGCCGCGCCTGATGGCCGTGCAAGTCGATGAAGGCGGCGCGCGCGTCCTGCGCCGCAAGATCGAGGAACTGGGCGTGACCGTGCACACGCAAAAGAACACCCTGGCCATTGTCGACGGTGTAGCGGCCACGCACCGCATGCAGTTCGCCGACGGCAGCCACCTGGAAGCGGACATGATCGTCTTCTCGGCCGGCATCCGCCCCCGTGACGAGCTGGCGCGCGCCTGCGGCCTGGACGTGGGGCCGCGCGGCGGCATCGCCATCGACGACAGCTGCGTCACCTCCGATCCCGACATCTACGCGATAGGCGAATGCGCGTTGTGGGGCGGCCTGACCTTTGGCCTGGTGGCGCCCGGCTATGAAATGGCGCGCATTTGCGCGCGCCACGTGCGGCAGGAGGAGGGCGAAGCATCGTTCAAGGGCGCCGACATGAGCACCAAGCTCAAACTGATGGGCGTGGACGTGGCCAGCCTGGGCGACCCGCACGGAAATGCTCCCGGTAGCCGCTCCTACCAGTTCATGGACGAGCGCAAGCAGATTTACAAGAAGATCGTCGTTTCCGATTGCGGCAAATATCTGCTGGGCGGCGTGATGGTGGGCGACGCCAGCGAATATGGCACGCTCTTGCAAATGATGCTGAATAAAATCGAGCTGCCGGCATCCCCCGAATTCCTGATCCTGCCGCAGGCCGACGGCCAGCAAAAGGTGGGACTGGGCGTGGATGCCTTGCCTGAGTCGGCGCAAATCTGCTCCTGCAACGACGTCTCGAAAGGCGCGCTGTGCGCGGCCGTGGCCGATGGCGCCACGAGCATAGCCGCGCTCAAAAGCTGCACTAAGGCCGGCACGGCCTGCGGCGGCTGCGTGCCGCTGGTGACGCAGATCATGAAGGCGGAAATGCAGAAGCAGGGCCTGGCCGTCAACAATCACGTGTGCGAGCATTTTGCGTACTCGCGCCAGGAATTGCACCACCTGGTGCGCGTAGGCAAGATCCGCAGCTTCGGCGCGCTGCTGTCGGCGCATGGCCAGGGCCTCGGTTGCGACGTGTGCAAGCCCGTGGCGGCGAATATCCTCGCTTCTTGCTGGAACGATTTCGTCCTGTCGCCCGTGCATGCCAGCCTGCAGGACAGCAACGATTATTTCCTTGGCAATATCCAGAAGGATGGCACGTATTCCGTCGTGCCCCGCATGCCGGGTGGCGAAGTGACGGCCGACGGCTTGATCGCCGTGGGCATGGTGGCGAAAAAATATGGCCTGTACACCAAGATCACGGGCGGCCAGCGGGTCGACCTGTTCGGCGCGCGCGTCGATCAATTGCCGGCCATCTGGGAAGAACTGATTGCGGCCGGTTTCGAGTCGGGCCACGCCTACGGCAAATCGCTGCGCACGGTGAAATCTTGCGTCGGTTCCACCTGGTGCCGCTATGGCGTGGCCGACAGCGTGGGTTTTGCGATCCGGCTGGAAAACCGCTACAAGGGCTTGCGCACGCCGCACAAGATCAAGTTCGGCGTGTCCGGCTGCACGCGCGAGTGCGCCGAGGCGCAGGGCAAGGATATCGGCCTGATCGCCACGGAAAAAGGCTGGAATCTGTACGTGTGCGGCAATGGCGGCATGAAGCCGCGCCACGCCGAACTGCTCGTATCTGACCTCGATGAAGCCACCCTGGTGCGCTATGTCGACCGCTTCCTGATGTTTTACGTGCGCACGGCCGACCGCCTGCAGCGCACCAGTGTGTGGCGCGACAATCTGGAAGGGGGCCTCGATTACCTCAAGCGCGTCATCATCGACGACAGCCTGGGCATTGCCCACGAGCTGGAAGCGGACATGCAGCACGTGGTCGACACCTATGCCTGCGAGTGGCAGGAAGCCATCTCTAACCCCGCCGTGCGCCAGCGTTTCCGCCACTTCGTCAACAGCGAAAAAAGCGATGAAAACGTGGTGTTCGTGGAAGAGCGGGGCCAGATCCGGCCCGCCACGCCCGTTGAACGCCGCAGCAGCGTGATCCCCATCCTTGCCGTGGAGGCTTGAGCCATGAATGCGATGAATGAACTGACCGGCGCCAGCGCCGACAACTGGATGGCCATCTGCCCCCTGATGGACATCGTGCCCGACACGGGCGTGTGCGCGCTGCTGAATGGGCGCCACGTGGCCGTATTCCGCGTCGGCGATGCGTCGCCGCGCGTGTACGCCATCGACAATGTCGACCCGAATGCGGGCGCTTCCGTGCTGTCGCGGGGGCTGGTGGGCAGCATCGGCGAGCGCGTCGTCGTCGCGTCGCCCATCTACAAGCAGCACTTCGACCTGGCCACCGGCGAGTGCATCGAAGCACCTGAAAACTCGGTCGCCGCCTGGCCCGCGCGCGTGTTTGCGGACATGGTGTGGGTGGCCCTGTGAACCCGCCAGCCAAGGCAACTGCTCGCCCCTCGCTGGTGGTGGTCGGCAATGGCATGGCCGGCATGCGCACGGTCGAGGAATTGCTCAAACTCGCCCCGGATTTGTACGACATCACCGTGTTCGGCGCCGAGCCGCACGGCAATTACAACCGCATTTTGCTGTCGCCCGTGCTGGCCGGCGAAAAGACGGTGGACGACATCATGCTGCACACGCGCGACTGGTATGCGCAAAACGGCATCACCCTGCACGCGGGCGACCCCGTGGTGCGCATCGACCGCAAGGCGCGGAAGGTAGCGGCGCTGTCCGGCATCGAGGTGCGCTATGACCGCCTGCTGCTGGCCACCGGTTCGACGCCGTTCATCGTGCCCGTGCCGGGCCACGCGCTGCCCGGCGTGATCGGCTTTCGCGACATCAGCGACGTCGACACCATGCTGCAGGCGGCGCGCACGCACCGCCATGCGGTGGTCATCGGCGGTGGCTTGCTGGGACTGGAAGCGGCCAACGGCTTGCAGCGCCAGGGCATGGACGTCACCGTGGTGCACATGAGCGGCGCCCTGATGAACCAGCAGCTCGACGCACCCGCATCGATGCTGCTGAAAACGGCGCTGGAAGCGCGCGGCCTGCGTTTCCTGATGCACGCGCAAACCAGCGAAATCACCGGAATGCACAGGGTGGAAGGCGTGCGTTTTCTTGACGGCAGCAGCATTCCCGCTGACCTGGTGGTAATGACGGCCGGCGTGCGCCCCAACATCGCCCTGGCGCAGGCGGCCGGCCTGCACTGCGAGCGGGCCATCGTCGTCGATGACTGCCTGCAAAGCTATGACCCGCGCGTGTATGCGGTGGGCGAATGCGTGCAGCACCGGCGCGCCACCTTCGGCCTGGTGGCGCCCATCTGGGAACAGGCGCGCGTCTGCGGCGCGCACCTGGCAGGCGCCGGGCACCGGCGCTACGTGCAGCAGGCCAGCGCCACCAAATTGAAAGTGACGGGCATCGATCTGTATTCGGCCGGCGACATCATCGGCGGCGAAGGCAGCGAAGACCTGGTGCTGCGCGATCCGCGCCGCGGCGTCTACAAGCGCCTGGTAGTGCAGGGCAAGCACCTGGCCGGCGCCGTGCTGTATGGCGACGTGCAGGACGGTCCCTGGTATTTCGACCTGATCCAGCAGCGCCGCGATATCAGCAAGCTGCGCTCCCACTTGTTGTTTGGCCGGGCTCTGTGCGGCCAGGCCGCCTGATAGGACACCTCATGACCACCTGCACGCCCGTAAAAACCACTTGCCCGTATTGCGGCGTCGGCTGCGGCGTGGAAGCGACACGCCTGCCCGACGGCGCCATCCGCATCGCCGGCGATAGCAGCCACCCGGCCAACCTGGGGCGCCTGTGCGTAAAAGGCTCGGCGCTGGGCGATACACTGGGGCCCGAGAATCGCCTGCTGCAGCCGCAGGTGCGCGTCGACGGCGTCTTGCAGCCGGCTTCATGGGACCTGGCGCTGGACAAGGTGGCTGGCGGCTTGCGCGCCATCATCGATGAACACGGCCCCGACGCCGTGGCCCTGTATGTCTCGGGCCAGCTGCTGACGGAAGACTATTACATCGCCAATAAATTCATGAAGGGCTATGTGGGCAGCGCGAATATCGACACCAATTCGCGCCTGTGCATGTCGTCTGCCGTGGCGGGCCACAAGCGCGCGTTTGGCGAGGATATCGTGCCGGGCTGCTATGAAGACCTGGAACTGGCCGACATGATCGTATTGGTCGGTTCGAACACGGCCTGGTGCCACCCCATCCTGTTCCAGCGCATCGCGCGCATCAGGGAAAGCCGGCCCGAAGTCAAACTGGTGGTGATCGACCCGCGCCGCACCGCCACCTGCGAGCTGGCCGACCTGCACTTGCCCGTCAAACCGGGCACCGACGTGTGGCTGTTCAACGGCTTGCTGTGCCATCTGGCGAAGGAAGGCGTGATCGCCGGCGATTTCGTCACGCGCCACAGTTCGGGACTCGACGAGGCGCTGGCGGCCGCCCATGTGGACTGCGGCGATCCGCTGCAGGTGGCGAAAATCTGCAAGGTCGATGCGCACGCCTTGCTGGCGTTTTACCAGGCATTTGCCGCCACGCGCAAGGTCGTCACGGCGTTTTCGCAGGGCGTGAACCAATCATCGAGCGGCACGGACAAGGTCAATAGCATCATCAACTGCCACCTTGCAACGGGGCGCATCGGCCAGCCCGGCATGGGGCCGTTTTCCCTCACGGGCCAGCCGAACGCCATGGGCGGACGTGAAGTGGGCGGCCTGGCCAACATGCTGGCGGCGCACCTGGAGCTGGATAACCCGCTGCACCGCGACACCGTGCAGACGTTTTGGGATGCTCCCCGCATCGCCAGCCAACCTGGCTTGAAGGCCGTGGAACTGTTCCACGCGATCGAAGCGGGCAAGGTCAAGGCCGTGTGGATCATCGCCACCAATCCGCTGGTCAGCATGCCGGACGCCGACCAGGTGCGCCGCGCGCTGGGCAAGTGCGAGCTGGTGGTGGTGTCGGACATCAGCGCCGCATCGGATACGAACGCGCATGCCGACGTGCTGCTGCCGGCGCTGGGCTGGGGCGAGAAAGATGGCACGGTGAGCAATTCCGAGCGGCGTATTTCGCGCCAGCGCGCCTTCTTGCCGGCGCCTGGCGCGGCGCGCGCCGATTGGGATGTGCTGTGCGACGTGGCGCGGCGCATGGGTTATGCCGGTTTTGATTTCACGTCGCCGCAAGCCATCTTCGACGAGCACGCGCGCCTGTCCACCTTCCGCAATGTGGGCGAGCAGGCGCGTTTGTTCAACCTGGCGGGCCTGGACAAGCTGGATGCGGCGCAATACGACGCCCTGGCGCCGCAGCAGTGGCCGCAGGGCCGGGCACGCCTGTTCGGCGACGGCCGCTTTGCGCATGCGGATGGCCGCGCGCGTTTCGTGCCCACGGCGCCGCGCGCGCCGCGCAACGCGCCCGACGAAGATTATCCGCTGATCTTGAACACGGGCAGGGTGCGCGACCAGTGGCACACGATGACGCGCACGGGCAAGGCAGCCAAACTGTCGGGCCATGTCGCCGAAGCGTTCATCGACATTCACCCGCAGGATGCGCTGCTGTACAGTGTGCGCGAAGGCGAGCTGGCGCGCGTTTCCAGCGCCTGGGGCGCGATGGTGGCGCGCGTCGTGCATGGCGGCGGCATCGCGCGTGGCCAGGTCTTCGTACCGATACACTGGAGCGACGCGAATGCCTCCGACGCGCGCGTGGGCGCCGTCGTCAATCCGGTCGTCGATCCTGTCTCGGGCGAGCCCGAATTCAAGCACACGCCCGTGCGCATCGAGCAGTTCCGCGTGCACTGGCATGCGTTTGTCCTGAGCCGCACGCCCTTGAATCTGGATGGCGTGGCGCACTGGACGCGCATCCAGGGCGAGCAGTTCCTGCGCTACGAGCTGGCGGGCCGCCAGCGCATCAGGGACCTGGGCGCCTGGGCGCGCACGCTGCTCGGCGTTCAAGGGGAAGAGGCCGACTGGCTCGATTACCTTGACGCCAGCGCCGGCGTGTACCGCGCCGTGCACCTGGACCAGGGGCGCATCGCACAATGCGTGTATGTCTCGCCCCGTCCCGACCTGCCGTCACGCAGCTGGCTGGCCAGCCTGTTTGCGCATGCGCAAATGGACGCGGCGGACCGCGCCGGCGTGCTGCTGGGCCAGCCGATCGGCAAGGGCGTCGACGCCGGTCCCACCGTGTGTTCGTGCTTTGGCGTGGGGCGCAATACCATTTGCGCGGCAATCCAGGAACAGAAACTGACGACGACGGCGCAGGTGACGGCCTGCGTCAAGGCGGGCGGCAATTGCGGCTCCTGCGTGCCCGAGATACGACAGTTGCTGTTTGAGGCGCGCAGCGCGGCCTGAAAATCTGTCCTTTCCGGCACGGCTTTGTTATATTGCCAGCTCTATAACAGAGAGGCAGTGTGATGACAGCAGCACAACACCCCACGGTATGGTTGACGGGCTTGAGCGGCGCCGGCAAGACTACCGTTGCGCTGGCGCTGGCGCAGGCGCTCAAGGCGCAGGGCCGCGCCGTGGCGCTGCTCGACGGCGACCAGTTGCGCCATGGCTTGAACCGCGACCTGGCTTTTACGCCGGAAGACCGGCATGAAAACATCCGCCGCACGGCCGAAGTGGCGCGCCTGATGAACGCCGCGGGCCTGATCGTCATCGCCGCCTTCATTTCACCGTACCGCGCCGACCGGGCCATGGCCGCCGACATCATCGGCGCCGAGCATTTCATTGAAGTCCACGTCAGCACGCCGCTGGCCGTGTGCGAGGCGCGCGATCCCAAGGGCCTGTATGAAAAGGCGCGCGCGGGGCAGCTTGCGCAATTTACGGGCGTTTCCGCTCCCTACGAAGCACCGCTGTCGCCTGCGCTGAGCCTCGACACCCAGGTGCTGGCGCTGGAAGAATCGGTCGAGCGTCTGTGCCGGCATTTGCAGCAGCGGCTGTGATGAGGTGGTGGCGATGCGTA
Source organism: Janthinobacterium breve (assembly GCF_051380895.1). Taxonomy (NCBI): domain Bacteria; kingdom Pseudomonadati; phylum Pseudomonadota; class Betaproteobacteria; order Burkholderiales; family Oxalobacteraceae; genus Janthinobacterium; species Janthinobacterium breve. The sequence goes on along the minus strand of NZ_JBNYXY010000005.1, from coordinate 40,577 downwards.
TGAGATTGCGCAAACTGCTGCGCCGGCGCCTGCCGGCCAGCCTGAAGGCGCGCATGAGCGTGGTTGTCTTCCTACTCGTGCTGGCCGCAGTGGCCTCGCTGGCGCTTGCCACCCTGAGCGTGGCCGAACGCGGCATGCGCGATGTGACGGGGCGCCAGCAATACGTATCGCTGGCCAGCGCCGCCGTCTTCATCGATGAAGAACTTGACGCGAAGCGCAACGTGCTGCGCGCGATGGCAGACAGCCTGGCGGCCAGCGGCGCGCACGATGGCGCCAGCCTGCAGCGCTTCCTGGCCGCGCAAACGGTGCTGGGCAAGGAATTTTATACGGCCGGCGTGGTCGGTGTCGATGGCGTCGTCCTGGCCAGCGTGAGTCCCTTCAAGCCGCAGGCGGGGCTGAACCTGAAGGGCCGTGCCTATTTCGAACAGACGCTGGCGACCCGGCGCCCGGTGATTTCCGCGCCGCTCAACGGCAGCATTTCCGGCATGCCCCTGGTGGTGGTGACGCAACCCGTGTTCGATGCGCAGGGCGCCGTGCGCTATGTGCTGGCGGCCAGCGTGAACCTGCGCCAGCCCGATTTTCTGGGCCGCCTCGGCGCGCTCAAGCCGGGCACGGGCGGCTACTTGTACATCATGACCAGCGACGGCGTCATCGTCGAGCATCCCGACAAGTCGCGCATCATGCAGCATATCGACGCGCATGGCCCCGTCAGCGAACCGACGCGGCGCGCCATGCAGGGCTTCGATGGCTGGCTGACGGGCACCACCACGCAAGGTGTCGATGCCTTGTTCGCTTACCACCGTATTGCCTCGACGGGCTGGATACTGGCGTCCGTGTATCCCATGAGTGACGCGTTCGCGCCGCTGCACGCCATTCGCAGCAAGATCCTGCTGGCCGCCGTGCTGCTGGCGGCGCTGGCAGGGCTGGCCGGCTGGCGCGTGGTGCTGCGCCTGCTGCAGCCACTGGAGCGTCTGCGCCGCCAGGTGCACCAGATCCGCCGCCAGCGCCTGGGCATCGAGGCGCTGCAAATCGAGCGGCGCGACGAGATCGGCGACTTGAGCCGCGATTTTTACTCGCTGGTGGCCGAGCGCGAAATCGCCGAGGCGCAGACGCGCGACAGCGAGCGGCGCCTGAAGTTGCTGACGGACCATGTGCCCGTGGTGATCGTCTACATCGACCGCGAGCACCGCTACCAGTTCATCAACGCCACGTTTGAAAAATGGTTCGGCCGGTCGCGCAAGGAAAGCATGATGCAGTCGATCCGCGACGTGCTGGGCGAAGAAGCGTATCAATTGCGCGAAGCCTACCTGCAGCGCGCCTTCGCGGGCGAGGAGGTCGAATATGAATTCACCATCGACGGCGGGGGGGAGGCGGGCCTGCGCGCCTTCCAGACCAGCTACGTGCCCGATGTGGGCGCGAGCGGCACGGTGGAAGGCGTGTATGGCCTGATCCACGAAATCACCAAGACCAAGGCGGTGCATACGGCGCTGCAGTTTGCCGCCGCCACCGACACGCTGACGGGCATCGCCAACCGCCGCCGCTTCGACGAACAGATGGCGCAAAGCATGCAGCGCACGCGCGCCGCGCGCGCGCCGATGGCGCTGGCCTATCTTGATATCGACCGCTTCAAGGCCATCAACGACAGCCTGGGCCACCATGCCGGCGATGAAGTGCTGAAGGAATTCGCCGCGCGCCTGGTGCGTAGCGTGCGCGCCAGCGACCTGGTGGCGCGCCTGGCCGGCGATGAATTCGTGATCATTTTCGAAGGCGTGAACAGCGCGGCCGAAGTGCGCCAGATCGGCGCGAAGATCATCGACGCCATCCGCCAGCCTTTCGACCTGGCCAGCGGTCCGCTGCCGGTGACGACCAGCATCGGCATCGCCATCTTCCGCGAAGGCGCGCTGACACCGGCGCAATTGCTGGACCTGGCGGACCAGGCCCTGTATGCCGCCAAGGGCCAGGGCCGAGATGGCGTGGCGCTGCTCGAGGCGGCGGCGTAGCCGGAGTTACAGGGTGGCGCTCCAGTGGTCGAGCTGCTGTGCGGTGGCCGTCACGCCGCCGCAGACGATGAGCAGCACATTGCGGTAGGGCGCCAGTTCCGGCGCCTTGCCGTAGACGGCCGCCAGCGCCGCGCCGCAGGCCGGTTCCACCACCAGGCGCTGGTCGGTAATGAAACGCTGGCAGGCATCGACGGCGGCCCGGTCCGAGACCACCACGCTGTGCAGCAGGCGCGTCTGGCTGATGGCGTAGGCTTGCGCGCACACCTGGCGCGCGGCCAGCGAGGTGGCGATGCTGCTCACGGCGGGCAGGGCCACGTGTTCGCGCGCGGCCACGGCGGCGGCCAGCGAGGCCGCGCCTTCGGTTTCCACGGCCACCAGGGCCACGTCGTCCCAGCCATTGCGCTGCAAGCCTTCGGCCACGCCGGCCAGCAGGCCGCCGCCGCCCACCGATAGCACCACCGCGTCCGGTTTCAGCCCCGCGCTCGCCACTTCATCGATCATGCCGGCATGGCCCTGCCACAGCAGCGGGTCGTCGAAGGGATGCAGGAAAGCGTCTTGCGGCGTGAGCATGGATTGCGCCAGCGCGTTGGCTTCTTGCCAGGCGGCGCCGTGCACGATGACTTCGGCGCCTTCCTGCGCGATCAGGGCCCTGGCCCGCGCGCTGGTCGTTTCCGGCACCACGACGATGACGGGAATGCCCAACTGGCGTCCCGCGTAGGCCACGGCGATGCCGGCATTGCCGCCGGAAGAAGAGATGAAACGGCTGGCGCCGCGCCGCGCGTATTCTTCGCAGGCGAGGCCGATGCCGCGGATCTTGAAGGAGCCGGGCGGCTGCAAGGCTTCGAGCTTGAGCCAGATGGCGCGGTCGCTGTGCAGGCTCAGGGCGCGCGAGTTGAGCAGAGGGGTTTCGATGTGCAGGGCCATGCGTGTTCCTGGTAGACGGTCAGGCCTGCATCATAGCCGAAGCGCCCGTGCCACCGTCTCACCCTTGCCGCAAGCTGCCTTAATTCAAGGGCGCACTTTTGAGCTGATGCGTGCGCGCCACTTCCTTCATCGCTTCGAGCAGGTCGTCGCGCAACTGGCGTGGCAGCTTGCCGAAGAATTCCTCGTCGTTCTGGTCGGCCATCCCGGCCAGTACGGGTACCAGCGCTTCGCCTTCCGTGGTCAGTTCGATCGAGTGCTGGCGGCGGTCGGCCAGCAGGATCGACTTGCTGACCATGCCCTTGCTTTCCAGGCGGTCGATCAGCTTCGATACGGCGCCCTTGCTCATGCCCGATACTTGCGCCAGCACCGTGGGCGAGGTGCAGCCCAGGCGGAACATTTCGCGCAGCACCACCCATTCGGACACCGTCACGCCGTTGGCCTCGGCTTTTTTCTGGAAGCTGTGGGAAACGTGGTTGGACACGAAACGCAGCCAGTAGCCGAGATGGGCTTCCAGCTCGCTGACGGGAACGCTGTTGGGATGGCCGGCTTGCGTGGCAGCCGTTTCAAAATTATGGCTCATTTTTTTTCCTTCACTGGGCGGCGTTGCCGGCATGGTTATGGCCTTCACGCTTGCTGTCGAGTGGTTTGTTTGGGAACAATCATCGTGCTTGAGGTAGTTCTAACACTGTTTTCACAGGAAATCCCTGACCGACAAAGAGTTTTTCCTTTTTTTCTTGCTCTGGATAGATAAAAATCAATATCAAGCAAATAATCGTATTGACGGAGAGGAAGATTAAAAAAATAACTCATGTTGCATCAATGGTAACATGATTTTTTGCCGAATTGATAAATATTTCAACTGCAATGGATGTCGAATGACAGCGGCTTGTTACTGCTGCCATTCAGCTGAACCGTTCCACCAGAAAATCGACAAAGCTGCGCAACTTGGGCGAGCGGTAGCGGTCCGGCAGGAAGACCACGCTCAAGGGACGGCTGGGCAGCGCATGCGTGGGAAACAGCTGGACCAGGCGACCCGCCCGCACGTCCGTTTCCAGCAGGAAGGTCGGTTGCAGCACGATGCCCATGCCATGCAATGCGGCAACACGCAGCGCCTGGCCGTGGTTGACTTGCAGGCGGCCCGAGACGGGTACGCTGCATACATCGTCCTGGTGGCCCGTCAGGCGCCAGTGCGCCAGGGCGGCGGGCGAAAAGGACAGGCATTCGTGCTGGCTCAGGTCGGCCGGCTGGCGCGGCGTTCCCTTGCGCGCCAGGTAGTCTGGCGAGGCGCAGATCATCAGCCGGTAGGGCGCCAGCGGCCTGGCGATCAGCGATGAATCGGGCAGCTGGCCGATACGGATGGCGGCCTCGAAGCCTTCCTCCACCAGATCGACCACGCGGTCGCTCAGGGCCACATCGATGCTCACCTCGGGATAGCGCTCCAGGTACACGGCCATGGCGGGCATCAGCGCTTCCGCGCCGAAGGTGAGGGGCGCCGTGATGCGCAATTTGCCGGCGGGCGCCAGTTGCAGGTTTTGCGCCTGGACATCGGTTTCGGCCACCAGCCTGAGGATTTCCTTGCAGCGCGCATAGTAATCCTCGCCGAAGGCGGTCAGGTGCTGGCGCCGGGTGGTGCGCTGGAGCAGTTGCATGCCCAGGCGTTTTTCCAGCGTCCGCAGGTGGTTGCCGGCCATCGTCGCGGAGATCCCGCAGGCTGCCGCGGCAGCGCTCAGACTGCCTTTCTCAACGGCCAATACGTACACTTTCATGCTGTCGAGCAAATCCATTGGCAATCCTCAGTGTCAAATCATTGAATCAAGTCATAGTTTATCTATTAATGATTTTAAATGACACTGATGTTTTTCCCGCCAGTGTGCGGCCACCCTGACACACATCGCCCGAGAACAGACCATGAAAGCCATACAACTGAGCGCTCCTTCCCTCACCGCGTTTCGCCCGACCGAGCTGCCCCAGCCGCAGGCCGGCCGGGGCGAGGTGCTGCTGCGCCTGCGCGCCGCCACGCTGAACTTCCTGGACGTGGCCATTGCGACGGGCAATTTTGCCGGCGCAGCCTTTCCGCTGATCCCCGTCGCCGACGGTGCGGGTGAAGTGGCGGCGCTGGGCGAGGGCGTCAGCGGCCTGGCCGTCGGCGACCGCGTCATTCCCCATTTCATGCCGCACTGGCAGGGCGGCGCCATCACGTCGCACAACGTGGGCGCGATGCGCGGCGTCACCTTGCCGGGCTCGCTGGCCGAATACGTGGCCGTCCCCGCTGCCAGCCTGGTCGCCTTGCCGGCCCACCTGGATTTTGTCCAGGGCGCGGCGCTGCCCATCGCGGCGACGACGGCCTGGAACGCCGTGCGTTCGGCGCCAGTGCGCCCCGGATCGGTGGTGTTGTTGTTGGGAACGGGCGGCGTCAGCCTCTTTGCCTTGCAGTTCGCCAAGGCGTCGGGCGCCACGGTGATCCTGGCGTCGTCCAGCGATGAAAAGCTGGAACGGGCGCGCCAGTTGGGCGCCGATCACCTGATCAACTACCGGGCCACGCCCGCCTGGGATGCGGAAGTGCTGAAACTGACCGGAGGGCGGGGCGCCGACCTGGTGGTCGAGACGGTGGGCGGCGCCACCATCGTGCGCTCGCTCAATGCGGCGGCGGTGGGCGGCACGGTCTTCACGGTGGGCTTTGTCGGCGGCACGGCCGCCAGCATCGACTTGTTGCCAGTCATCGTCAAGGCCTTGCGCATCGTCGGCAACAACACCGGTTCCGTGGCCGATCTGGCGCAGGCGGCCCAGGCCATCGCAGCGCATGGCATCGTGCCCGTCATCGACCGCGTGTTCGGCATCGACGACACTGCCGAAGCGTATGCGCAACTGGCTGCCGGCGGGCGCCACTTCGGCAAGCTTGCCATCGCGCACTGAGCTGGGGACGCCCTGTCTTGCCCGGCGATGGCGCCCGCCACCAGCCGTGGGATGCTCGGCGTCAGGCGGCCACTACCACCTTCACGCCCGCTTCGCGCAATACTTCGGCAAAGCGGGCCGGCGGCGGCGCGTCGGTAAACAGGATGTCGACTTGCGCCAGGTCGGCCAGGCGCACCAGCGCCTTGCGGCCGAATTTATGCTGGTCGGCTACCAGCCACACTTCGCGCGACTGCTCGATGATGGCTTGCGCCACTTTCACTTCGCGCGCATCGAAGTCGCGCAAGCTGCCGTCTTCGTCGATGCTGGAAATGCCGATGATGCCGATATCGACCTTGAACTGGCGGATGAAGTCGATGGTCGCTTCGCCCACGATGCCGCGGTCGCGCCCGCGCACCACGCCGCCGGCCACGATGACTTCGCAGGCGGCGTTGTCGGCCAGGATGGCGGCCACGTTCAGGTTGTTCGTCACTACGTGCAAGCCCGTGTGCTGTCCCAGCGCGCGCGCCACTTCCTCGGTGGTGGTGCCGATATTGATCAGGAGCGAACAGCCATGCGGCACTTGCGCCGCCACGGCGGTGGCGATGCGCCGCTTGGCTTCGCTGTTGAATACCTGGCGCTGGTTGTAATCGATGTTTTCCACGGACGAGGGCAAGCCCACGCCGCCGTGATAGCGGGCCAGCAAGCGCGCTTCTTCCATCTGCTTGACGTCGCGCCGCACGGTTTGCGGCGTGACGTCGAGCTGCTGGGCCAATTCCTCGACCGACATGGTGACTTTCTGGCGCACCACTTCAAGCAAGCGGCGCTGGCGGGGATTCAAATTCATGGGCGTGTCTCTTTAAAATTCCACAAACGAACAAAATCGAACAAATGCGGGTGAAAACATGTTGCTATGAGTTCGATTTATGGCGTAATCTTATCCATATTGCATTCGTATGACATCCGTATTGATCTTAACCACAGTCGCCGGGTGTGCCTAGTCTTTCTTGACCGCCTGTCCTTGATAACGATGGAGTCCCGATGGCCTCAATACAGCAGGGTATCGACGCAGTGCCGGAGTCTGCAATGGAATGCGACCTGCTGGTGGTAGGCGGCGGCATCAATGGCGCCGGCATCGCGCGCGACGCGGCAGGGCGGGGCTTGTCCGTGGTGCTGTGCGAAAAGGACGACCTGGCGGCCCACACCTCGTCGGCGTCCACCAAGCTGATACACGGCGGCCTGCGCTACCTCGAATACTATGAATTCGGCCTCGTGCGCAAGGCGCTGATCGAGCGCGAAGTGCTGCTACGCTCGGCGCCGCACATCATGTGGCCGCTGCGCTTTGTCATGCCGCATGCGCAGGGCCAGCGTCCGGCCTGGCTGATACGCGCCGGCCTGTTCCTCTACGACATGCTGGCGAAGCGGGAAATCCTGCCAGCCTCGCACGGCATCGATCTGACGCGCCACGCGGCGGGAGAACCGTTACAACCCCGGTTCAAGCGCGGCTTCGTGTATTCCGATGGCTGGGTCGACGATGCGCGCCTGGTGGTGCTCAATGCCATCGACGCGGCGGACAAGGGCGCGCACGTACTGACGCAGACGCGCTGCGCGGCGCTCGTGCGCCAGGGCGAGGGGGAGGACGATTCCTGGCTGGCCACCTTGCAGCACGCCAGCGGCAGGCAGACGATGGTGCGCGCGCGCAGCGTCGTCAATGCGGCCGGGCCTTGGACGGCCGAATTCCTGCAACAGGCGGCGCCCGGCGGACAGGGCCGGCATTTGCGCCTGATCAAGGGCAGCCATATCGTCGTCAAGCGTCTGTTCGCGCATGATCATGCCTATATCTTCCAGCATCCGGACGGACGCATCGTGTTTGCCATTCCGTATGAGCACGATTTCACGCTGATCGGCACCACCGACCTCGACTACCACGGCGACCGCGGCAAGGTGGAAATCGATGACGAGGAAATTCGTTACTTGTGCGAGCTTTCAAGTTACTATTTCAGCAAGCCCATCAATCCTGCTGACGTGGTCTGGACGTATGCGGGCGTGCGCCCGTTGGTGGAAGACGCGTCCGCCGACGCCAAGGCCGTCACGCGCGATTACCGCTTCGAGCTGGACCAGGAAGGGGCGCCGTTGCTCAGCGTTTTCGGCGGCAAGATCACCACATTCCGCAAGCTGGCCGAGGAAGCGCTCGATTTGCTGGCGCCCTTGCTGGGCAACACGCGGCCAGCCTGGACGGCCAAGGCCTGCCTGCCCGGCGGCGACCTGTTCGGCAGCACGCCGCAGAACAGGTCAGTGCGCGAATTCGGCCAGTTCGTGCAAGGCTTGCAGCGCGAGTACGCGTGGCTGCCGGCGGCGCTGGTGGCGCGCTATGCGCGCGCCTACGGTACGCGCATCCATGTGCTGCTCGATGGACGCCGGGACGTGGCGGCCATGGGCGAGGAAATCGCCGCCGGCCTGTACGCGGCGGAAGTCGACTATTTGCGGCGCCATGAGTGGGCCGTCAGCGCAGCCGACATCCTGTGGCGGCGCTCCAAGCTGGGCCTGCACCTGCCGCGCGAGACGGCGGGCAGGCTCGATGCCTGGCTGTTGCAGCATCCCGTGTCGCCGTAGGAAGCACACGCTGGCGACCGCGCCCCGCAGAGGGCGCGGCGAAGAATAAGAAACCATCACTGGAGGAGAAGCGCGTGCAACTGGTACTGGACAAGATCAGCAGGAAGCAGGGGGCTGACGACTTTTTATATCCGATGTCGCTGGCGCTGGTGCCGGGCGCCATCAACGTCTTGCTGGGCACCACGCGTGCCGGCAAGACGACCCTGATGCGCGTGATGGCGGGCCTGGACAAGCCCAGCGGGGGCACCGTCACGGCCGATGGCGTGGACGTGACGGGCGTGCCCGTCAGCCGCCGCAACCTGGCCATGGTGTACCAGCAATTCATCAACTATCCGGCCTTCACCGTCTACGACAATATCGCCTCGCCCTTGCGCTTGCGCAAGGTGCCCGAGGAACAGATACGGGCCAAAGTGCTGGCGCTGGCCGAGCGCCTGCATATCACGCCGTATCTGCAGCGCACGCCCGGGGAACTGTCGGGCGGCCAGCAGCAGCGCACGGCGCTGGGGCGCGCGCTGATCAAGGATGCCTCGCTGTTGCTGCTCGACGAGCCGCTCATCAATCTCGACTACAAACTGCGCGAGGAACTGCGTCGCGAATTGACGGAACTGTTTTCCAGCGGCAGCACGACGGTCGTGTATGCCACTACGGAACCGCTGGAAGCGCTGCAACTGGGCGGTCACGTGGCCGTGCTACACGAGGGACGCTTGTTGCAGCAGGGACCGACACTCGATGTCTTCAACGCGCCCAATTCCATCGCCGTGGCGCGCACCTTCAGCGACCCGCCCATCAACCTGATTCCCGCGCGCGTGGATGCGCAGGGCGTGGCGCAGGCGGCGGACGGCCTGTCCATCCACCTGAGTGGCGAGCAGCGCGTCCGCCTGGGCGACAGCACGAGGGTGATCCTCGGCGTGCGCGCCCACAGCCTGCATCTGTCGCCCCAGTCCGATGGCGACGTGGCCATCGCGGCGCAGGTGGACCTGGCGGAAATCAGCGGCTCGGAAACCTATGTGCATGCGCGTCGCGGCGACCTGGCCCTGGTGGCGCAGCTCGGTGGCGTGCACAACCTGGAGATCGGCAGCGCCTGCACCGTGTATTGCCAGCCGCATGCCTTGCTGATCTTTGCGGATGACGGCGGCCTGCTGTTCGCCCCTGTGCAAGGAGGAGTGTGACATGGCGCGCATCGAACTGGTCGACCTTGCCCATGCCTATAAACCGAACCCGACGGCACCCGCCGACTATGCGCTGCGGCCCATGAGCATGGCGTGGCATGACGGCGGCGCGTACGCCTTGCTGGGGCCGTCCGGCTGCGGCAAGACGACCTTGCTCAATATTATCTCCGGCCTCGTCAAACCGTCGCATGGCAAGGTGCTGTTCGACGGCAAGGATGTCACGCAGTTGCCCACGGAAGCGCGCAATATCGCGCAAGTGTTCCAGTTTCCCGTCATCTACGACACCATGACCGTGCACGACAACTTGGCGTTTCCGCTGCGCAATCGCGGCTGGAAAGAGATCGAGGTGAAAAAGCGCGTGCAGCAGGTGGCGCAGATGCTGGAGTTGACGGGCGACTTGAAATTGCGCGCCAGCGGCTTGTCCGTGGACGCCAAGCAAAAGATTTCGCTGGGCCGGGGTCTCGTGCGCCCCGACGTGGCGGCCGTGCTGTTCGACGAGCCGCTGACGGTGATCGATCCGCACCTGAAATGGCTGTTGCGTAGAAAACTCAAGGAAATCCACCACGAACTGAAGTTATCGTTGATCTACGTCACGCACGACCAGGTGGAAGCCTTGACCTTTGCCGACCAGGTGGTGGTCATGACGCAGGGCGAAGTGGTGCAGACGGGCAGCGCGCAAGCGCTGTTCGAGGAGCCGGAACACACGTTTGTCGGCTATTTCATCGGCAATCCGGGCATGAACTTGCTCGATTGCACCTTGGACGATGGCGGGGCGAGGGTGGCGGGACAGGCACTGGCCGTGTCCGCTGCGGCGCGCGCGGCGCTGCTAGGGGCGCAAGGCAAAATCACCTTGGGCGTGCGGCCGGAATTCGTCGAATGTCTGAAGACGGGCACGAGCGGTGACCATTGCCTGGACGCCACGGTGACTGCCGTACGCAACATGGGCACGCATTACCTGGCGGAATTCCAGCTGGGCGGCGCCACGGTGGCGGCCAGGCTGCGCGCCATCGATGCGGTGGCGGGAGAGACTGTGCGGCTGCGCTTTCCACCGCAACGTACCTTGTTCTATGTCAACGATAAGCGGGTGGCCTGATGATACATAACGGTAAAACCGATAACAACCGCCGCGCCTGGCTACTGATCCTGCCCGTGCTGCTGTGCGTGGCCTTTTCCGCCATCCTGCCCCTGATGACAGTGGTGAACTATTCCGTGCAGGATATCCTGAGCCCCACGCAGAAGGTGTTTGTGGGCACCGAGTGGTTCCGCATGGTCATGCTCGACGGCGACTTGCACAGTGCCTTGCTGCGCCAGCTGCTGTTTTCCGGTTCCGTGCTGGCGATCCAGATTCCGCTCGGCATTTTGATCGCCCTGTGCATGCCGGCCGATGGCTGGAAGGCGTCGCTGGCGCTGGTGCTGATCGCGCTGCCCCTGCTGATTCCCTGGAACGTGGTGGGCACCATCTGGCAAATCTTTGGCCGCGGCGACATCGGCCTGATGGGCTACACCCTGAATCAATTGGGTTTTGATTACAACTACAACGGCAATTCGCTCGACGCCTGGCTGACGGTGATGGTGATGGATATCTGGCACTGGACGCCATTGGTCGTGCTGCTGTGCTATGCGGGCTTGCGCGCCATTCCCGACGCGTATTACCAGGCGGCCCGTATCGACGGCGCTTCGCGCCTGGCCGTGTTCCGCTACATCCAGCTGCCGAAACTGCGCAATGTGCTGATGATCGCCGTCTTGCTGCGCTTCATGGACAGTTTCATGATCTACACGGAACCGTTCGTGCTGACGGGTGGCGGCCCGGGCAATGCCACCACCTTTCTGTCGCAATACCTGACGCAAAAGGCCGTGGGCCAGTTCGACCTGGGACCGGCTTCCGCGTTTTCCCTGATTTATTTCCTGATCATCCTGCTGTTCTGCTTTGTGCTGTACACGTGGATGCAGCGCGTCGGCACGGGAGACCAGAAATGATGCACAAGAAAATGAGCAGTGCCATCCTCGTCGTCTTTTTGCTGGCGTCCCTGTTGCCCATCTACTGGATGCTCAACATGTCGCTCAAGACCAACGAGGAAATCGTCGGCGTGCTGAGCCTGTGGCCCCGGCAACTGACGTTCGCCAACTACCACACGATCTTTACGGACCCGTCCTGGTACAGCGGCTACATCAATTCCATGATTTACGTGGCCTTGAACATGGTGATGTCGGTCACCGTCGCCTTGCCGGCCGCGTATGCCTTTTCGCGCTACAACTTCGTGGGCGACAAGCATCTGTTCTTCTGGCTGTTGACCAACCGCATGACGCCGCCCGCCGTCTTCCTCGTGCCTTTCTTCCAGCTGTATTCGACGGTGGGCCTGATGGATACGCATCTGGCCGTGGCGCTGGCGCACATGGTCTTCAACGTGCCGCTGGCCGTGTGGATACTGGAAGGCTTCATGTCCGGCGTGCCCAAGGAAATCGATGAAACGGCGTATATCGACGGCTACAGCTTTCCCCGCTTCTTCATCCGCATCTTCTTGCCGATGATCAAGTCCGGCGTGGGCGTGACAGCTTTCTTTTGCTTCATGTTCAGCTGGGTGGAATTGCTGTTGGCGCGCACCTTGACTTCCGTCAATGCCAAACCGATTGCCGCCACCATGACGCGCACCGTGTCGGCGGCCGGCATGGACTGGGGCGTGCTGGCGGCCGCTGGCGTGCTGACCATCGTGCCCGGCGCGCTGGTGATCTGGTTCGTGCGGCATTACATCGCCAAGGGTTTCGCGATGGGGAGGGTGTGACATGGAAAATACGAGTGATAGCACAACCAGCCTGTTCGGCTGGATGGCGTGGACGCCGGAAGTGGCCATCTTTTTCATTTGCATAGGCTTGATGCTGGCTGGCATGACGGTCTGGCAAATCCGTTCGCCCAGCATCGAGCGCAAGGGTTTTTTGCCCATGCCGACGACGCGTGGCGACCGTCTGTTCATCGGCCTCTTGCTGGCTGCGTATGTCAACCTGGCCTGGGCGGGGTTCACGGAAATGCAGCAGGCGATAGGCGCTGCCATCAGTTTTGTCTTGTTGTTGATTGTCATGCGGTGGGGATAACCGGCTTGCCGGTGTTGATGGAGGCCGTACCGCCAGCAGGCGGACGGTAAAAACTATAAGGAGATTCACGATGAAATTGAAGTTCACGGTCTTCGCGGCTGCGGCCATGCTCGTGTCGAATGCGGTCCTGGCCGACGCCAAGCAGGCGCAAACCTGGATCGACAAGGAATTCCAGCCATCCAGCTTGAGCAAGCAGCAACAGCTTGCTGAAATGAAATGGTTCATCGATGCGGCGGCCAAGCTGAAAGCCAAGGGCATCAAGGAAATTTCCGTGGTCTCGGAAACCATCGACACCCACGTCTACGAATCGAAGACCCTGGCCAAGGCCTTCGAGGAAATCACGGGCATCAAGGTGCGCCACGACATCATCCAGGAAGGCGACGTGGTGGAAAAGCTGCAAACGTCCATGCAGTCGGGCAAGAGCATCTATGACGGCTGGATTTCCGATTCCGATCTGATCGGCACGCATTACCGCTATGGCGCCGTTGAACCCCTGTCCGACTACATGGCTGGCAAGGGCAAGGAATTCACGAATCCCGGCCTGGATCTGAAAGATTTCATCGGCATCAGCTTTACCACGGCGCCCGATGGCAAGGTGTATCAATTGCCCGACCAGCAGTTTGCCAACCTGTATTGGTTCCGCGCCGACTGGTTCGCGCGCAAGGATTTGCAAGCCAAGTTCAAGGCCAAGTATGGCTACGAACTGGGCGTGCCGCAAAACTGGTCCGCGTATGAAGACATCGCCGATTTCTTCACGAATGACGTGAAGGAACTGGACGGCAAAAAAGTCTATGGCCACATGGATTACGGCAAGAAAGACCCGTCCTTGGGCTGGCGCTTCACCGATGCGTGGCTGTCGATGGCTGGCGCGGCCGACAAGGGCATTCCGAACGGCATGCCCGTCGATGAATGGGGCATCAAGGTGGCGGCCGACAAGTGCACGCCCGTGGGCGCATCGATGTCGCGCGGCGGCGCCACCAATTCGCCGGCGGCCGTGTTTGCGCTGACGAAATACATCGACTGGATGAAGAAATACGCGCCGCCGCAGGCAAACGGCATGAATTTCTCGGAATCGGGTCCCGTGCCGGCGCAGGGTGAAATTGCCCAGCAAATCTTCTGGTACACGGCATTTACGGCCGGAATGACGAAGCCTGGATTGCCGGTGGTCAACAAGGACGGCACGCCGAAATGGCGCATGGCGCCGTCGCCGCACGGCCCGTACTGGAAAGAGGGCATGCAGAACGGCTATCAGGACGTGGGTTCGTGGTTCCTGTTCAAGTCCACGCCGGACGACCGCAAGGCCGCCGCCTGGCTGTACGCGCAATTCGTCACCTCGAAAACCGTGTCGTTGAAGAAATCGATTGTCGGCCTGACTTTCATCCGCGATTCCGACATCCGCCACGATTACTTCACGAAACACGCGAACGAGTACGGCGGCTTGATCGAGTTCTACCGCAGCCCCGCCCGCGTGGCGTGGACGCCGACGGGCAACAACGTGCCCGACTATCCGAAGCTGGCGCAGCTGTGGTGGAAGAACGTGGCCACGGCCATCACGGCGGAAAAAACGCCACAGGCCGCCATGGATAACCTGGCCGAGGAAATGGATCAGGTCATGGCGCGCCTGCAGCGGGCGGGCATGAAGGCGTGCGCACCCAAGCTCAATCCCAAGGGCGACCCGAACCAGTATCTGTCGGACCAGCACGCCCCATGGAAAAAGCTGGCGAATGAAAAGCCGAAGGGTGAAACGATTGCCTACGATAAATTATTGCAGGCGTGGAAAGAAGGCAAGGTAAGGTAGTCGTGTAAACTTCTGCCGCCGTTGTCCCGGGGCACGGGCGCTTGCCCGTGCCTCTTCACTGTATAGACGTAGTAGCGACCATGACCAAATACATACTTGCTTTAGACCAGGGCACGACCAGTTCGCGCGCCATTCTTTTTGACCATGCGGGCCGGCCGCACGCCAGCGCGCAGCGCGAATTTCGCCAGATTTTCCCCCAACCGGGCTGGGTCGAACACGACGCGGGCGAAATCTGGGCTTCGCAAGAGGGCGTGCTGCACCAGGTGCTGCGCGACAGCGGCGTGGCGGCAAGCGACGTGGCCGCCATCGGCGTGACCAACCAGCGCGAAACGACGGTGTTGTGGGACCGCGCCACGGGCGAGCCCGTCGCCAACGCCATCGTCTGGCAAGACCGGCGCAATGCGGCTTATTGCGAGCAACTGGTCGAGCAGGGCAAGGCAGACTTGATCCAGCGCAAGACGGGTCTCGTGCTGGACGCCTATTTTTCCGCCACCAAGCTCAAATGGCTGCTCGACAACGTGCCCGGTGCCCGCGCGCGCGCCGAACGGGGCGAGCTGGCCTTCGGCACGGTCGACAGCTGGCTGATCTACAAGATGAGCGGCGCCCACTTGACGGACACGAGCAACGCGGCGCGCACCATGCTGTTCAACATCCACACCTTGCAGTGGGACACGGACCTGCTGGCGCTGCTGGACATTCCCGCCTCGCTGTTGCCCGACGTCGTGCCATCGAGCGGTGTGGCCGCGCACACGCATGCGGCGCTGCTGGGCGTCTCCGTGCCGATCGCCGGCATCGCGGGCGACCAGCAGGCCGCCACCTTTGGCCAGGCGTGCTTAAAACCTGGCATGGCGAAGAATACCTATGGCACGGGTTGCTTCATGCTGATGAACGTGGGCAAGCGCCCGCTGCCATCGAAAAACCGGCTGTTGACGACGGTGGGCTGGAGCCTGGGCGCGGGCAGCGACAAGACCGATTACCTGCTCGAAGGCAGCGCCTTTATCGCGGGCGCGGCCGTGCAATGGATGCGCGACGGCATCGGCATCATCCGCGACTCGTCCGAAGTGGAAGCGTTGGCCACCAGCGTGCCCGATTCGGGCGGCCTGGTCTTCGTGCCCGCGTTCGCGGGCCTCGGTGCGCCGTATTGGGACCCGTATGCGCGCGGCACCCTGATCGGCATCACGCGCGGCACGGGCAAGGCGCACATCGCGCGCGCGGCATTGGAGGGCGTGGCCTACCAGAACGTGGACGTCTTGTCCGCCATGCAGGACGACGCGGGCATTGCGCTATCCGAGTTGCGCGTGGACGGCGGCGCTGCCCGCAACGACATGCTGATGCAGTTCCAGGCCGACATATTAAATGTGCCCGTGGTGCGCCCCGTGGTGACGGAGACGACGGCGCTGGGCGCCGCCTACCTGGCGGGCCTGGCCGTGGGTTTCTGGGAATCGCAGGAAGAAATCGCCGCCCAGTGGCAGGTGGGGCGCCGTTTCGAGCCGGCCATGGCGGCCGATGAGCGTCTGACGCGGCTGCACAAATGGCAGCGGGCAGTGGAACGCTCGCGCGACTGGAGCGAATAGGAACATCTGACCAAACCTGCTGCGCGTCGCGCTTTGCAGCCTGCGATGTTCACCGTGCTCAAGCACGGCTGCGCTTCTTAGCCACAAATCACTGCCGCTCACGACGGTTTTGTCAGACCTTGTAAGAGCCGGGATCAGGGCCGCATGAAATACACGGCGTAGCCCACCGTTTCGCGCGGCACGGAATACAGGTCGCGCAGCTCGAAGTAGGGCGCGTGCACCTGGCCGCTGACGGCGATGCCGGCCCGTTCCAGGGCCAGCCGGAAGCGCGGCACATGAAAATATTGCGTGGCGACCATGGCTGTCTTCCAGCCATGTGCGCGCATCAGGGCCGCCGCATTGCGGGCCGTGGCATCTGTGGTCCAGCCTTGATTATCTTCAATGATGGCGCTGGACGCCACGCCACGCGACTGTAGATAGCGGGCCATGGAAGCGGCCTCGTCAAAACCTTCCTTGCCCGTCGCCCCGCTGACGAGGATGCGCGGCGCCCTATGCGCCTGGAACTGCTTGAGCGCCACATCGAGCCGCGCCTGCAGGCGAGGACTGGGCGTGCCGTCGGGCATGATGGTGTTGCCCGGCACGACGATGACGTCGGCGGGCGCCAGTTTGTCGTTGATTCCCGTCAATACCAGCGCGGTCGTGGCCAGCAGGAAAATACCGACGGTGCTTGAACCCAGCACAGTTATTTTTCGCATCGTTCATCGTCAAGTGGGCAATGGATGCATCATACCTGTCGGCGCGGACCATGTCCGCGCTGTTGCCGCTCCGCGCCTAGAAGCGGTAAGACTCGCCGTCGTCCGGCACCAGCACGCGCTGCGGAGCCAGGTTTTGCTCGCGGATGTAGTCGCGCAGCTCGGTGCGCGTCTGCATAGCGTGGTTGACGGCTTCCATGTGGCTGCCGATGATGACCGCTTGCGGCGCGGCAAGGCTGGCGCGGCGCAAGTCTTCCTTGCCCATGATCATGGCACCGTCGTAGCCGGACACGCGCGCATAGCCCGTGTTGAGGATGATCACGTCGGGCCGGTATTGCTGGATCGCCGCATCCACCTGGCCATTCCACACGGTGTCGCCCGCCGCGTACACGGTTTTATAACCTGGATGCTGGAACACGATGCCGGACACCGCGCCGAGGATGGGACCCAGATCCGCGATCATCTTGTCGCCGCCATGCTGGCCTCCTGTCCGGTGCAGGCGCGTGCCGCGGAACTGGGTGTTATCGCCCAGCACGCTGACCTGCGTAAAGCCGTCCTTGCGGATGCTGGCGGCATCTTCCTCGTTTTGCGCAAAGATAGGTATGTTTTTTGGCAAGCTTTGCTTGGCTGCCTCATCCCAGTGGTCCGGGTGTGTGTGGGTGACGATGATGGCGTCGGCCCGCATCACCTCGTCCAGCGGTAGCGGCAATTCCACCAGGGGATTGCGCAGCTCGCTGCGATAGGTGCCGGGAAAGCCCGGATAGGCGCCTTTCCTGGCCAGCATGGGGTCGACGAGGAAGGTCGTGCCCGCATAGTCGAGCTTGATCGTGGCGTTGCGGATTTGCTGGAAGTGAACGCCTTCCTTGTCCGGCGTGGCGGCGCAGGCGGCCAGCGTGAAGGCCGAGGAGGCGAGCAGGGTGGAAGCGAATAATTTGTTCATATGCTTGCTGTTCTTCAAGGTTGAGTGTGGACGGCTGGAAGTCAGGCGGCGGTGGCCGCCTTGCGCGCGCGCTGGTTTGACAGATAAATATTGTCCTTTTCCAGTGGCTTGCCTTCGCGTACGGCAGCCAGCCAGTCCTGCGTGCTGACGACGGCGGCGAAATTCGAATGAAACACGGCGCTGAAGACGCGGTGGATTTCCTCGGCGCTGGCCGTGCCGCCCGCGTTGGCGTAGGGCAGGGTGCCGGTGGCGTCCTGCAGGAACTCGACCTGCAAGCCGTCGTGCGCGGCGTGGTAGATGGTGGCGGCGTCGCAGTTGTGCGTCATGTAGCCGATCACGCTCAGGGTGTCGATGCCATGGCTGTCCAGCCAGGCGCGCAAGTCCGTGCCCGCAAAGGCGCTGCCCATGCTCTTGTTGATGCGGTGGTCGGCGGCAAAGGCAGCCACTTGCGGATGCAGTTGCCAGCCGTCGCTGCCCTTGGCAAAGATGGGAGAATTTTCCGGCGCATCGTGCTGGACGACGATGACGGGCACGCCTGCGGCGCGGGCGGCGGCCATGGCGGTGACGATGTTCGGCAGGGAAATGTCGACGGACGGATATTCGATGGGCATGTCGCCCGTGAAGTATTCATTTTGTACATCGATGACGAGCAGGGCGCGGTGCGGCGCGGTGGAAGCTTGGGTGGACATGGGTTCTCCTGGAAAGGTTAAAAAGAGGAAAGACTTCCTCGATACAGTCATTCTCGGCCAGCGCGCCGCAAACAAAAAGTGGCCCGAAGGCCTATATGCGATAAAATCGGGCCATGTCTACTATTCCTGCTTCTTGCTCCCCCTTGAGCGTGGCCGTGATCGCCTTTGACGGCATGACGCCATTTCACTTGTCCGTGCCTTGCCTCGTGTTTGGCGCCCAGACGGACGAGGCCGATCTGCCGCCCTTCCACGTGCGCGTGTGCGCCGCCGATCCCTCACCCTTGCGCACGGCGGCCGGCTTTTGCATCACGCCCGAGTTCGGGCTGGAAGGAATGGAGGGGGCCGATATCGTCATCATGCCGGCCTGGCACGACGATTGCCGCGACGCGGCGCAGCCCCTGATCGCGGCGCTGCAGGCGGCCAGTGGGCGCGGTGCGCGCATGGTGGGCCTGTGCCTGGGCGCGTTTCCCCTGGCGCAGGCGGGCTTGTTGGATGGCAAGAGCGCTGCCACGCACTGGGGTATGGCGGACCGGCTGGCGGCCCGCTATCACAAGGTCAGGGTGGACCGGGAAGTGCTGTACGTGGACGATGGCGGCGTGCTCACGTCGGCCGGAGTGGCGGCCGGCCTCGATTGCTGTTTGTATCTGCTGCGCCAGTTGGCGGGCGCCGAGGTGGCCAACCGGGTGGCGCGCCGCCTGCTGGTGGCGCCGCACCGCCAGGGCGGGCAGGCGCAATTCATCGAGCGCCCGCTGCCCGTGTCCGGCAGCGAAGGGCGTTTTGCCGACGTGCTCGCCTGCGTGACGGCCAACTTGGGCCAGGCGCACAGCATCGACGCGCTGGCCGAACGGGCCGCCATGAGCCGGCGCAATTTTACGCGCCACTTCCGCCAGGCGACTGGCACGTCCTTTAAACAATGGCTGCTGAACCAGCGCCTGGCGCATGCGCAAGGCATGCTGGAAAAAAGCGTGGCGTCGATCGACGTCGTGGCGCAAGAGGCCGGTTTCGGCACGGCCCTGTCGCTGCGCCAGCATTTCCGCGCCAGCCTGCAGACCTCGCCTTCGGCGTATCGCAAGCTGTTCCGGCAGCAACTAAGCCATGCCCGACAACCATAGCATCGCCGGGTCCCGGCTGCCCTGGGGCAGCTTCGCGCTGACGGCGATTTGCCGCGCAATGAAGGCGGCCGGCTCGAAGGCGTAGCGTTCCTGGAATGACACGGTTTCCGCGCTCATCAGTTCGGCATACGTCTGCATCAGAGTCGAGGCGCAAAGGTAGTTGCCGTGCGCCAGATAGCTTTCTATGGCGGCGTGCAACACGGGATAGTCTGCATTTCCTTGCTGCCGCCAAAGTTGAACGACAACTGCTTGCAGGCGCGCCAGATGGGGTCAGATTCCCCCTCCGGCACCGCCTGCGTGCGCAGCCATTGCAAGGCTTTCAGCGGCGGGCCGCCAAAGGACGGTGGCGATATGATCGCCTGGATGGCCACCTTGACGGCTGCATCGATTCTTCCCGCGCGCACATGCTGGCCATGCAGCAGCACCAGGGCGTCCGTATATTCGGGAACGATGGCGAGCGCCGCTTCCAGCAGGGCGATGGCCGCAGCCGGGTTTTGCTGCGCAATCAATTCCCTGGCTGCCAGGAAGGCAGCGCGCGGTGAAGCGGGGTCGTCGGCCAGCGACGGCGTGCCGACATACTCGTCTTCGGCTGCTGCATAGGCTTGCAGAAATGCCGCCAGGCTGGAAAAGTGCGGCTGGATGCGCCACTCGTCGTGCCAGGTTTCGACGACGATCGGTTCGCCCGCTTCGCGGCCGATGGGCCAGTACAGGCCGAAAGTGTCGCCATTGCCCAGTGCGCCTTCGGAAAACGGAGTGAAGCCGAGCGGTGGATACGCTGTCGTGTGTTGCCAGTCTTGTTCCACCGAAATATGGGCGAGGTTTGCAGGTCGTTGCATGGAGGTCGGGCAGGGTAAAACGCCAGTGTAGGGCAAGAGGGCAGCGCCAGGCGCGCGTATCGGAGCACCTGCCTGTGATATCTGAACTGATAAAATGGGGAGTTCTTCGCCCAGGCGGCCTCGCCATGTCCAGCACTCCACACTCTGCAATCGACCTCAGCCTTCGCAGCTACGCGGAAATCGGCGCGCCGGACCGGCATGATTTCGTGCAGCTGGTGCTGCCCGTGCACGGCCAGCTGTTGCTGGACATCGACGGCCGGCAGGGGAAAGTCGATACGCAGCTGGGCGTGGTGATACCGGCGCACACCTGGCATGCCCAGCATAGCAAGGTGGCCAACCATTCCATCATCCTCGATGTGGCCGCGGCCGCCGTAGCGACGGGCAGCTGGCAGCGCCTGCTGGAGCGTCCTTATACGGCGATCGGGCTGGGCGCCCGCAAGCTGATTGAATACCTGGGCGTCATGGCGCAGCAGCAGGCGCTGACGCCGGCCATCGTCACGGGCTGGACGCCGCTATTGCTCGATACCTTGCTGCTGGGCGAGCCGCAACCCCGTTCGCGCCTGGGCGCGCTGATTGCCCGCGTGCAAGCCGAGCCGGGCTTGCCGTGGTCGACGGCGTCGATGGCGCGCTTTGCCAGCCTGAGCGTCAGCCGCCTGCACGCGCTGTTCCGCGAGGAAATGGATACCAGCCCGCATGCCTGTCTGTTGCAGCAGCGCATGGCGCGCGCTTGCGACTTGCTTGGCGCCAGCGACGCCAGCCTCGCCGAGATCGCGCTGGCGGCCGGCTTTTCCGAGCAAAGCGCACTGACGCGTGCCATGCGCGACAGCATGGATGTGACGCCAGCGGCCTACCGGCGCGCATGTCGCGAGAAACGGTCAATAAGGCAGTAGCTGGCGCCAAGAATAGACGCGGCAGACTTGCCACAATCTCCTTTTCAGGAGATTGAGCATGCATCAAGAGAACAAGATCCGGCTGGGCATGCTGGCCGGCATAGCCGCGGGCGCGCTATGGGGGCTGGTGTTCCTGGCGCCGGCGCTGATCCCCGCATTCCAGCCGTTGGAACTGTCCGTGGGCCGCTACCTGGCGTATGGCCTGATCGCGGCCGTGCTGGTCGCGCCGTCGTGGCGGCGCCTGCTGCGCATCTTGACCTGGCGCGAATGGCGCGGGTTGATCTGGCTCAGCCTGACCGGCAATATCGTGTATTACGTGCTGCTGGCCAGCGCCGTGCAGGCGGGCGGCGTGGCCATGACGTCGATGGTGATCGGCTTGCTGCCGCTGGTCGTCACACTCGTGGGCAGCCGCGACCGGCATGCCGTGCCGCTGCGACAATTGATCCCTTCACTGCTGCTGAGCGCGGGCGGGCTGGCCTGCATTAGCTGGCAGTCGCTGGCGCATCCGGGACATTCGTCCCTGCTGGGGCTGTTGTGCGCGTTGGCGGCGCTGCTGTCGTGGACGGTGTATGCGGTCGGTAACAGCCGCTGGCTGGGGCGGCTGCGCTCGGTCTCGGCGCAGGAGTGGAATTTGCTGACGGGCGTGGTCACGGGGGCTGCCGCGCTGCTGCTGGCCGTTCCCGTCGCGCTTGCCTCACCTGCACAGCATGGCGCCACGGCCTGGCTGCAATTTGCCGGCGTCGTTACGGGTGTCGCGCTGCTGTGCTCTGTCGTTGGCAATGGCTTGTGGAACCATGCCAGCCGGGTCTTGCCGCTGACCATGATGGGGCAGATGATCGTCTTTGAATTCCTGTTTGCCTTGTTGTATGGCTACTTGTGGGAACAGCGCTGGCCCACGGCTGTGGAAGCGGCTGCGACGATTCTGCTGCTGGCGGGCGTGGCGGCTTGCGCCGCGGCGCACCGGCCGCAGCGGGAAGCCAGCGCGGCGCCAAGCTGACCGGCATCAAGCCTGGCACGGGTAGGGCGGGATGAAGGTCAGTGGTCTTCAGTCGCGTTCCGGCACCGGCACGTTGAAGCCGTTCAGCGTGGTCGAGACCAGCGCGTACAGGCCCACCAGGTAAATCAGCTCGTTGACGCCGTGCTGGCCGAAGGTGGCCAGTGCCAGCCGGTATACCGGCTCCGGCAGCGTGCCGGCGCGGCTGAGCGTGTAGGCCAGGTCGTAGGCCACGCTTTCGTGCTTGTCCAGGTCGCCCGGCTTGACGTCGGCCACCAGCGTGGCCAGGCGCTCGGCCGACATGCCTTCACGCTCCGCGACGGCGATGTGGGCGTAGATTTCATAGGCGGCGTTGTAGCGCGCGCCGACCACCAAGATGGCAATCTGGCGCACATTGTCGGGCAGCGTGGCGTTGGCCGTCATGGCCAGGGTCAGGTCCCAGATGGCCTTGCCGATGGCCGGTTCGTGCAGCCACGGATTCCATGGCCCCATCAGGGCGCCGTCTTCGCGCACGGCGATGAAATCGTTGAAATTGCTGGCGATGCCTTTGCGCATATCGTCATACAGCGGCTTTTGTTCGGGCGTCAGGTCTTTCGGGGCGATCAGGGGCAGGCGCATGGAAACTCCTTGCTGGGTGAGTGAGCGGTGGGCGGCCGGAGCCAGCAGCCAGTATAGCCGCATGGCTGGCGGCGTCCGTTCGCTGTCGCACGCGGTCGGCCGGGCGCTGGAGGCCAGCGCCGGTTTGCGCCTACTTGCGCGGCTCGTGGATCCGGAATTTCCTGACGATGCCCGCCTGGTCGAACATGACGGCCACTTCGCGCGTGCCTTTTTCGCCCAGCAGGGGGATCAGCCGCGTCACCTTGGGCGTTTGCAACTGGTTCTTGTAGACCCAGACTTCATAGCCGGGATCGAAGCTGACCACGGTGGCGTTGCCCAGGGCCGCGTCGAGGTCGAGGCGGGTGGTCTTGCCGACCTTGATGTTCTGATAGATGGCGCCGTTGTCCGGCGCGCGGTTGACCTTGTATTCACTGGCGGTGCACATGGCCACGGCCAGGCCCGCGAGGCAGGAAGCTGCCAGTTTTATCAATGTGTTCATATGGACTCCCAGTGTGCATCACTGCTTCCAATCTCAGAGGGGACGGGCGTGATGTCAGGAGGGGAGTGTGCTTGTGTCGCGACGAATGTGCTACAAGATTATACAAAGGCGCACAAAACGATGCCACCAGTACAGGTAGCCGGTACTTTTACCGGCTCTGTAATACGTCGGTCGAGAGCGCCAGGGTTTCCTTGATTTCTTCCATCACCACATAGCTTTTTGATTGCGCGGCGCCCGGCAGCTGCAACAGCATGTCGCCCAGCAGTTTGCGGTACTCGGCCATTTCATGGATGCGCGCCTTGATCAGGTAATCGAAGTCGCCCGACACCAGGTGGCATTCCTGTACCTCGGGAATTTGCAGCACTTCGCGGCGGAATTGCTCGAAGGCGGACGCCGACTTTTGATTCAGCGTAATCTCCACAAAGACGAGCAGCTTGGCGCCCAGCGCGGCCGGGTTCACCTTGGCGTGGTAGCCCGTGATGACGCCGTCGCGCTCCATGCGCTTGACCCGCTCGATGCAGGGCGTGATGGACAGGCCCACCTGTTCGCCCAGGTCTTTCATCGAGATGCGGCCATCCTGTTGCAGGATGCGCAGGATGTGGCGGTCCAGCTTGTCGAGGCCACGTGCCGATTCTTTAAGGATTCTCATGATTTATTGCTGAATATCTCGATTTATACGTGAACAAATACTGGCTCTTTCCCAATATGATAGCGGTTAATCTGGCGTTAGCCTAAAAAATATAATGAGGAAACTATGCGTATCGTGATTCTGGGTAGCGGCGTCATCGGCGTCACCAGTGCCTACTATCTGGCCAAGGCAGGACATGAGGTGACCGTCATCGACCGCCAGCCGGGCCCGGCACTGGAAACCAGCTTCGCGAATGCGGGGCAAATCTCGCCCGGCTACGCCTCGCCATGGGCCGCGCCCGGCATTCCCCTGAAAGCCGTGAAGTGGATGATGCAGCGCCACGCGCCACTGGCCATTTCGCTCGACGGCAGCGCCGCCCAGCTGAAATGGATGTGGCAGATGTTGCGTAATTGCACACCGGAAGCGTATGCCGTGAACAAGGAGCGCATGGTGCGCCTGGCTGAATACAGCCGCGACTGCTTCAAGGTGCTGCGCGCCGAGGCGGGCATCACCTATGAAGGCCGCCAGCAAGGCACGATGCAATTGTTCCGCACTGAAAAGCAATACAACGACGCCGCCAAGGATATCGAAGTGCTCAAGGATGCAGGCGTGCCGTATGAAGTGCTGCAGCGCAACGAGTTGTCGCGCGCCGAACCGGCCCTGGAAGGTGTCAAGGACAAGCTGTTCGGCGGCTTGCGCCTGCCCAACGATGAAACGGGCGATTGCCAGCTGTTTACCACGCGCCTGTCCGAGATGGCCGTGGCGCTGGGCGTGAAGTTCCGTTATGGCGTGGCGATCGACGCGCTGCTGACGCAGGGCGACGAAATTGCTGGCGTGCAATGCGGCGCGGAAATCGTCAAGGCCGATTCCTATGTGGTGGCGCTCGGTTCCTACTCGACCGGCTTCATGAAGCCGCTGCTGGACATCCCCGTGTATCCACTGAAGGGTTATTCGATCACCGTGCCTATCGTCAACGCGGCCAAGGCGCCCGTGTCGACCATCCTCGATGAAACCTACAAGATTGCCGTCACGCGTTTCGACGACCGCATCCGCGTGGGCGGCATGGCGGAAATCGCCGGTTACAACCTGGACCTGAATCCGCGCCGCCGCGAAACCCTGGAAATGGTCGTCAATGACCTGTTCCCTGGCGGCGGCAACACGGCGGAGGCCACGTTCTGGACGGGCTTGCGTCCGATGACGCCGGATGGCACGCCGATTGTCGGCCGCACGCCGCTGCGCAACCTGTTCCTGAACACGGGTCACGGCACGCTGGGTTGGACCATGTCTTGCGGTTCGGCGCAATTGCTGGCCGACCTGATGTCGTCGAAACAGCCGGCGATTCTGGCCGACGACCTGTCCGTCAGCCGCTACAGCGGCGCGCAGCGCGGCGGCAAACTGCAATACGCGGGAGCCTGAGATGGCGGCCAGCATGCCTCTCAAGGAGCGTAGCGGCGCCATCCTGACGGTGGACCTGGACGCTCTGCGCGCCAACTACCGGCTGCTGCGCGACAAGGCCCATCCGGCCGCCTGCTCGGCCGTGGTGAAGTCCGACGCGTATGGCCTCGGTGCCGCGCAAGTGGGCGCGGCCCTGTATGAAGAGGGTTGCCGCCATTTCTTCGTGGCCCACCTGGAAGAGGGCATCAGCCTGCGCCCGCACGTGGCGCCGGATGCGGCCATCTTCGTGCTGCACGGCCCGCCCGTCGATACGGAAGGCGAATTCACGGCCCACGGCTTGACGCCCGTGCTCAACAGCGAGCCGCAGGTGGCGGGCTGGCGCAAGCATGCAGCAGCGCTGGGCACCACCCTGGACGCCATCGTGCAGGTCGACAGCGGCATGTCGCGCATGGGCTTGTCGCCGCAGGAAATCGATGGCTGGCTGCTGGATGCACACTTTCTTGACGGCATCAAGGTGCGCTACATCATGAGCCACCTGGCGTGCGCCGACGAGCGGAGCAACCCCATGAATGGCGAGCAGCTGGCCCGTTTCATCGCCATCCGCGCCCGTTTGCCGCAGTACCGCGCCAGTCTGGCCAATTCCTCGGGTATCTTCCTGTCGCCCGACTATCACTTCGACCTGGTGCGCCCCGGTGCGGCCCTGTACGGCATCGGGCCGCAGGGCGGCGAACCCAATCCCCTGCGCTCCGTGGTCCGACTGCAAGGCAAAGTGCTGCAAACGCGCACGATCGCCGCCGGCGACCACGTGGGCTACAGCCGCCGCTACACGGCCAGCGAGCCGCGCCAGGTGGCCACCGTCTCCGTCGGTTATGCCGACGGCTGGCTGCGCAGCATGAGCAACCAGGGCCTGGCCATCGTCGACGGCGTAAAAGTGCCGCAGATCGGCGCCATCTCGATGGATTCCATTACCCTGGACGTGAGCGCCATCGCGCAGGAGCGCGTGGTGCCGGGCAGCCTGGTCGACCTGATCTGCGCCGAACACCCGGTCGACGCCGTGGCGGCCATGGCCAATACCATCGGCTATGAAGTGTTGACGAACCTGGGCGGGCGCTATTACCGCGAGTACCAGGGATTGGCCGGCGCCGCACGCTAGGCAGCGCCAAACCGATGATTGTGTGGCAAGATAGCCCTGACGTGCATCGCACCTCAGGGCTTTTTTTTAACCATCATCGGGGATTTTCATGAGCCAATATCAAGTCGCAATCATCGTCGGCAGCCTGCGCAAGGATTCCTTCAACCGCAAGCTGGCCGACGCCATCATCAAGCTGGCGCCGCCCGAGTTTTCTTTTAAACATATCGACATCGGCGACTTGCCGCTGTACAATCAGGATGACGATGGCGCGCAGGCCGAGCAGGTACTGCGCCTGAAGTCGGATATTTCCGCTTCGCAAGCCTTGCTCTTCCTCACGCCCGAATACAACCGCTCCATCCCCGGCGTGCTGAAAAACGCCATCGACCATGGTTCGCGTCCGTACGGCCAGAGCGTGTGGGGCGGCAAGCCGGGCGCCGTGCTCGGTGTTTCCGTGGGTGCCACGGGCACGGCGCTGGCGCAGCAGCATTTGCGCAATGTGCTGGCCTATCTGGACGTGCCCCTGCTGGGCCAGCCCGAGATGTTTATCCAGGCCAAGGAAGGTCTGTTCGACGAGCATGGCGGCATCGGCCCGGCCAGTCTGGGCTTCTTCCAGGGCTGGATGCAGCGCTATGTGGACTGGGTCAGGAAGCACGCCATCCACGCTTGATGCAAATCAAGGCGGCAGCGTCCTGCGTTGCCGCTTGTACACATTCTTTGACCATTGATGCCAAGATTTCAATATTGGCACGGGTGTCTCGGTATAATGCGCCTTTTCTTTAGCGCAACACTTCCACCATCCCATTTTTGCCGACGCCATGTGGACTAAACCTGTTCCGCGCATGAATTTGCGCCGTTTGATCGTGCTCGTGGCCTTTGCCAGCGCCCTGGTGTCCCTGGCCAATACGTTTTATGCCAGCTACAGCGTGCAGCGCCAGTTGCTGATCGATACCACGCTGGAAGCGAACCACGCGTATGCGAGCAAGTTGGCCAGCACGGCCGAGGATTTCCTGCAGTCGGCACGCCAGCAGCTCGCTTACAGCGCCGGTGGGCTGCCGGCGCGCATGGGCGACGACGCCTGGCTGACGGACGAGGCGCAGCGGCTGCGCCTGCAAACGAACAGCTTCAATTCCGTGCTCATCGTCGATGCCCAGGGCAAGGTGCTGGGCGTGTCGCCGGAAACGCTGGCACTCAAGCACCGCACGCTCGATTCGGCCGGCGCCGTGCAGGCGCTGCGCGAGCGGCGCCCGCTGGTGACGCAGCCGTACATGTCCTCGGCCGGCAACCTGGTGGTCTTCATCTCGCATCCCATCCTTGGCAAGGATGGCCGCTACCTCGGTTATGTGGGCGGCAGCATCTACCTGAAACAGAAAAACATCCTGTACACCATGCTGGGCCAGCATTACTACCGCGACGGCTCCTACCTGTACGTGGTGGACCAGAACCGCCGTCTGCTATACCACCCGGACCCCGAGCGCCTGGGCGACGTGGCCGGCAGCAATGAAGTGATCGACGCCATCATCGCGCAGCAGGGCGGCGGCAGCCGGCGCATGCACAACAGCCTGGGCGTGGACATGCTGGCTGGCTACGCCATCATGCCGTCGACGGGCTGGGGCATCGTGGCACAGCGTCCGACGGCCATGACGCTGGCCCCGCTGAACCAGTTGATGGTCAATACGGTGTGGCATTCGCTGCCGATCGCCTTGCTGAGCCTGCCATTCATCTGGTGGCTGGCCAGCCTGATTTCACGGCCCCTGATGCAGCTGGCCGAGGGCGCGCGGCGCATGGATGCGCCTGGCACGGCAGAACGCATCGCCGCCATCCGCTCGTGGTATGTGGAAGCGGCGCAGATCAAGAAAGCCTTGCTGAAAGGCCTGGCGCTGCTGCAGAACAGGATAGGCAAGCTGAAGACCGACGTGCAGACGGACCCGCTGACGGGCTTGTCGAACCGGCGCGGCATGGCGGCGGCGCTGGACGATTGGCAGGCGCAGGCGCGGCCCTTTTCCGTCATCGCCTTGGATATCGACCATTTCAAGCAAGTCAATGACCGTTGGGGTCATGCCGTGGGCGACGACGTCATCCGGCGCCTGGCGCAGCTGATGCGCGCCTGTTCGCGCGATGCCGACGTTCTGTGCCGCAATGGCGGCGATGAATTCATCATGCTGCTGCCCGACGCCGACCTGGATGTGGCCATGCAAGTGGCCGAGCGCCTGCGCGCCAAGGTGGCCGCCGCCGTGATTCCCGGCGCGGGCGCCATCACGGTCTCGCTGGGCGTGGTCTCGTCGTCGCACGGTGCGCGCAGCACGGACGCCGTGCTGCTGGCCGCCGACGCGGCCCTGTATGTGGCCAAGGAAAATGGACGCAACCGCGTGGGCCTTGCCGAGCCCGCCTGAGACTTTTTCCCACCGGATCGGTTTGACCTTGTCATTCGGCAAACGTCAAACTGATCCTATGTTTACTCCCGATTCTGAGTCTGTTATGTTTTACTGGCAAAGCCTAGAGTGGAGGCCTGGGTAAAACAGACGTCACACGTCGGGAAGGCAACACATGTTAGGGCTTACGTCACTGGAACTGGCACGCGTCCAGTTCGGTTTCACCATCTCATTCCACATCATTTTTCCTGCGATTACCATCGGCCTGGCCAGTTACCTGACGGTGCTGGAGGCGGCGTGGCTGCGCACGCAGGACGCTGTGTACCGTGACCTGTACCACTTCTGGTCGAAGATTTTCGCCGTCAATTTCGGCATGGGCGTCGTTTCCGGCCTCGTCATGGCTTACCAGTTTGGCACCAACTGGAGTTTCTTTTCCGATTACGCGGGCAGCATCACGGGGCCGCTGCTGGCCTATGAAGTGCTGACGGCCTTCTTCCTGGAAGCGGGCTTCCTGGGCGTGATGCTGTTCGGCTGGCACCGCGTGGGGCCCGGCCTGCACATGTTCGCCACAGCCATGGTGGCGCTCGGCACTTTGATCTCGGCCACCTGGATCATCGCATCGAACAGCTGGATGCAGACGCCGCAGGGCCATGCCATCGTCGACGGGCGCGTGGTGCCTGTTGACTGGCTGGCCGTCATCTTCAACCCCTCGTTCCCGTACCGCTTGCTGCACATGAGCGTGGCCGCCTTCCTCGCCACGGCCTTGCTGGTGGTGGCGTCGGCCGCCTGGCATTTGCTGCGCGGCAATGACAATGGGGCCATCCGCAAGATGATGGGCATGGGCTTGTCCATGCTGCTGATCGTCGCGCCCCTCCAGGCCGTGATCGGCGACCTGCATGGCTTGAATACCCTGGAGCACCAGCCGGCGAAGCTGGCCGCCATGGAAGGCCACTGGGAAAACACGGGCAACGAGGGCACGCCGCTGATCCTGTTCGGCTGGCCCGACATGGCGCGCGAGGAAACCCTGTACAAGGTGGAAATCCCCCGCCTGGGCGGCCTGATCCTGGCGCACGACTGGAATGGCACGATTCCCGCCCTGAAGCAATTCGCGCCGCGCGACCGGCCCAATTCGCCCGTCGTGTTCTGGTCCTTCCGCCTCATGGCGGGGCTGGGCATGCTGATGATCGCGCTGGGACTCTGGAGCGCGTGGCTGCGCTGGCGCGGCACCCTGTGGCGCTCGCGCCTCTTCCTGCGCTGCGCCCTGTGGATGGGACCCAGCGGGCTGCTGGCCATGCTGGCCGGCTGGTACACGACGGAGATCGGCCGCCAGCCGTGGACGGTGTACGGCTTGCTGCGCACGGAGGACGCCGTCTCGGCGCATGGCGCCACGCAGCTGGGCATCACCCTGGTGCTGTTCATCGTCATCTATTTTGCCGTCTTCGGCACGGGCATCGGCTACCTGCTGCGTTTGATCCGCGTGGGGCCGCAGCCGCACGAGGGCGAGCGCGTCGAGCATGGCGGGCCCGGCCAGGAACGCACGCCCGCGCGGCCCATCTCGGCCGCGCATGTTGAAGCAGAAGGAGGAAATTCGCATGGGCATTGATCTGCCACTACTGTGGGCCATCATTATCTTGTTCAGCATCATGATGTATGTGGTGATGGATGGTTTCGACCTGGGCATCGGCATCCTGTATCCGTTTTTCCAGGAGAAGAGCGAGCGCGACGTGATGATGAATACGGTCGCACCCGTCTGGGACGGCAACGAAACCTGGCTGGTGCTGGGCGGCGCCGGCATGCTGGCCGCCTTTCCGCTCGCCTATTCGGTGGTGCTCAGCGCCTGCTATCTGCCGCTCAGCTTCATGCTGATGGGCCTGATCTTCCGCGGCGTGGCCTTTGAGTTCCGCTTCAAGGCGCGCGAGCATGAACGCCATGTGTGGGACAAGGCGTTTATCGGCGGCTCCGTGGCCGCCGCCTTCTTCCAGGGCGTGACTTTGGGCGCCTACATCCAGGGCATGCCGGTAGTCAACCGCAGCTATGCGGGCGGCGCGCTGGACTGGCTCACGCCGTTCTCGCTGTTCACGGGCGCCGGGCTGGTGGTGGCGTATGCCTTGCTGGGCAGCACCTGGCTGATCATGAAGACGCAGGGCAGCCTGCAGGCGCGCGCGGGCCGCATCACGCGCGTGCTCGTGTGGCTGCTGCTGGGCGTGATCGCCGTCATCAGCCTGTGGACGCCGCTGGTCGACCCGACCATCGCCGCGCGCTGGTTTGCGCTGCCGCAACTGCTCTGCTTCCTGCCCGTGCCGCTGCTGGTACTGGGCGCGGGCTGGCTGTTGCTGCGGGCCCTGCGGCGCGGGCAGCAAACGATGCCATTCCTGTGCACGCTGGCGCTCGTTTTCCTCGGCTATACGGGCCTGGGCATCAGCGTGTGGCCGCACATCATCCCGCCGTCGGTGACTATCTGGCAAGCCTCGTCGCCGCCACAAAGCCAGGGTTTTACGCTGGTGGGGGCGCTGTTCATCATCCCCGTCATCCTGATGTATACGGTGTGGTCCTATTATGTGTTTCGTGGCAAAGTCCACCCGGAAGATGGATATCACTGATGAAACACATCAAACAGGGACAACAAGCATGGTGGAAACGACTGGCCTGGATGGCCGGCATCTGGCTGCTCAGCGTGGCCGCCCTGGGCCTGGCCGCGTGGGCGATGCGCCTGCTGATGCGGGCGGCGGGGATGGGCAGTTGATGGCGGACGCAGGATTGCCCGGCGTGCAGTGTCAGGTCGCTGGCCAGCGCCACCCGCTGGCCTTCCTCGGCTGCCGCGAACTCAACTATGGCCAGCGCTGCGCGCTGCCGCTGCACCCGTTTCGCCTGAGCGTGCCGGAAGCGGCGCTGGCGGGGCTGCTGGACGAGCCCTTCAACAGTTTCCTGCAGACTTGCCGCGAAGACGACCTGCAGTACGAGGAAAGCGACTTGCCCGAACTCAAGGAAGCCGGCTACCCCGACATCACGGCCATGCTGGCGGGCCACCGGCCGCTGCTGGCCGGGATGCTGGTCGACTTCATGATCGGCGACTTGCTGGCCGCCATCGGGCGCGCCAGCGGCTACCTGCCACCGCGTGCGCGCCACTGGGGAGATGTGGAGGCGGCCGATGGCCGCGCCTATTTCACCATCAATGAGGTGCAGCAAGTGTCGTTTGCCGATGGCCAGGCCGTATTCGAAGGGCAGGGCTATTACGGCGTCTACCTCATCTGGCTGACGCATGGCAACGAGGGCAAATAGGGACTTGACCTTCCTCATGTGGGAAGGTTTATAGTCCATGCCATGAACCGTGCCTTTTTCCGCTTTCTCGCCCGCTCGCTGCTCTGGCTGCTGGCCGTCACGCTGCCCTTGCAGGGCTTTGCGTCGGCCATGCGCAGCTGCTGCGTGGACGAGCTGGCGGTAAGGGTCACCGTCACCGCTGTAGCAATGCAAGCACCCCAGTGCCACGACATGGCCGACATGCAGATGGCGGACCAGTCGGTGCAGATGAAGATGGCCATGGATGATGGCGGCGCCACGCAGCATGGCCACGATTGCAGCAACCATGGCGCCTGCACGGTGGGCGCCACAGCGCCCCCAGGCATGCCCGCCTTGCACGCCTTGACCCTGCGCGCGCCGCCACCGGCGCTGGCGCCCGACTCCCTGTTCGACGGGCATATCCCGCCTGGTCCCGAACGTCCCCCGAGAAGCACGCGCTCCGCCTGACCGCCCGTTGAACCTGGCGGTGCGGCTGCAGCACGTCCATCGCGGCCGTGCTTGCCGCGCCCTCACGTTTCACCTGCGCGCCCGCCGCGCCACACCCTATTCAAGGAATACCATGAAATACCTGTTCAGCCTCGCGCTGTTGGTGCTGCCGCTGGCCGCCAGTGCCGCCAGCCCGGTCGCCGCCGCTCAGTCCCAGCCCCAGCCCACCCCGCAAGAGGCGCAAGCGCCCGTGCCGGCCACCACGTACCGCTCCGCCTTTGCCGGCTACCGTCCTGCCGTGGAAGACGAGGCCACGCCCGACCAGGCCTGGCGCGCCGTCAACGAGAAAGTCGGCAAGGCCGGCGGCCACATGGGCATGATGAAGATGGAGGGCCACAAGATGGAGGGCCACAAGATGCCAATGGATAAGTCCAGTCCCAAGCCGGCCGCCCAGTCCGCCCCGCAACACCAGCATGAAGGACATTGACATGGCCCGTTTCACAAAATCAACTTGTTTGACGCCGCTGGCGCTGGCGGCCGTCTTGCTGCTCAGCGGCTGCGCCAGCTTCAGCCAGGATGGCGGCATGCAGACGGTGTCTGCACTGGCCGACGCCCGCACGGGCGCTCCCGACGCGCTGGCGGACAAGGGCGGCGAGGACAAGCTGACGCAACTGCTGGCCCAGCCCCTGGACGCCGACAGCGCCGTGCGCATCGCCCTGATGAACAACCGCAGCCTGAAAGTGGCGCTGGCCGAACTGGGCGCGTCCGAGGCGGACCTGGTGCAAGCGGGTCGCTTGCGCAACCCGGGCCTGTCGTTCGGCCGCTCGCATGGCAGCCATGGCAATGAAATCGACCGCGGCGTCAGTTTCGACCTGGCGGGACTGCTGACCATGCCGATGCGCGTCAACATCGAGCGAGGCCGTTTCGAGCAAGCCAAGCTGCAGGCGGCCATCAGCGCCGTGCAACTGGCGTCTGACACGCGCCGCGCGTATTTCAATGCCGTCGCGGCCGTGCAGACGGAAGCTTTCATGCAGCGGGCGCTGGTATCAGCCGAGGCGGGCGCGGAACTGGCCACGCGCTTGCAGCAGGCGGGCAATTGGAGCCGCCTCGACCAGGCGCGCCAGCAAGTGTTTTATGCGGACGCCGTCGGCGACCTGGCGCGCGCGCGCCACCAGGCCACGGCCACGCGTGAGCACCTGACGCGCCTGCTTGGCCTTTGGGGCAAGCAGACAGCCTTTACTTTACCGTCGCGCCTGCCCGACTTGCCGGCCCAGGCAGCTGAGGCGGGCAATATCGAGGCGCAGGCGATGGAGCAGCGCCTCGACGTGCAAAGAGCGAAACTCGACGCGCATGCGACGGCCGACGCGCTGGGCCTGGCCAAGGTGACGGGTTTCGTCAATGTGCTCGACGTGGGCTACACCAACAAGAGCACGAGCGAAGCGCCGCGTGAAAACGGCTATGCGGTGTCCCTCGAATTACCCTTGTTCGACTGGGGCTCGGCGCGCAACGCCAAGGCGCAAGCCTTGTACGAGCAGTCGCTGCAGCGCACGGCGGGCACGGCGCTGCGGGCACGCTCCGAAGTGCGCGAGGCGTATTCCAGCTACCGCACGGCGTATGACCTGGCGCGCCACTACCGTGATGAAGTCGTGCCGCTGCGCAAGACGATTTCGCATGAAGTTTTGCTGCGCTACAACGGCATGCTGGCCAGCGTATTCGAACTGCTGGCTGACGCGCGCGAGCAGGTCGCCAGCGTCAACAGCGCCATCGACACCCAGCGTGATTTCTGGATCGCGCAAACCGAATTGCAATCAGCCATCAATGGCAGCGGCTCTGCCGCGAAGGAATAATGATGATTACACGTAGAAACTTTTTCATGAATGCGGGCGCCGTTGCCTTGAGCGCGGCGGCCGTCAGCCGCGTGGGTGCGGCATCGTTGCCGGAAGCCGTCAGCATGGCCGGCGCCGATACCAAAGCGCCGCCTCCGCCGCCGAACGGGCGGCCATTCAACCCCGTCGTCACCCTGAATGGCTGGTCCTTGCCCTGGCGCATGAACAACAACGTCAAGGAATTCCACCTTGTGGCCGAACCCGTCGTGCGCGAACTGGCGCCCGGCATGCAGGCCAACCTGTGGGGCTACAACGGCCAGTCGCCCGGTCCCACCATCGAAGTGGTGGAGGGCGACCGCGTGCGCATCTTCGTCACCAACAAATTGCCGGAACACACCAGCGTGCACTGGCATGGCCAGCGTTTGCCGAACGGCATGGATGGCGTCACGGGCCTGACCCAGCCGGGCATTCCTCCGGGCAAGACCTTCGTGTATGAATTCGTTGCCAAGCGGCCCGGCACCTTCATGTACCACCCGCATGCCGATGAAATGACGCAGATGGCCATGGGCATGATGGGGTTCTGGGTGACGCACCCGAAAGACCCGAATTTCATGAAGGTGGACCGCGATTTCGTCTTCCTGCTCAGCAACTACGACATCGATCCCGGCAGCTACACGCCGAAGATCATGACCATGACGGATTTTAATCTGTTCACCTTCAACAGCCGCGTCTTCCCGGGCATCGACCCCATGGTCGTGCGCCAGGGCGACAAGGTGCGCGTGCGCGTGGGCAATCTGACCATGACGAACCACCCGATCCACATGCATGGCCACGAATTCGAGGTGACGGGCACGGATGGCGGCTGGACCCGGCCCGAGTCGCGCTGGCCAGAGGTGACAACCGATATTGCCGTGGGCCAGATGCGCGCCGTGGAGTTCACTGCCACGGACCTGGGCGACTGGGCTTTCCATTGCCACAAGTCGCACCACACGATGAATGCCATGGGGCATGACGTGCCCACCATGATCGGCGTCGACCACCAGGGCGTGGCCGCGAAGATCAACCAGCTCGTGCCCGGCTACATGGTGATGGGCGAACGGGGCATGGCCGACATGGGCGAGATGCAGATGCCGATCCCCGACAATACCTTGCCGATGATGGCCGGCGACGGCCCCTTCGGCGCCATCGGCATGGGCGGCATGTTTACCACGGTGAAGGTGCGCAAGGACCAGAAACCGGGCGACTACCGCGACCCAGGCTGGTACAAGCACCCGGCCGGCAGCGTGGCCTATGAATGGACGGGCGCCTTGCCGGAACCGGTGCGCGGCCAGGCCACGGGCAAGCTGCCGGCCAAGGGCGGCGTGGAAATGACGGTGCGCAAGCCTGCCGGCCACAACGGGCATTAATTTCCGGCATCACTGGAATGACGGCGAACGGCTTGCTAACATGGCAAGCCGTTTTGCATGTTGTTGTACATCAAGGAATTATTGTTTGGTGACAATCCGAGCATTTTTTCCCGTGTTTTTTCTTTATATTCAAGCCAGTACGCTCCAGTTACATCGAGTATCGGCCAGTTTACGGGAGAAAACATGTTGAACCGGATGAAGGTGGGAACGCGCTTGCTGGCGGCATTTTTCTGTGTCGCGCTGATGGGGGCCATCGTGGCCGGCATCGGCATCTTCAACATGGGCAAGATCGATACCATGGCGGGGCAGATGTACAACAGCGAATTGCTGGGCTTGTCGCACATCAAGGAAGCCAACATCGCCTTGATCAAGGTGGGCCGCGCCCGTGGTAATTTCTTGCTGGCCACCACCGCCGAGGAGCGCGCCACGCGCCAGGCCGATATCGCCAAATTCCTCGACATGAATAAAAGCTACCTGGCCAAGGCGCAGCCGCTGTTCGTCACGCCGGCTGCCAAGGAGCTGTTTGCCCGTTTTGCCGCCGTCGAAGCGGACTATATTGCCACCATGCAGCAGGCGCTGGCGCTGGCCGCGGCCGAGCCGCTGGCCCAGCACAGCGCGCAACTGGTCGATCTGCTTAACAAGACGCGGCTGCATGCCGATGAACTCGACGGTGTGCTGGATAAACTCTCGCTGCAGAAAGAAGAGCGCGCCAAGGCAGCCGCCGAGCAGGCGTCCGGCGTGTACGAGGCCAGCCGCAGCTTCATGATTGCGCTGGTGCTGGGCAGCGTGGCGGCCGGCCTGGCGCTGGGGGCGCTGATCACGCGCGGACTGACGCGCCAGCTGGGTGGCGAACCGGCGTATGCCGTCAGGATCGCCGGCGCCATCGCCGGGGGCGACCTCACCGTGGATATCCGCACGGCCAGCCACGACAGCGCCAGCCTGCTGTTCGCCATGAAAACCATGCGCGACAAGCTGGTGGGCATCGTCAGCCAGGTGCGCT
The DNA here is from genome assembly GCF_051380895.1 of Janthinobacterium breve. Taxonomy (NCBI): domain Bacteria; kingdom Pseudomonadati; phylum Pseudomonadota; class Betaproteobacteria; order Burkholderiales; family Oxalobacteraceae; genus Janthinobacterium; species Janthinobacterium breve. Next base: position 3,795 of record NZ_JBNYXY010000005.1, on the reverse strand, counting down.
CGGGTACGGACACGATCAACACGGCTTCGGGCGAAATCGCCCAGGGCAACCTGGATTTGTCGTCACGCACGGAAGAGCAGGCCAGTTCGCTGGAAGAGACCGCTTCATCGATGGAGCAGCTGACGTCGGCCGTGCGCCAGAACGCGGACAATGCGCGCCAGGCCAATGTACTGGCCGGCGCCGCCTCCGAGGTGGCCGGCAAGGGCGGCGCCGTGGTGGGGCAGGTGGTGCAGACGATGGAATCGATCAATGCCTCCTCGCGCAAGATTGTCGACATCATCAGCGTCATCGACAGCATCGCCTTCCAGACCAACATCCTGGCCTTGAATGCGGCAGTGGAAGCGGCCAGGGCGGGCGAGGAGGGGCGCGGCTTCGCCGTCGTGGCATCCGAAGTGCGCAACCTGGCGCAGCGCTCGGCCAGTGCGGCCAAGGAAATCAAGACCCTGATCGGCGACTCCGTCGAGCAGGTGGAAATCGGTTCCAGACTTGTGCATGACGCGGGCAAGACCATGGATGAAGTAGTCACCAGCGTGCGCCAGGTGGCCGACATCATGCAGGAAATCACGGCCGCCAGCGCCGAACAGAGCGCCGGCATCGAGCAAGTCAACCAGGCTGTGCTGCAAATGGACCAGGTGACGCAGCAGAACGCGGCCCTGGTGGAAGAGGCGGCGGCTGCCGCCGCATCGCTGCAAGACCAGGCGCAGACCTTGACGGAACTGGTGGGCGTGTTTCGCCTGCATGCCCAGGCGCAACAGCTGGCCGTGGCGCCGGCCAGCAACGTCATGCCATTGCGCCGGCCGGCGCCCCCGGCCAGGCAGGGCGCGCGACGCCTGGCCTGAACGCGGCAGGATCGGCACAACACGCACACATGGGCTTGGTGGTAGGCTGTCGATATTACGCATTTGCCACTTCCGGGTCCCCCATGCCGTCTCTTCGCTCGCCGTTGTTGAGTTTCTCCCTGCTATTGCTGTCCCTGGCGCCATTGGCGCAGGCGCAGGAGGGCGATCCCGTCCTGCCGTACCGGCCTTCCGTGGCCAGTCCCGCCCAGCTGCCCGTGCCGGGCCAGCTGGAATTCGAGGTGGGTGGCTTGCTGTCGAAAACGGACGACACGCGCCGCGCCAGCCTGCCATACACGTTTAAACTGGCATTCACGCCCGAATGGGGCGTGCTGCTCGAAGGCGAAGGTTTTGTGCGCGCGCGCGATGAAACGGGCCGGCGCGAGACGGGCGTGGGCGACACGACCGTCGTGCTCAAGCGTGCTTTCTTGCTCGACAGCGCCACGGCGCTGGGTCTGGAACTGGGCTGGAAGTTGCCGACGGCCAAGGACAGCATCGGCAGCGGCAAGAGTGACGTGTCGCTGAACGGCATTTTCAGCCGCGACCTGGGCGCCGTGCACATGGACGCCAACCTGAACGCCACGCGCCTGGGGGCCTCGGACCCTGGCACGGGCAGGGTGCAGACGGGCTGGGCGGCCTCCTTTTCCACGCCCGTCAGCGCGCGCTGGGGCGCCACGGCGGAAGTGTCGGGCACGCGTTTGCGCGGCGCAGCGGCCACGGCGCAGTTGTTGCTGGCGGCCACGTACAGTCCCACGCCACGGCTGGCCATCGATATCGGCATGGCGCGCGGCTTGACGGCAGCGTCGCCGGACTGGTCCCTGTTCAGCGGCTTGGTCGTGCCTTTGGGCAAGCTGTGGTGAGTTTGCCACGGCTTTCCTTATGTGTCCTTGCGAACAAACTAGCCGGCGCACAAGGTCTACAATCGAGGCATAACTGATAAAAGGAGTGTCCCCATGAAAACCCTGATTCTTGCCGCCGTCTTGCTGTCGGCCGCCACCGCCGCTGTTGCCCAGGTGGGCGTTTCCGTCAGCATCGGCCAGCCGGGATTTTACGGACGCATCGACGTGGGTGACTATCCTGCGCCGCAATTGATCTATGCCCAGCCTGTCATCGTGCAGCGTCCGCAATACTATTCAGCCCGCCCCATCTATCTGCGCGTGCCACCCGGCCATGCGAAAAACTGGTCCAAGCACTGCCGCAAGTATAATGCCTGTAACCAAGAGGTCTATTTCGTTCAGGATAGTTGGTATAACAATCAGTACGTGCCCCGTTACCGCCAGCAGCATGGCGACCATGGCCGTCCAGCCGGACGTCCGCCACAACAGCATGGCCGCCCCGACTACGGCGACCGCGACCATCATGATGACCGCCGCGACGACAAGCGGGATAAGCATGAAGGCAAGCGCGACAAGCATGACGACAAACCGGGCAGGGGCCATGGCAACGACAATGGCAACGGCAATGGCAATGGCAATGGGCGCAGGGACTAAACACGCAAGCAGGAGGAATCTTTGCACAGTAAAACCGTTATCGTAGGTGGCGGCGCAGGCGGCCTGGAGCTGGCCTGCAAACTCAGCCGCAAGCTCGGCCCCGGCCAGGTGATCCTGGTCGACAGCCGCCTGTACCATATCTGGAAACCGTCGCTGCATGAGGTGGCGGCCGGCACCCTGGACATTCATCAGGAGGGCCTGTCTTACCAGATGCTGGCGCATGACAATGGTTTTACCTATGTCTATGGCCCCTTGATCGCGCTCGACGCGGCGTCGAACAGCCTCACCGTGGGCGCCATCGCCACCGACAAGGGCGAGCAGCTCTTGCCGCAACGGCAGATCCACTACGACCAGCTGGTGCTGGCCGTGGGCAGCACCTCGAATTACTTCGGCGTGCCCGGCGCCAAGGAAAACACGATTTCCCTGAATGCCACGGAAGACGCCGAACGTTTCCGCCTGACGCTGTTGAAACTGCTGGCCATGGCCGAGCAGCGCCTGGGCGATGCGGGCCATCCCGGCGTCGACATCGTCATCATCGGCGGCGGCGCCACGGGCGTGGAGCTGGCGGCCGAGCTGCGCGAAGCGAGCGGTGTGTATGCCGCGTATGGTTTCCAGAATCTCAACGCCATCAAGGACGTGCGCATCACCCTGCTCGAAGGGGCGCCGCGCATTTTGGCGCCGCTGCCCGAGCGCGTCTCCATCGCCGCCTCGAAACTGCTGCACCAGCATGGCATCAGCGTGGTGACCGATACGCGCGTCACCACGATCGAGTCCGACAAGGTGACGGTGGCCAGCGGCACCAGCTATGCGGCCGACATCTGCGTGTGGGCCGCCGGCATCCGCGCGCCGGAATTCCTGTCGACCCTGGGCTTGCCGACCAATCGCGCCGGCCAGCTGGAAGTGACGGGCATGCTCAATGTGCAGGGCCATGCGAATATTTTCGCGCTGGGCGACTGCGCCGCCTGCACGGGGCCGGACGGCAAGCTGGTGCCGCCGCGCGCCCAGGCTGCCCACCAGCAAGCCGATTACCTGCTGAAAACCTTCCTGCTGCAAGCGAAGGGCAAGCCGCCGCAAACCAAGCCGTATGAATACCTGGACTACGGTTCGCTGGTGTCGTTCGGGCGCACCACCTCGGTGGGCACCCTGATGGGGTCCCTGAAGGGCCTGAGCTGGTTCGTGGAAGGCTTTGTCGCGCGCATGATGTATGTCAGCCTGCACCTGATGCACCACAACGCCGTGCTGGGCAGCGTGCGCACGGCCGTCATGGCCATGGGCCGCTTCCTGATCAAGCGCAGCACGCCGCAGGTCAAGCTGCATTAACTCAGCTTGTATCCGATCAGAAAGGGGCCGCAAGGCCTAATGCCGTTCAGTTAAGACTGAACAGCATTTTTATTTTCCGGCTTGTAAACGTCAGAAGAGCCTGTTAACCTGCGATACATGCTTGATGACGCGATGCATTTTTTGACAGA